>NZ_JBWLKM010000023.1:0-14445 GCF_059026085.1 Streptomyces sp. a15 | reverse complement strand
GCGGCCGGTGACACCTCAGCCGTACGCACCCGACTGGACGACACAGCGGCCGGTGACACCTCAGCCGTACGCACCCGGCTGGGCGACGCGGGCGGTGACGCCTCGTGACGGTGACCGACCTGCTGATCGACGCCGGCCGGGTCGACCTCGACGGCTTCGACCGGGCGCTCGGCGATCCCGCCGACCCCGCGGCGCCCCTCTCCTTCGCCCGCAGCGCCGAGCTGGACCGCGGTGAGCGGTTCCCCGCCGACATCTGCCGGGAGCTCGACCGGATGGGGCTGCCGCGCCTGTACGTGCCGGCCGAGTTCGGCGGGGCGCTGACCCGCTACGCCGAGCTCCTCGCGGCGCTGCGGGCGGTGGCGCGCCGCGACCTGACGGTCGCGATCGGGCACGGCAAAACGTTTCTCGGGGGCGTCTGCATGTGGCTGGCGGGCCGTCCCGAGCAGGCACGCGAGCTCGGCGCCGACATCATCGCCGGGGCGCCGGTGTCGTGGGGCCTGACCGAGCGCGGCCACGGCAGTGACCTGCTCGCCGGCGAGATGACCGCCACGCCGGAGCCCGGCGGCTTTCGCGTACACGGCGAGAAGTGGCTGATCAACAACGCCACCCGCGCCCCGCTGCTCTGCCTTCTCGTGCGCACCCGCCCGGAGGGCGGGCCGCGCGGCTTCAGCCTGCTGCTGGCCGACAAACGGCGGCTCCCGGCGGACCGTTGGCGGCCGCTGCCCAAGGTGCCCACGCACGGCATCCGGGGCGCCGACATCAGCGGGATCGCGCTGGACGACTGCCCGTTCCCGGCCGACGCGCTGATCGGCGAGCAGGGCGCCGGCCTGGAGATCGTGCTCAAGGCGTTGCAGCTCACCCGGACCGCAGTTACGGCCCTGTCGCTCGGCGCCGCCGACCAGGCGGTGCGGCTGGCCGAGGAGTTCGCCGAGCGACGCGAGCTCTACGGCCGTCGGCTGATCGAGTTGCCGCACGTACGCCGCGTGCTCGGAGAGGCGTACGCGGCGCTCTACGCCGCCGAGATCGTGAGCGTGCTGGCGGCCCGCAGCGTGCACACCCTGCCTCAGGAGATGACCGTCATTTCCGCGGTGGCCAAGTCGTACGTCCCCACCCGCGTCGACGAGTTGATCGCCGCCTGCGGCGAGCTGCTGGGCGCCCGCGCGTTCCTCACCGAGATCCACGAGCACGGGGCGTTCCAGAAGCTGGAACGCGACCACCGGGTGGTCGGCATCTTCGACGGGAGCACCTTCGTCAACCAGCACGTCCTGATCAACCACTTCCCGGTGCTGGCCCGCGGGCATCAGAAGGGCACCGCCGACGAGGAGGCCGTCGGCCGTGCCGCCGACCTGTCGGCCCCGCCGCCCCCGGCCCGGCTCGACCGGCTGAGCCTGCTGGCGCGCGGCGGGTGCAGCCTCACGCAGAGCCTGCACACCGCGAGCGGTGAAGCGCGTGTGCTGGCGTCCGCGGGACAGGCGCCCGCACGCGTGGCCGAGCTCGCCGAGGAGCTCACCGACAGCTGCGACCGGCTCCACCGCGAGCTGGCGCTGAGCCCGCCCGCCTCCCAGGACGTACCGCCGGAGGCCTTCGCGTTGGCGAGCCGCTACGAGCAGTGCTTCGCGGGTGCGGCCGCCCTGAGGGTGTGGCTGCACAACCGCACGCCCGGCGAGGACCCGCTGTGGCTGGAGGCGGTCCTCACCTACGTGCTGCGGTCCGTGCGCCCGCCGGGACGGCCGACCGGCGACGAGGTGTTCGACCGGCTCTTCGACGCCCGTGCGGCCGGTCGTCCCGCCGCTCCTCCGACCTCGGTGGTCACATCGTGATCGACATCGACAACACTGGGTCGCGCGGTGCCCGCGCGGGCATCGCGCGGCCGGACGACGACCCTGAGGCCGCCTCCATCGATGACCCTGAGGCCGCCTCCATCGATGACCCTGCGGCCGCCGCCATCGATGACCCTGCGGCCGCCGCCATCGACAACACTGCGGCCGCCTCCGTCGACGACCTTGAACGCCGGTTCGGCGACCCCTGGGATCCCGGCAATCCGACCGGCCACGCCGCGGTGCTGGCCGCCGACGAGGCGGGCGAGATGCTCGCCGCGGGCGAACGGCTGTTGGACGGCTACCGGTTGAACGCCGAATTCGTCCCGCCCGAGCTGGGCGGGCGGCTGACCCGGCTCGACCACCTCATCGACGTGATGCGGGTGGTCTTCCGGCACGACCCCTGCCTGGGCCTCGGAT
Organism: Streptomyces sp. a15; assembly: GCF_059026085.1. NCBI lineage: Bacteria > Bacillati > Actinomycetota > Actinomycetes > Kitasatosporales > Streptomycetaceae > Streptomyces > Streptomyces sp. A15. The sequence continues at coordinate 12,208 of NZ_JBWLKM010000023.1, read as the reverse complement.
ACGGAGCCGGCAGCCTCATCCCCGCGGTCAACGTCTGGGCCGCGGGCGACGCGCGGCAGCGCCGGAGGATGGCCGAGGTGCTGCTGGCGGGTGGCCGAGCCGTCTCCGGCTACCACGAGCTGGCGCACGGCAACGACTTCGCGCGGGCCGAGTTCTCGGCGCTGCCGGGCGACGACGGGCGGTTACGGCTCAACGGGCGCAAGGAAGTGATCGCCAATGCCCGGCGCGCCGAGGCCATGGTCCTCTTCGCGCGCACGTCGGCCGCTCCGGGCAGCCGGAGCCACTCGCAGCTGTTCGTGGAGAAGGCGGATCTGCCCGCGGGCGCGCCGGTCCACCTGCCGCGCTTCCACAGCGCGGGGATGCGCGGGGTCCAGCTCGGCGGGCTGGAGTTCCGGGACTGCCCGATCCCGGCGGACGCGGTGCTGGGGGCGCCCGGGCTCGGCATGGAGACGGCGCTGCGCTCCTTCCAGGTCACCCGTATCGCGCTGCCGGCGATGACCGCGGGCATCCTGGAGACCGGCCTCGAGGTCGCCGCCCGGTTCGCGGACGAGCGTGTCCTGTACGGGCGGTCGCTGGCCGGGACGCCGCACATCCGGTCGATCCTCGCCGACGCCTTCACCGACCTGCTGATCTGCGACTGCCTGGCCACCGTGACCGCGCGCTCGGTGCATCTGCTCCCCGGCGAGACCAGCCTGTACGCCTCGGCCGCCAAGTACTTCATGGCCACCCTCCTCATGGACGCCATGGACGCGCTGTCGCGGGTGCTGGGCGCTCAGTTCTACCTCCGCGACGGCGGCTACGGGATCTTCCAGAAGCACCTGCGCGACCTGGCGCCGGCGGGCTTCGGCCACACCGCGCGCGTGGCCTGCCTCAGCACGGTGCTGCCGCAGCTCCCCCGGCTGGCCCGCAAGGGGTGGCGGGACGACACCCAGCCGCCCGCCGGAGTGTTCCACCTCGGCGCGGACCTGCCGCCGCTGCCCTTCGAGCGGCTGTCGGTCAGCTCGGGCGGGCGTGACCGCCTCAGCGCCTCGCTCTCGGCGGCCCTCGGCTCCGCTGAACTGGACGGCGAGCTGCGCCGCTTGGCTCTCGTCATCGCGGCCGAGCAGGCCGACGTCCAACGCGAATGCGCCGCACTGACTCCCGGGGACCTCACCGTCGCCGCCCGGCCCGAGGCGCTGCGGCTGGCGGCGCGGTACGCCGCGGTGCTCGCGGCGACCGCCTGCGTGAACATCTGGCTCCACAACCGGGAGCGGCACGACGCGTTCCTCAGCGATCCCCGCTGGGCCGTCGCGGCGCTGGGCCGGATCGCCGAACGGGTGGGCCGCGACCCCGGGCAGCGGCCCCGGCACGTCACCGAACGGCTGTCGGCGGAGGTCCTTTCCCGGCACCGCGACCGCCGCGGGTTCGGCCTGTCGAACCGGCCCCTGCCCGGCCGGCGCCGCCGCCATTGATGCCAAGGAGGCCGCCATTGACGACAAGGAGAACGCAATGAACAGCCCCGAATCGGCCAGGGCCGGCAGCGCCCCGTCGGCTCCGTCGGACACCGATCTGCGGAGTTGGCTGCGCGCACAGGTCGCCCACTACGCCCAACTCGACGCCGCCGACATCGACACCACCGCAGCGCTGACGACCTACGGTCTCGACTCGGTCTACGCGCTGATCCTCTGCGGCGACATCGAGGACCACCTCGGGCTGGTCCTGGAGCCGACCGCGGCCTGGGACCACCCGACGATCGACGCCCTGGCGCGGCACCTGGAGGAGACGCTCGCCCAGGCGTCCCCGTCGGGGGAGATATCGGGGGAGAGCTGATGACGTCGCTGGAGGAGGTGGCGGCCTACCTGCCGTCGGAACGCATACCCATCGAAGAGCTGAGCGACGAACTGGGCCTCAGCGCCGCGGAGATGAAGGTGTACCGGCGCTACCACGGCCTGGCAGAGGTCTGCCGCGAGCCCGGCGGCACGCTCACCGAACTGCTGCTGGCCGCCGCGGGCAAGCTCGACGCACTGCGCGGCAGAGAGGAGCGGGTGCGGTACGTCGTCCAGGCGCGGACCATGCCGGTGGTCGCCCCCCATCCGGTCAACCCCATCCACGAGGTGCGTGACGCGCTCGGGCTCGGGCACGCCACGGCGTTCGCGCTGACCCACCACGCCTGCGCCTCGGGGCTGCTGGCGGTGGACCTGGCCGGCAAGCTGCTGGCGAGCGACGGTGATCCGGACGCGCTGGCGTTGGTCCTCACCGGCGAGAAGACCTTCACCCTGGCCGCACAGGCGGTGCCGGGTACGTCCATCAACGGCGAGGGCGCGGCCGCGGTGCTCGTCGGGACCCACGACGACCGGGACCGGATGCTCAGCTACGCCGCCCGCACCCACGGCCGTTTCTACGACTGCCTGTCGCTCACCCACGAGCTGTCCGTCGAATACCAGCGGATCTACACCGAGGCGCTGGCCGAGGTCATGCTGGCGGCGGTCGGGAAGGCGGGGCTGGGACTGAGCGACCTCGCCATGATCTTCCCGCACAACGTCAGCCGGCTGTCGTGGGCGCGGCTCGCCAAACATCTCGGGCTCCCGCTGGAGCGCTTCTTCCTGGACAACGTGCCGGTCACCGGACACTGCTTCTCCGCGGACCCCTTCATCAACTACCGGACGGCCCTCGATCTCGGCCTGCTGCGCCCGGGGGACCGCTATCTCCTTGCCACGGTCGGTCTCGGCTCGACCTTCTCGGCGATGCTCTTCGAGCACTGAAAGGGGCTGGGGCTAGATGACCGGGAATTTCACCGGCCGCCTGAAGGCGGCCCTGACCGGAACCTCCGAAGCAAAGCTGGTGTTCCTCGGCAACTTCGAGGTCGAGGACCAGTGGGCCCGCGGCGAGCTGGGGCTGCCGAGGCTGACGTTCGGCTCGGGCAACGTCATCGTCAACCGGATGGACGAGTTCGCGCTGCTGCTCGCGGGCAAGGGCGACCACGTCGTACTGAAGGCCGAACCCGACGCCGACTACCTGAGCCATCTGGACGAACTCGGTTTCGACCTGCCGGGGATGCTCGTCGTGGAGCGCCAGGACCCGGGCAGCACCGTCACCCAGGACGCGCTGGAGGACCGGCCTGTGCTGCGCGAGCTGGGCAGGCTCGGTGCCCGCGGTGGCGTCGTCTGCGCGCACGGGGTCAGCGAGCTGGAGGAGCGGCTGGCCGAACGGGCCGGGATCCCGCTGGCCGCCCCGCCTGCGGCGATCTGCAAGGCGGTCAACAGCAAGATCTACAGCCGGCGGCTGGCCACCGAGCTGGGCATCCGGCAGACCCGCGGCTGGACCTGCGCGAGCCTGGCCGAGCTCGACGTGGCGGTCGAGGCCGCCCGCGCACTGCTCGCCGACGGCCGCCGGGTCGTTCTCAAGGACGCCTTCGGCGTCTCGGGCAAGGGCATCGAGGTGGTCGCGGACGAACGCCGCCTGGACCGGCTGCACCGCATGATCCGCAGCCGGGCGCGGCGGGCCGAGGACGACCGGGTCGGCCTGGTGGTGGAGGAGTGGGTGGCCAAGCGCGCCGACCTCAACTACCAGTTCACCGTCGGCCGGGACGGCCGCGTGCACGTCGACTTCGTCAAGGAGGCCCTGACCGAGGGCGGGGTGCACCTGGGCCACCGGATCCCGGCGCGGCTCACCGAGCGGCAGACGGCCGAGCTGACGGAGGTCTCCCGGCTGCTGGGCGGGCGACTGGCCGCCGACGGCTATTTCGGCGTCGTAGGCGTCGACGCGATGGTCGATCCCGACGGTGGCCTCTACCCGATCGTCGAGATCAACGCGCGCCACAACATGTCCACGTACCAGGCATCGATCCACGAGGCCTTCATCGGGTCCGGGAGCACGGCGCTGGTGCGCAGGTACCCCCTGCGGCTCGGCGCGCCGCTGCCGTTCGGGTCGCTCCGCCGCGCCTTGGCGGACCTGCTGTTCGACCCCGCCCGGGGCACCGGGCTGCTGATCAACAACTACGCCACCGTCAACGCGGCCGCGTCGCCCGGAGAACGGGCCCCGGGAGCGGATTTCGACGGGCGTCTCCACGGGGTCGTCGTCGCCGACTCGGCGGACCGGACGGCGGCACTGGACGACGAGGTCGGCCGCAGGCTGACCGCCGTCGCGGAGAGCACCAAGCGCTCCGCCGGAAGTACCGCGATGGGCCGTCAGCCGTCCGCGGCGCCGTCGCGGCCGGTCGTGCCCGCGCGGCGGGAGCCGCATGTCGACACGGCCCCGCGCCCCCTTCAGGGGGCTGCCGAACCGCAGCGGACTTCGCCGGACCCGTTTGGGGAGAGGAACGAGGATGACCGTTGAGTTCGAGGTGCAGGGCGTGTCGGTCTCCGAGCTGGCCCGGCGGTACGGCACTCCGTTGTTCGTCTATGACGGGGCCGCGCTGCGGGACCGGTTCCACGGGCTGCGCGACCGGCTGCACCCGGCCATGGAGATCTTCTACTCGCTCAAGGCCAACCCGAACATCTCGATCTGCGCGCTGCTGCACTCGTTCGGCGCGCGGGCCGAGGTCTCGTCACTGGTGGAACTGACGACCGCACGCCGGGCCGGCGTGCCACCGGAACAGCTGATCTTCCTCGGCCCGGGCAAGAGCCGGCAGGAACTGGCCGCCTGCCTGGACACCGGGATCTACGCCGTCGTCTGCGAGTCCCTTCCCGAGGTGGCCCTGGTGGACGAGCTGGCCCGCGAGCGGGGTGTACGGGCGCCGGTCGCGCTGCGCGTCAATCCGCGCTTCGCGGTCAAGCGCTCCGGGCTGACGATGGGCGGCAAGCCGCGCCAGTTCGGCATCGACGAGGAGGAGTTGTTCGCCCAGACCGACCTGGTGAAGCGGTTCCCCGACGTCGACCTGATGGGGATGCACGTATACATGGGCACCCGGATTCTCGATGAGAACGTCATCGTCGAGAACACCACCCGCATCCTCGACCTGGCCGAGCGGCTGTCGGCCGCGTTGAACACCGAGTTGCGGATGGTCGATGTGGGCGGCGGTCTGGGCGTCGCCTATTTCGACGGCGAGAGAGACCTGGACGCCGAGGTGCTGACCGACGGGCTCAACCCCGTCATCGAGGACTTCACGGCCCGGCACCCCGGCACCAGGTTGATCATGGAGCTGGGCCGCTACCTCACCGCCGAGGCCGGCACCTACGTGATGGGCGTCCGCTACACCAAGACCTCGATGGGGGAACGCTTCGCGGTCGCCGACGGCGGCACCCACCACCACATGGCGGCCGTGGGCATCGGCTCGTTCGTCAAGCGCAACTTCCCGATGGCGGTGCTCAACCGGCTCGACGAGCCGCCGACCGACGAGTGGAACGTCACCGGGCCGCTCTGCACCCCGGGCGACACGATCGGCAGGAAGGTCCCGCTGCCGCCGGTACGGCCCGGCGACCTGATCGGCGTACACCGTTCCGGGGCGTACGGCCCGACCGCCTCGCCGGGGCTGTTCCTCAGCCATGGCTACCCGGCCGAGGTGCTGGTTCACGAGGGGCGGTGCCATCTGGTCCGGGAACGGGACCGTCCCGACGACCTCCTGCTGCGGCAGCGACTCTACGACCCGACCGCGCCCGACGCGGCCGGTGTTTCCCACTGACTCCCAGGAAAGCACGACACACGAGAGGTGAACGATGGAGCACACCACACCGGACGCCGACACAGCCGACACCGCCGACATCGCCGACCTGTACGGCCGGGCCGTCGCCACGATCGCCGGCTCGCTCGCCAAGGCGATGCAGGTCGACGCCGCCACCATCGGTGAGAACAGCCGGTTGTTCGACGAGCTCGGCCTGGACTCCACGACCGTGCTCGGGCTGCTGATGACGATCGAGGAGGAGCTCGGGATGGAGTTCGACACCGACGATCTCGAGCAGCACCACTTCGAGACCGTGGGGACGCTGGCCGCGCTCGTCCGGGATCAGGCCGGCGAGCAGGCCGACGAGCAGGCCGGGGCCTGACCGCCGATGTACCTCACCACGTCTCCCGGCTCGGTCGGCACGTCTCCCGGTTCGGTCGGCGCGCCGCCGCCTGCCCGGCGGGTGCCGCTGCGGCTGTCGCGGCTGGTCAGCCGGACCTTCTCCGGTGGCAGGCCCTTCCTGCCCGATCCGCTGGAGCCGAGCCTGGGCCGGCTGCAGGCCGACCTCGTGCGCCCGTACTCGGTTCAGTTCCGCCCGGAGCTTCTGGAGCGGGGCGAGCGCAACACCTTCATCGAGATGACCCAGGAACTGCTCGCCGACCTGCCCCCGTTGGAGGAGCCCCTGGATCTGGTGCTCGTGGCCCACACTGCGCCGGACGCCGATCCGCGCCGCTCCACGTCCTGTCATCTGGCCGATGTGCTGCCCGGCGACCCGCTGGCCTTCAACCTCTCGGACCAGGGGACCGCCGCCGGGTTCACGGCCCTGCGTCTGGTCTCGGAGTACGCCGCCGCCGACGCCTTCCGGCACGCCCTGGTCGTCCTGCTCGATCAGCGGACCTTCCTGTACGACACCGCGGGGGCGCGTGACGTGCCGCGGCAGGACTGCGCGGTGGCGCTGCTCTTCGGCCCTGAGGGCCGCGCGGGCGAACCGGTGACGCGGCAACTCGCCGGCGTCGCGCCGGACGAGGTCGGCCCGACGCTCGACGCGATGCTGAACGAGCCGGACGGCGGCGGTGCCGGCCGGCCCGTCACGCTCATCACCGGCCAGGGCCTCGACGCCGAACGGTTCGGGCCGGGAATCGACGTGCGTCCCGCGCCGCCGGGCCGTCCGTGCACCGGCCCCTGGTCGGCCCTGGCCGACGTGCTCCCCGAGTTCGCGGGTGCCGGGCCCAGCAGCGACGGGCCCCGCCGCCTGGTCGTAGCCGAATACGACAGCACGCTGCGTTACCTGTGTGTGAGCACACTGGATGTCGAGGAGGGGACATGACCGGCCGCACGGCCGCCGCCGACGAATGGATCCGGTACCGGCGGGCCGCCCGCCACGACGGCCTCGTCTCGGCGCTGGGCCTGCTGTGCGAGACCGTCTGCGACGGCACGCCGCCCCGCGGCCCGGGCGGGCACGTGGTGGCGCCCGCCGGCGTCGCCGGTGCCGACACCGGGGACGTCGTGACGACCATGCCGGTGGAGGACGGCACCATCGTCGCGTTGCGGAGCCGAGCCGAACCACCAGGCGTGTCCGGGTCCAGGGCTCCGTGGGCGGCATGGGCGCTGGGCGTGACCTGTCTGCGCTTCGGCCTCTCGGAGCGGCTGCTCGACGCCGTGCTCGCCCATCTCGGCGGCCGCAGCGTCGGTGACGCGAAGCTGCTCCACCAGCAGATGGTCAAGGGCGGCGTCGCGGAGGCGGTGATCGAGCAGTTGGAGATCGAGACCATGCTGGCCGGCGCCGTGCCGGGCGACCTCGACGACGGCGTCCTGGCCGGCCTGAACGCGCAGATCACCGAGACCGACCGGATGCTGCTGCGGCTGCTCGGCGCCGTGAGCTTCCTGGCGGACGGGCCGGGCCAGGTCGCCCGGGTGTCCGAGCTGATCGCCGACGTCTACTTCGGCCCGGCCCGCGCCGGGGAGCACGAGGGAGCCGCATGATCGAGCTGGACGACAGGGCACTGGCGATCCAGCGCCAGGCCCGCGCGTGGGCGCAGGAGCTCAAGCCCCTCGCCCTGGAACTCGACCAGGATCCGGACGCGATCCACCGCCATCTGGACGTGGCGATCGTCTCGTACCTGACCAGGATGCTGGTGCCGCCCGAGTTCAATCCCGACCCGGTGGTCATCGACGGGCATCGCTTCTACGGCACCGGGACCCTGGAGCGGGTCGTCTTCGCCGAGGAGGCGGCGGTCGGCGACGCCGGCATGCTGCTGGCGTCGCCGGGGCCGATGATGTCGGGCGTGCTGGTCGATGTCCTGGGCGACGAGCAGCAGAAGAAGTGGTTCTACAGCCGGATCATGGAGAAGCCCACGTGGACCTTCTTCGCGCTGACCGAGCCGGACCGCGGCTCGGACGCGGGGGCGATGAACACCACGCTCACCCCGGACGGCGACCACCACTTCGTGCTCCGGGGGGCCAAGCGCTACATCGGCAACGCGGCCCGCGCCGACCTGGGCATCGTCTTCGCCCGCACCCGTCCAGGGCCGCTCGGCGTGACCGCGGTCCTCACCGAGACCTCGGCCGCCGGGTTCACCGCCGAGCCCCTGGAGACCATCGGGCTGCGCGGCCTGCGCATCACCGCCGTCACCCTCGACGACGTGCGCGTGCCTGCCGGCCAGGTGCTCGGCAGGCATCTGCGGGCCACCCAGCGGGGCATGTGGAGCGCGGTGCAGGGGCTGAACCGCCTCCGCCCCGGCGTCGCCGCGTTCGGCCTGGGCATCGCGCGGGCCGCGTACGAGTACGTCCTGGACAACCGGCGCACCCTGAGCGCGGCCGAACGTCACCGGCTCGACCGTCTCGGCCTCCGCCTGACGGAGCTCCGGCAGCTCATCTGGCGGTCGGCGATCGCCGTGGACGACAACGAGCCGGCGGCCGGCTCCCTGGCGTCGGCGGCGAAGGCACGCGCGTCGCGCCTCGCCGAGGAGGCGACGCTCGAAGCGCTCGGCTGCTTCGGCCCCGGCGCTCGGCTGGAGCATCCCCTGCTGGACAAGCTCGCCCGGGACGCCCGTGGCGTGGAGTTCATGGAGGGGACCGGCAACATCCAGAAGCTCAACCTGTTCACCGGCCTGGTCCAGGGAGGTCTCCGCCGTGATTGACGCCGGCCTCGTGCCGGCGGGACCGGGGCCGGCAGGGTGATCGTCATCGACCGGCAGCGGGGCGCCGGGCGCCACCTGAGCGCTCCCCTGGAAGTGGCGCGATGTGCCGTCGATCGTCTGCGGCACCATCGTGGCTGGTCGCGCCGTTCCCCGCGCCCCTTCGGGGCCCTGCCGAACCGCAGCGGACTTGATCCGACCTGCTTGGAGACGGCCGCGGCGTTGCACGCCGTCCTCGCGGTGGCAAGCCGGCTGGGCCGGGGCCTCGTAGGACTGCTGATGGCGGGCACATGAGAAGGACCGGGACAGACGGCGGCTCTGCCATGGACGAGCCCAGGGTGGACGTCTGGACGGTGCCGCTGGACGGGCCGCCGGCCACGGTGGCGGCGCTGTCCCGGATTCTGTCGGAGCGTGAGGCCGAGCGCGGCGGACGCTGTCGTTTCGAGACCGACCGCAGGCGTTTCATCATCGCGCATGGAGCACTGCGGCTGATTCTGGCCGGCTATCTCGATGTTCCTCCCGAGGAACTGCGCCTACAGCGGGGACGTCATGGCAAACCACGCCTCGCGGGCAGCTCCGATCTGCGGTTCAGCCTTTCCCATTCCGGCGAGCTCGGTCTGGTGGCGGTGACCCGGCACGACGAGGTCGGGGTCGATGTGGATCGGCTGCGGCCGGGCCTGCCGGTCGAGCCGTTCGCCGAGCGCTTCTTCCCCGCGTCCGACGCCCGTTTCGTGACTTCGGCCGCCGGACCCGCGGAACGCGCCGAACGTTTCCTGCGGCTGTGGACCCGCAAGGAGGCCGTGGTCAAGGCCGCCGGCGCGCGCCTCACCCAGGGCCTGGGCCTGACGGTGTTCACCGACGACGGCGTCGTCCGCGATCCGTCCGGGCAGATCCGGGGCGCCTGGTCGGTGCGCGATGTACCGGTGCCGGAGGGCTGTCTGGCGGCGCTGGCCGTCGCGGGGTCGGCGGCCCCCAGGATCTCGGTCAGGCAAGCCCATCTGGGGAGCGCGTAAGTGCGACCACTCTGGACCGCATCGCCGGCATCGCCGCCATTGACGCCCTGTGCAAGCAGCCGCTGGTGCGCGCTCCACGGCGAACGGCGGGCGGGAGTACGTCTGTGAAAGCGAGGGCTGCGGCAAGGTACGGATCTCCGCCGAGCCGCTGGACGAGTACATCGGCGAACGGGTCGACGCCCGCCCGGCAAGCCCGGCGCAGCGGGCCCGGCACCTGGCTCTCGCCAGTCCCTCGGCCTCCTGGATCCCGCACTACGGGCCGTGCCGGACAGAATGCCGACATGACAGCGAACGAAGCGTATGGGGCCGTGACCGAGGCGGCATGGCAGAAGCACCTCACCTCGGGCCGCGTGAACCCGGAACTGGTCGCGGCAGCGTACGCCGAGCCGCCCCTCCGCCAGCTGTTCCCCTGGGTCGGCATGTGGGAGCTGCACTTCAGCCGGTGCACCGAAGGCCGCTGGACGTGGGACATCCCCTATATCCAGCCACTCGAGCACGGTCTTCGTGCGCCGTTCCTGGTGGCAGGCCCTTCACGGTCGGAAGTGGTCGGGCCGGCCCAGACGGTGGAGGAGGCGGTCGCCATGGTCGTCGAACGGCTCCCACCGGGCTGCGGGCCCGCCTTCGTCGGCACGCCGGCGGAACTGGAGGAGAGGGAGAAGAAGGGCCGTACGACGTAGGGAGAACCGCAGCGGCCGCGACACCGCCTCCGAGGCGGGCCGATGAGCACGGGCCCGCCCCTGAACAGGGAAAGCCCAGCTCACCAAGATCCCCGGTAAGACCCGGGCATGCCGGGCGGGCTGCTCGCCCTGTGGATGTGGCCGACCCGCCCGGGACTCAGAGGTCGGGGACTCCCGTCAGGGAGGCCATCTGGCTGATCATCGTCGGACTCGCGACGCCGGAGTAGGCGCGCACCTCGTCCACGGTGCCCTTGAAGTACTCACCGTGGATCGCCGAGCGGCCCACCTGAAGACCGCCCGAGGCCGTCCACGAGGTCGTGTCCACGTCGGTCGACGTGTTGGCCAGTTGCCCGTTCACATAGAAGCGAAGCTCATGAGCAGGGGCGTCGAAGACGACGGCCAAGTGGTCGCCCACGCCGTAGGGATCGTCATCGGGCAGAGCCTGCTCCTCGGTGATGACCACGTGCGGAGCATTCGCCTTGTCCTTGGTGGACACCACAACTTCCCACTTGCCGCTCGCCGCCTGGTACCGGATCACGATGCGGTCGGCGTCGGAGCCCGGGAGTGACAGGACGGTCTGAGTCCTGTCGTCGGCTGCGGCCAAGCGAGCGCGGGCGGCGAGAGTGAAGCTCCCGTCCCCGCCGACCGGTGCCGCGGATGTCGCCGCCCAGTCACCGTCGCCGTCGAGCCTCAGATCGCCCTGGTCAACCAGTGCGGGATCTCCGAAGACGTCCTCGTTGCGGTAGATCCACGCATCGCCGTTCAACGTCAGCGGCAGGCCCTCGGGCTCCACGTTGGGAGCGATTCCGCCTGGCGCCTCCTCCAAGGGCCAGTAGCCCTCCCGGCTCAGCGACGTCTCCTCAGCCCGGGTTCCGTGCCCCTGGCCGACCGCGTGGGCGGCACCAGGGAGCGCACCGAGTGTGAACACGAGCGCGACGGCGCCTGACGCCACCAACGTGGCGCGGTATCTGTCGTACATGACCCCCCTTTGAAGAACCTGGTCAAAATACGCGAGTGATCTTCCAGCCTCGCTCCTTCAAGCGCAAGGAGTTTCGACCGTGCAGATCACGTATCGGCCGATCAGATGCTGGACAGCGTCGTCGCCAGCGACTGGAACCAGGCGCCGTGGGAGAACGGCTCGGGTGGGCCGACCTCCATGCCGAGTTCGGCGGCTGCCAGGGCGTAGTCCCCCTCGTCCAGGGAGAGGGCGAGCAGCTCGTGGAGTTCGCCCACGAGGCGTGCGACCAGTTGGGGGTCGGTGGTGGCGTAGTCGGTGACGGCGGCGTCGTGGTCGGGGAACTCGTCGGCGATGTCCTGCGAGAACCAACCGCCGAGCAGTTGCGCGGTTTCCGGGAAGCGCGCGTGCCACTCCCAGTGGGTCTGCGGGGACGACGGTTCCGGTACGTCACCTTCCTCGATGCTCTTCTTCAGGTGGTCGGCCAGCACCATCAGCCAGTCGCCGATCTCGGGTTGGGGCATCCCGGTGTCCGGGATCGCGTAGAACTCGCCCAGCCCGTGCCGGATGCGGCCGGGAGGATTGCGGCTGTACTCGCGCAGCTGGCGCTCCGCCTCCGCGATGGCCCAGGGACGGGTGTGCCAGGTGTGACGGAGGTACGCGTCCAGCGCGCGGCTGCGCCGCTCCGGGGTGTCGTCGGCCGGCTGCCCCAGGTAGGCGCGCATCACCTGGTCCAACTCGCCGTACCGGCGGTCGTGTTCGAGGGGCTTCGATCGGGTAGGAGGGCCGGTTTGCCCGACCCTCCCCCCACACCACCGGACATGCGGGCCTCGCATCCGGCGGTTCGT
>NZ_JBWLKM010000022.1:0-143872 GCF_059026085.1 Streptomyces sp. a15 | reverse complement strand
CAGGCGGCGATCCGCGCGGCGGCCCGCCGGGCGGCGATCATCGCGGCCCGCAAGGCGGCCCAGGCGGCGGCCCGTCGTGCCGCGGCGCTGGCGCGCAAGCGTGCCCTGGAGGCGGCCAAGCGCGCCGCGGCCAAGGCCCGCCGGGAGGCGGCCCGCAAGGCGGCGGCCGCCAAGCGGGCAGCGGCCAAGCGGGCAGCGGCCAAGCGGGCAGCGGCCAAGCGGGCAGCGGCCAAGCGGGCAGCGGCCCGGGCGGCGGCCAAGCGCGCGGCGGCCAGAAGAGCGGCAGCCCAGGCGAGGGCCCGCGCGGCCCAGGCGGCCAGGAAGGCGGCGGCCCGCAGAGCCGCGGCCCGCAAGGCGGCAGCCCGCCCGAAGCCGCGCGCCAAGCCCCGCTCCCAGCCGAAGCCGAGGCCCAAGCCGCGGCAGGTCAAGCGGGCGGTCAAGAAGGTCGCGAAGGAGGTCCGGGAGGAGGCCAAGGAGACCGCCAAGGACGAAGCACAGGGTCAGGTCTGCCAGATCAACAGCTTCGTTCCGGGCACCAAGGTCCTCATGGCCGACGGCTCCACCAGACCGATCGAAAAGGTCGTGGTCGGTGACAAGGTCATCGCTACCGACCCCAGGAGCGGCAGGACTTCCGTCCAGTCGGCCACGGCGACGATCGTCGGAAAGGGCAGCAAGGACCTGGTGCGGATCACGCTGACGGTCCATGATCGCGCGAAGGCCAAGAACTCCGCGTCCATGGTCACCACGACCGCCGGCCACCCGTTCTGGGTGCCGTCGCTGCGGAAATGGATCAACGCCGGCGAGCTGCGCCCCGGTCAGTGGCTCCAGACGTCTTCGGGTACCTGGGTCCAGATCGGTGCGGTCGAATCATGGAGCGCGCAGGCGACGGTTCACAACCTGACGGTTTCCGATGTGCACACGTACTTTGTGCTCGTCGGTTCGACACCGATCCTGAATCACAACCATTGCGGGCCGGGTGACGAGGAAAGCGATCTCCGTGTCTACACCGACCTGCAGCGAATGGGTCCGGGAAAGAACGAGGGTGTGGCGAGTGGTCTGTGGACTCCCTCGGGCACGGCGTACTTCGACATCAGTCGGAACCGCAGCGCCGAAGACATCAGAAGTCTTCCTCTTGCCCTGCGCCGTGTTGTGATCCAGACCGGCCATCACGGCGGTTGCGCCGAGATTGGTTGTATCGCCCAGGCCATGCGCGCCGGAGACCTGGTGCGTGGAAGCCGGAGCCTGGCGGTGGTGCACAAACCGTTCGGGCACCGGCGCAACAGGCAAGTGCTGCCGGGATGCGACATGTGCCAGGCTGTGATGTCCCGGCTTCGTATCACAGATATGCAAGGAGGGTAGTCGTGGGGCGCATACTCAAGAGGGTCTCCCAGGTGTCTTGGGGGGAGCTCTCGGACTCGCATGGATCGGCTCGGGGCATCCCGCCGCTGCTGTCCACCCTGGCCTGGGGTAGCCATGACTCCGCGAGTCTGGCACTCGACGAGCTCAGTGACCGGGTATGCGCCTTGGGGTTCGTCGTGTCGGAGGCGACTCCTCACGTCGTGCCCTTCCTGACAGAGCTGGCGGGGGAGCCCGCCGTCCCCCGACGAGTGGAGATTCTGGAGCTTTTGGCCAGCATTCACTCGGCGAGACAGTGGGAGTCAGCGGCTTCGGCAGCGGGAAGGAACGCCCAGCAGTACCAGGAGAAGGTCGCCTGGGAAGCCGAGAGCAGGCGTGCGGTGTCGGCCGGCCGGGAGGTGTACCGGCGGTTGCTGGACGATCCGACCCCTGGCGTGGCCGAAGCGGCACACCGACTGGTGTCGGCTGTGGAGTAGTACCGGGCACTTGCGGCGCGCGTTGACGGCGGTTCCCTCCCCTTTCTCGGAAGGAGCCGCCGTCACCTGTCTCACCTGCCGGAGCAGGTCCTTGCCGTAGTCGTTGTCGCTACGGCCGGCCAAGGAACGGGACTCGCCGCAGAGCGCAGCGACTGACCAAATAGCGGCGGGACGACAGATCTCCGCCCGTACGTGAGCGAAGCTCCCGGTCAACAGTCAGTTGGCCGGGAGCTTCGGGTCCTTCAGTGGTGATGGCGTAGCCCTGACGTGTCCGGCCTTGATGCCGGTGGCCGTGACGACGCGGAATCGACGGGTCATGTTGTACGAGGTCGTCTTCGACCAGGCCACGTGCAGCGGCAGCTCTACGATGTCCGGGGCCGAGCCGTGCCATTCTTCCAGCGACCTCGGCAGGCGCCGCTGGGACTTCTCCCGATACAGCGCGGAGTCCTCGTCGGCGACCGCGCCCGACAGGTCGCTCAGCGTGGGTACCGGGTGCTGTGGGCTGGAGGGAATGCAGCCGATACGGCGGCCGGAGAAGCGGGGCGGGCCATGGTATGCGGCGCCTGCGTCGGTAGTGGGCGGAGGAGGGCTCGTCTAAGAGAACTGGTCGTGGCAGCCTGTTCCACCCCAAGTGGAGAGGCAGGCTGTCGGCCTTGACGCTCGCCAAGGCTGACATCTTTCCGATGACGCATCATGTGGAGTGCGTGGCGATCCTTGAACCGGTCGCCAAGGGTTCCTGACCCACGGTTGACCTGTACAGATGGCCTTTCGGCTGTTCAGCTCGTGCTCGTTGACGTGGCCGGGCAGTCCCATGACGGCAGCACAGGCGCCGTTGACGCCCCGTAGCTGACGAAGGCCCGGGAACCTGGATGTTGGAGTGACTGGCACTCGGCCGATGCCCTGCGGGATCGGGGGCTCCTGATGAGCTGGCTGTGCCCGCCAACCTCGGACGCCCCACAGCGGCGTCCCGTCGCGTGGACCCGGCGGGCGAAGGCGTGTTCTGGTGGTCGGGTGCACATGGTGTGATGTGAGTCGCATGGGGCCTGCTGTTTTGCGGCCACCGTTGGTCGGGTGGGTGGTGTCGGCGCCGCTCGGTTGTCAGGCCACGAAGACCAGGCATCGCCCAGCGACCCCTGCAGGCACCGCCGGACCTTCTGGCGACACCTCGCAACGAACTGGGCATCGCGGTCCGGGTGCTGGCTGCCCTCGGTCTGCTGTCAGACGGAGGTGAGCGCCGTGACCGGGTCGGAGTCGGCCGGCGCTGTCGGCCACCGGCCGCCGTCGTCATCCTGAAGGCAGGGGGACCGGCGTGTGTCGGGGCCCAGGCGCAGCTGTATGGCGTGGTCGGTGAGGGTGAGGCGGTTGGGCCAGACCTGGGGGCGGCCGGGGCTGGAACCCGCCTCGAAGGGCGCTTGAGCATCGACGCTCTTCTGATGTGGCGTCAGGCAGGCTGTGCCACCGTCCTTCTGGCTCCCCATCGCCGCGTGCGGTAGGTCCCCGCGAGGCGGCAGGCGGCGTAGATCGTGAACGAGATCGTCGTGACGTAGGGGCTGATGGGGATGCTGCCGCCCAGGGCCAGCAGGATGCCGCCCTCGATCGAGGCCACGGCGAAGAGCACGCTGAGCACCGGCAGCAGGACCGGCGACGCGGTGATGCGGGCGGCGGCCGCGGCGGGGGTGACCAGGAGGCTGAGGACCAGCAGCGCGCCGACGATCTGCACCGAGAGGGCGACCGCGAGTCCGAGCACGATCATGAAGGCGAAGGACAGGGCGCGCACCGGTACGCCGCGGGCCTCGGCGACGTCCGGGTCGGCGCTGGCGAAGGTCAGCGGGCGCCACATGATCGTCAGGGCGAGAAGGACGACGGCGGACGTGCCGAGGAGCCAGGTCATCTGCGGGGTGTCGACGGCGACGATCTGGCCGGTGAGCAGGCCGAACTTGTTGGCCGCCCGGCCCTTGTAGAGGGCGAGGAAGAGCACGCCGAGGCCGAGGCCGAACGGCATGATGATGCCGATCACCGAGTTGCGGTCGCGGGCCCGGGCGCCCAGGACGCCGATCACGCCGGCCGCCAGGAGCGAGCCGACGATCGAGCCCGCCACGACGTTCACCTCGAGGAGCAGGGCCGCCGAAGCTCCGGCGAAGGACAACTCGCTGATGCCGTGCACCGCGAAGGGCAGGTCGCGCATGATGACGAAGACCCCGGCGAGGCCGCCGACGAGGCCGAGCGCGGCACCGGCGACGAGGGAGTTGCGTACCAGCGCCAGGAGTTCGCCGTAGTTGTCGAAGCTGAAGATCTGCTGCCAGATCCCGTCGGCGAGCGTCATGGGCGTACTTCCTCGGACTGTTGGGCGTGGTGCGGTGGCGTGGCCGGGTCGTCGGGGGCTCCGACGACCACGACGCGGCCGTGGACGCGGACGACGTCGACCCGGGTGCCGTACAGCCGCGACAGCGACTCGGAGGTGAGGACCTCCTCCGGGGTTCCGACCCGGTGACTGCCGCGGGCCAGGTACAGCACCCGGTCCACCAGGCCGAGCACCGGGTTGATCTCGTGGGTCACGAAGACCACGGCCGTGGCGTGCGAGCGGCGGCGGGCGTCGACCAGTTCGGTGACGGCCCGCTGGTGGTTCAGGTCGAGCGACAGCAGCGGCTCGTCGCACAGCAGGATGCGTGGGTCGGTGGCCAGGGCCTGGCCGATGCGCACGCGCTGCCGTTCGCCTCCGGACAGCAGGCCGAGCGGGACGTCGGCGTACGCGGACGCGCCGACCGAGGCGAGGATCTCGTCCACCCGGTGGCGGACGGCGGCCGTGCGCAGGCGCGGTCCGAAGCGGTGTCCGTCGATCCCGAAGCGTACGAGGTCACGGGCGCGCAGCATCGCCTGCGCGCTCAACTCCGCCTGCTGGGGGACGTATCCGAGGTGCCGGGCGGCGTCCCGGGGCGGGCGGCCGAGGACGGTCAGGGTGCCGGCGGACAGGGGCTGCCGGCCCAGCAGGGCCCGTACGAAGCTGGTCTTGCCCGAGCCGTTCGGCCCGAGCACGGCCACGAACTCCCCGGGCCGCACGTCCAGGTCGAGGCCCTGCCACACCACGCGCTCGCCGTAGGAGACGGCGGCCTCGCGCAGGCTGATCACCGCGCCGGCCCCCGGTTCCCCGTGCCGGGGCCGGGGCAGCGGGGCGGCGCCCGGACGCCTCACTTGGCCAGCGCGCTCGCGAGCGCGTCGACGTTGGCGGTCATCCAGCCGAGGTAGTCCTTGCCCTCGGGCAGGGTCTCGGTCACCGGGACGACGGGGACGCCGGCCGCCTTCGCCGCGGCCTTCGCCTTCTCGGTCTGCGGGCCGGAGGTCTGCTCGTTGTAGACCAGCGCCTTGACCTCCTTGGCGCTGAACACGGCCAGCGTGGCCTGCAGGATCTTGGGGGAGACGTCGTCGCCCTCCTCGATGGCCTCGCTGAACTCCGCGGGCGTCCTGTTCACCAGGCCGGCCGCGTCGAGCATGTACAGCGGCACGGGCTCGGTGATGGCCACGCCCTCACCGCCGTGCTCCTTCTTGATCGCGGCCTCCTTCGCCTCCAGCGGCTGGAGCTTCGCCTTGAAGGCCGTGGCGTTCTTGGTGAAGGTGGCCGCGTCGGCGGGGTCGGCCTTGCCGAGGGCGGCGGCCATGCGGTCCGCGACCTTGGCGACGGTGGGGAAGTCGTACCAGACGTGCTCGTTGAGCTCGCCGCCCTTCGGGGCGGTCTTGCCGGAGACCTTGACGGCGTTGATCACCTCGGCGGAGGAGTTGCTGCTCTTGAGCATCCGGTCGACGAAGTCGTCGTAGCCGCCGCCGTTCTCGATGACGATCTTCGCCTTGGACAGCGTCAGCTGGTTCCGGGTGTCGGCCTCGTAGGAGTGGGGGTCCTGGTCGGGGTCGCTGATGAGCGAGGTGACGTCGACCTTCGCGCCGCCTATCTGCTCGACGATGTCGCCGTAGACGTTGGTCGAGGCGACCACGGTGACCTTGGAGGAGGCCGCCGGTTCCTGCGAGCTGCTCCCGTCGCTGCCGGAGTCCGACGAATTGCCGCACCCTGCCAGGAGGGCCAGTGAGGCGCCGGTGAGCAGGGCGGCCAGGCGCCGGGACGGGGACGAGGGCATGGGTCCTCCACGACAGGGGGAACACGGATGTTCACGAGGGCTGGGACAGCCCGGAGCGAGCCGGGCAGGCGCCACGCTAGATGGAAATGAATGTCAAGAACATGGCCGATTCCGATCCATATGAAAACCATTGCCAAGACTTGACGCGTCCGCTACGGCCGTGAAGGGGCCGCGTCCCGAGCGGGGCGCGGCCGGCAGCGATCGCAGATCCCGGTGAGCTCCACGGTGTGCTCGACCTCGGCGAACCCGGTGCTCTCGGCCACGCCGTCGGCCCAGCGCTCGACGGCGTCCGCGTCCACGGCCAGGCTCAGCCCGCAGCCGCGGCAGACCAGGTAGTGGCGGTGCCCGTCGGTCGGGCGGGGGCGGTAGAGCCGCTCGCCGCCCTTGTCCCGTACGACGTCGACGTGCCCGGCCCGCTCCAGCATGCGCAGGGTCCGGTACACCGTGGTCAGCCCCACCGTGCCGCCCGTGGCGGCGAGCGCCTCGTGCAGCTCCTTCGCGGAGACGAACTCGGGGGAGTCGTGCAGCGCCCGCAGTACGGCGTTCCGCTGGCGGGTCGACCGCCAGGCGGGCGGCCGCTGGGTGGGCGGCCGCTGGGTGGGCGGCCGCTGGGTGGTCGACCCGTCATGCATGGCGCATGCCTCCGGTGACGGTGGGGCCTGACGAAAGGGGGCGCGCCGAACGAGCCCGAGGGGTCAGCAGTCGCGGAACTCGGGGGACTGGTTGAGGATCTGTGACCGCAGAGAGGTGAAGCGCGTGTACGTCTCACCATCGCGGTCCTCGGGGCGGAACGCGGCGACGCGGTGGCAGTTCTGGAAGGCGAGGGCGACGCCGAAGTGCCGCTCCAGGCTGCCCCGGATCGCGTCGCTGGACAGCGCCCGCAGCAGCTGGCCGCGCTCCTTCTCGGAGGGCGGCGGCGTCTGGTTGTCGGCGAACACCGCGTCACCGGCGCGCAGTTCGCCGACCAGGCGAGCGATGAGGTCGTAGGCGTACGGCAGGGACGTACGGACCGTTTCCACGAAGTCCTGCTCCCGCACCTCGCCGTTCTCGGCTTCGGCGAGCAGCTGCGGGGAGACGTCGAGCGACATGGTGTTTCCTGTCTGTTCGGTGTTCTGGCGGTGCTGGGGGGGTGTGGGGGCTGGGGGGCTGGGGGAGGGGAGGGTGGCGCGGCAGCCTCAGGCGAAGGCCGCCAGCGCCGCCGGACCGTGTTGGAAGTCGGGGTCGACCTGGGCGGCCAGGTCCTGGCCCGTGGCCTCGTTGGCCCAGGCGGTGGCGTTGCGCAGATGGAACTCGACGCCGTGCCGCTGGAAAGCGGTCCAGTCCTTGGGACGCGCGTCCACAGCCGCGCGCAGCCGGTCCAGCGTGCGCGCGTTGTGCGACTCCAACTCCCCGGCGTCCCGGCCCTGTTCCTGGGCGCGGACGAAGGAGGACTGCTCGCAGTGGGCGACCAGGTCGGCGCCGACGTGCTCCCGGAGGAAGGCCAGGTCGTCCTCGCCGGTGACCTTGTTGCCGACCACGGCGACCGGGATGCCGAACTCGGCGGCGTGGTCGCGGTACTGGCGGTACACCGAGACGCTCTTGCGGGTCGGCTCGACGACCAGGAAGGTCATGTCGAAGCGCGTGAACAGGCCGGAGGCGAAGGCATCGGCACCGGCGGTCATGTCGACGACGACGTACTCGCCGGGCCCGTCCACGAGGTGGTTGAGGTACAGCTCGACCGCACCGAGCTTGGAGTGGTAGCAGGCCACGCCCAGGTCGCTCTCGCCGAAGGCGCCGGTGACCATCACGGGCACCCCGCCGACCTCCTGGACGTGGTGGGTGTGGATCTCGTCGTCGCCCAGCAGCCGCAACAGGCGGGAGCCGCGACCGGGCGGGGTCGTCTTGACCATGGCGTCGCGGGACGCGATCCGCGGGTTCGTGCCCCGCAGATAGTCCTTGATCTCACCGGTCCGCGCGCTGAGCGGCGGCGCGGCGAAGAACTCGTCCTCGTCGAGACCGAGCGCGTACGCCAGGTGCTGGTTGATGTCGCCGTCGATGGCGACGACGGGCGCGCCGGAGCGGGCCAGGTGACGGGAGAAGAGGGCGGACAGGGTGGTCTTGCCGCTGCCGCCCTTGCCGACGAAGGCGATGCGCATGGCTAACCGGCCCTATTGGAAATGGATGTCATGCGCATAGGTTGCGGAGGGGGTGGCGGGGGTGTCAAATTGCCGCCCCTTGAAGTGCTCATCTTTTGCTGAGAGTTGGGGCTGCGACTCCGGCCGGGTGGCGCGTGTGCGCGGGTGTGAGTGTGCGTGGATGTGCGGCGGACCGCAGGCCGGCCGGGACCGTCGTACGGCTCGGGCCGCTCGTCACCGCGGCCGACGCCGAAGCGGTCGGCGCCTGGCTGCGGGCCGGGATGCCGGACGACGGCACGCTGCCCGACCGGCTCCGCGCGGCGCCCGCGCCGCGGCACGTCGCTCGCCTCAACTGAGCAGGGGCCGGTCGGGCGCGACCTCCGTCACATGGCGATGCCCGGGCCGGCCACTGCGGGCCGGCCCGGGCATCATCCGTGAGATCGGGCAGCTCGGATCAGACGGATCGGACCAATAAGATCAGATCAGATCGGGCCGGATCAGATCAGGTCGAACCGGTCCAGGTTCGAGACCTTGACCCACGCCGCGACGAAGTCGTTCACGAACTTCTCCTTCGCGTCGTCGCTCGCGTAGACCTCGGCGAGGGCGCGCAGCTCGGAGTTCGAGCCGAACACGAGGTCGGCACGGGTGCCGGTCCACTTGACCTCGCCGGTGGCGGCGTCGCGGCCCTCGAAGGTGGTCTGGTCCGCCGAGGTGGAGCTCCACGTCGTACCCAGGTCGAGCAGGTTGACGAAGAAGTCGTTCGTCAGCGTCCCGGGGGTGTCGGTGAAGACGCCGTGCGACGACTGCCCGTGGTTCGCACCGAGGACGCGCAGGCCGCCGACGAGGACGGTCATCTCGGGGGCGCTCAGGGTGAGCAGGTTCGCCTTGTCGAGCAGCAGGTACTCGGCCGGCAGGCGGTTGCTCTTGCCGAGGTAGTTGCGGAACCCGTCGGCGGTCGGCTCGAGCGCGGCGAACGACTCGACGTCCGTCTGCTCCTGCGTCGCGTCGACGCGGCCCGGCGTGAAGGGGACCTCGATGTCGAAGCCGGCGTCCTTGGCGGCCTTCTCGACGCCCGCCGCACCGGCGAGCACGATCAGGTCGGCGAGGGAGACCTGCTTGCCGCCGGACTGGGCGGCGTTGAAGGACTCCTGGATGCCCTCGAGGGTGCGCAGCACCGAGACCAGCTGGTCGGGGTTGTTGACCTCCCAGCCGCTCTGCGGCTGCAGGCGGATGCGGGCACCGTTGGCGCCGCCCCGCTTGTCGCTGCCACGGAAGGACGAGGCCGACGCCCACGCCGTGGACACCAGCTCGGAGACCGTGAGGCCCGAGGCGAGGATCTGGCTCTTGAGGGAGGCGATGTCCGCCGTGTCGACGAGCTCGTGCGTCACCTCCGGCAGCGGGTCCTGCCACAGCAGGGTCTGAGCCGGGACCTCCGGGCCGAGGTACAGCGACTTCGGGCCCAGGTCGCGGTGGGTCAGCTTGTACCAGGCGCGGGCGAAGGCGTCCGCGAACTCGGCCGGGTTCTCGTGGAAGCGGCGCGAGATCTCACCGTAGATCGGGTCGAAGCGCAGCGCGAGGTCGGTGGTGAGCATCGTGGGCAGACGCTTCTTCGACGGGTCGTGCGCGTCCGGGATGATCGCCTCGGCGTCCTTGGCCACCCACTGCTTGGCGCCGGCCGGGGACTCGGACAGCTCCCACTCGTAGCCGAAGAGGATGTCGAAGAAGTCGTTGCTCCACTGGGTGGGCTTGGTGGTCCAGGTGACCTCCAGACCGGACGTGATGGCGTCGCCGCCCTTGCCGGTGCCGTAGGTGGACTTCCAGCCCAGGCCCTGCTCCTCCATGGAGGCGGCCTCGGGGTCGTTGCCGACCGCGTCGGCCGGGCCCGCGCCGTGGGTCTTGCCGAAGGTGTGGCCACCGGCGATGAGGGCGACGGTCTCCTCGTCGTTCATCGCCATGCGGCGGAACGTCTCGCGGATGTCGCGGGCCGCGGCCAGCGGGTCCGGGTTGCCGTTGGGGCCCTCCGGGTTGACGTAGATGAGGCCCATCTGGACGGCGCCGAGCGGGTTCTCCAGCTCGCGGTCGCCGGTGTAACGCTGGTCGTCGAGCCAGGTGGTCTCGGGACCCCAGTAGACGTCCTCGTCGGCCTCCCAGACGTCGGCGCGGCCGCCACCGAAGCCGAAGGTCGTAAAGCCCATCGTCTCCAGCGCGACATTGCCCGTGAGGATCATGAGGTCGGCCCAGGAGATGGACTGGCCGTACTTCTTCTTGACCGGCCACAGCAGACGGCGGGCCTTGTCGAGGTTGCCGTTGTCCGGCCAGCTGTTCAGCGGCGCGAAGCGCTGCTGGCCACGGCCGCCACCGCCGCGGCCGTCGCTGATGCGGTAGGTGCCGGCGCTGTGCCAGGCCATACGGACCATCAGCGGGCCGTAGTTGCCGAAGTCGGCGGGCCACCAGTCCTGCGAGGTGGTCAGCACCTCGGCGATGTCCCGTTTCACGGCCGCCAGGTCGAGGTTCTGGAACGCCTCGGCGTAGTCGAACGACTCACCGAGGGGGTTCGCGACGACCGGGTCCTTGGCAAGGATCTTCAGGTTGAGGCGCTCCGGCCACCACTGGCGGTTGCCGCCGCCCTGGGTCGGGTGCGGGGCGCGCCCGTGCGCGACCGGGCAGCCCGAGGCCTCCTCCGGCTTCGGGTCCGTGACGATCGCGTCATGGTTCTCGGTCATGGGGGAAATCCTTCCGAACGGGGTGGATCACATGCTCAGGAACGCTCAGGTACTGAGTGCGGTGGAAGCTGGGGAAGCGGTGGAACAGTCGGGGCACAGGCCCCAGTAGATGACCTCGGCCTCGTCGACCGAGAAGCCGTGGTCCTGGGCGGCGGTCAGACAGGGGGCGTGTCCGACCGCGCAGTCGACGTCGGCGACGACACCGCACGACCGGCACACGAGGTGGTGGTGGTTGTCGCCGACGCGCCCTTCGAACCGGGCGGGGCTGCCCGGTGGCTCGATACGGCGTACAAGGCCCGCGGCGGTGAGTGCGTGCAGGGCCTCGTACACCGCTTGCAGCGAAATGTGGCCCACGCGGTCGCGCACCCCGGAGGCGATCGCCTCGACGCCGAGGTGGTCACCCTCCCGGACGGTCTCGAGGAGTGCGGCACGCGCGGCCGTCACCCGCAGACCCGCACCGCGGAGTTCCTCGGCAGTGGTCGAGGGCTGGGGTGAAGTCATGGCGCTCAACCTACCCTCATAAACACGAACGGTTCAAGAAAAGGAACGGTACAAGTCTGGTGTGTGCCGGGTGGCGTCCCGGCACCGGGGCGACAGATCGCGGTCTTCTGGAGGCAAGGTTTCTCCCGCACCATCGGCATGTCCTTGACATCCACGACGGTAAGGAAGCGCCTGTGAGAACGTCCCGCACCGCGCGAAGAGCCGCACTTCTCGCCTCCGGCACCGTACTGATGACCCTCCTCGCGGCCTCGCCGGCGGGGGCGGCCGGTCTGCCGGTGGTGACCGCCGCCGGTGAGACCGCCGCCCTCTACGACGACGACGCCGGCGGCAACTCGGACGCCGACGACCCGGCGATCTGGCGCAACCCCGCCGACCCCGGCCGCAGCCTCGTCATGGCCACCGCCAAGGAGGGCGGGCTGCGGGTCTACGACCTGGACGCCCGCCTGGTCCAGTCGGTGGCCGCCCCGCGGCCGCCCGCCGAGGACGACGCCCCCGGCCGCTTCAACAACGTCGACCTCGCTCTCGGCCTGCGTACCGCGACCGGCCGGGCCGACGTGGCGGTGGTGAGCGACCGCGGCAACGACCGGCTGCGGATCTACCGCATCGACCCGTCGCGGCCGGGCGGTCCGCTGACCGACGTCACCGACCCGGCCGCCGCCCCGGTCTTCTCCGCCGACCAGGCCGAGATCAACGACCAGCGCACGGCGTACGGCCTGGCCACCTGGACGGACCGCGCCACCGGCCGTACCTACGCGCTGGTCAGTCAGCGCGAGCGCACCCGCCTCGCCCTGCTCGAACTCGTCCCGGCGGCGAACGGCACGGTCGGCTACCGCAAGGTCCGCACCCTCGACCTGCCCTCCTCTTTCCGCCTGCCGGACGGCACGTCCTGGAGTCCCTGCCTGGAGCCCGGCGAACTTCCGCAGGTCGAGGGCATGGTCGTCGACCCCGCCACCGGCACGCTCTACGCCGGCCAGGAGGACATCGGCATCTGGCGGCTGCGCGCGGACCTGACCGGCAAGCCGGTGCTGGTCGACAAGGTGAAGGAGTACGGCGTCCCCGGCACCTACGACGAGGCGACCGAGGAGTGTGCCCCGGGCGCCGACCCCGGCTACGGCGGCAAGCGGCTGTCGGCCGACGTGGAGGGCCTGACGCTCTTCCAGGAGCGGGACGGCGACGGCTACCTGCTCGCCTCCAGCCAGGGCGACAACACCTTCGCCCTGTACGACCGTGAGGTGAGCGAGGGCAACGAGTACGAGGGCGGTTTCCGGATCGGCGCCGCGACGGACACGCTCGACAGCGTGGAGGAGTGCGACGGCGCCGCCATTCTGAACGCGCCGCTCGGCGACCGTTACCCGCGCGGCCTGCTCGTCGTCCAGGACGGCCAGGAGACCCCGGAGGTCCCGGACGGAGAGGGCGGCACGCGTACGGCGACCGGCTTCAAGTTCGTCGACCTCGGCGTGGTGGTGGACGCGGCCGGGATGTGACGTGCCCGTACGGCCGCCGGGTCGAGGCCCGGCGGCCGTACGGAACGTTCCTCAGTGATGGGCGTGGACGATCGCGTGCCCCTTGCCGCGGCCGATCATCCACTTGTTCACGGGGACCGTGACCAGGAAGGCGACCGCGAATCCGCCCAGCAGGGCCGACCAGAACAGGCCGTCCGACAGATGGGCGTCCGTCGCGCCCGGGGTGAGGGCGATGATGCCGTTGTCCACGAGTTCCATCACGGCGATCGACACGGTGTCGGCGGCCAGCGCCACCTTGATCGCGGACTTGAGGTCCAGGCCCGCCCGCCGCACCGCGAACAGGGTGAAGGAGTAGCCGAACAGGAACGCGAGGGTGATCGCGAGGGCCATGGTCGGCACGTTGCCCCAGAGCAGTGCGGTTCCTATGGCCATGCCGAGGATCTCGCCGATGGCGCACCCGGTCAGGCAGTGCAGCGTGGCCTTCGCCGCGGTCGCCCAGGAGGCCCCTGCGGGTCCGCCGTGAGACATCGCGTCGTGAGACATGGTGTGGTGGGCGCCGTGGTCCATGATCCCGTCTCCGTTCCGGTCCGGTGTGGCTCGCTCTCGGGCTTCCGTACGCCGTGAACCATATACCCCCAGGGGGTATTTCGACGGGTCGCGTCCACCGCCGCCGGCAGCCCGCCGTGCAGCACCGGCAGCGCCCCGGTGGCGAACGCGTGCCGGGGATGCGGGAACGCCGGCTCGTCGGCCACGACGAGGGCAGGCGATCGAGGCGGCGACGACCCGGCGGCCGACAACGACCGAGCGGCCGCCGTCACGGTTTCCCGGTGCAACGCGGACCTCCTGGAACGGTGTGGCGTCTTCAGTAGGCAAAATCGGTGCCGGAACTCCCGGGCGCGGGCGGGGCGTTCCGAGGTGCGTGGCAGGATCGGGCGGCATGAGGGCCTCCCCTGCCGTACGAGGGCTGCGCGCGGCGGTGTTCGCGGCGCTGTGCGTGCTGCTGGCCGCCGGGGGACACGCCCTGGCAACCGGGATGGCGCCGCCGGTGTGGGTGCAGGTCGCCGGGTTCCTGGTCGTGTTCGCGGGCGGGTGCCTGCTGGGCGGGCGGGAGCGGTCGCTGATGGCCATCGGCGGCGGGACGCTGGTGGCGCAGGGCGGGTTGCATGTCGCGTTCGGGGCCGCGCGCTCGCCGCATGCGGTCCTGGCCGTGCACGGCATGCGTACGACCCAGTCACACGGCCTGATGCCCCACGCCACCCTCGCCCACGTCGCGACCGCCCTCCTGCTGACCTGGTGGCTGCGGTGCGGGGAGGCCGCGCTGTGGTCGCTGCTGCGCCGGGCCGTCGCGCTCCTGCCGGGGCTTGTCGCTTGGTGGCGGGTGGTGAGGGGCGGGTGGGCCGTACCGGTCCGTCCCGGGGGCGTACGAGGAGCGGGCGACGGAGTGCGAGCGCTGCGCCGGGTCCTGCTGCGGCACGCGGTGCGGCGGCGCGGGCCGCCCGCCGGGACTCCGTACGCGATCTGACCCGACACCCTTCCCCAGTACGGAGATCCACCCACCCATGTCCTGCCGACCCATGTTCTGCGCCCACACCACCCTGCGCCGCGCCGGCGTCGTCACCGCCCTCGCCGCCGCCGGAGTCCTGGCCGCCGCGGGCGTCGCCTCCGCGCATGTCACCGTCCACCCCGAGAGCTACGCCAAGGGCGCCACCGACGGCCTGCTGAGCTTCCGCGTCCCCGACGAGAACGCCTCCGCGAGCACCACCGAGGTGCAGCTCTTCCTGCCCACCGACCACCCCGTCCTCGGCGTGCTCGTCTCCCCGCACGACGGCTGGAGCGCCAAGGTGACCGACGCGAAGCTGAAGACGCCGGTCAAGACGGACGACGGCACCATCACCGACGCCGTCTCCGAGATCACCTGGACCGGCGGGAGAATCGAACCCGGGCACTACGAGGACTTCGACGTCGCCTTCGGTCAACTGCCCGACAACACCACGCAGTTGCCCTTCAAGACCCTGCAGACGTACTCCGACGGAAAGGTCGTCCGCTGGATCGAGGAGGCCGAACAGGGCGCGGACGAACCCGAGAACCCGGCGCCGGTGCTCAAGCTCACGACCGGTGACGGCACGTCGGAGGCGGCACCCGCGAGCTCGGCGTCGACGGCTTCGGCGAGCGACTCCACCGCGCGCGGGCTCGGTGTCGCCGGTCTGGTCGTGGGCGTACTGGGGCTGGCGGCAGGGGCGTTCGCCGTCGTACGGAGCCGTACGGCCCGGGGCCGGTCCGAGTAACGCGCGGCGCTTCCTTCCGCGTTGGCGTGTCGTGGATCACATGTGTGGGGATGAGTCCGGGGCCGGGGGGGATATCCGTACCCCTGCGTGATGATCTGCGCGTCGATGCGAGGATGAGGCGCCATGACAGCCGGGCGGGGTTCTCGCACAGCACGGGCCGCGGTGTTCGCGGCCGTCTGTGTGCTGCTCGCCGCCCTGGGCCACGTCATGATGTCCGGCAGCCGGGTGCCCGCCTGGGTGCTGGCCGCCGGATTCGCCGCGACCGGTGCCGTCGGCTGGTGCCTGGCCGGGCGGGAGCGCGGGCTGTCGCTGATCGTGGCCGTCGTGGTCACTGTCCAGACGCTGCTGCACTCGGCGTTCTCGCTCGCGGGCGGCGCGACGGCACCGGATCCGGGTTCCCCGGGTAACGGCTCCCCGCGCGAGGACTCCCCGCACTCGGGCTCCGCCCACACAGGCTCGATGCATATGGACGGCACGGACTCTATGGGCACCGAGTCCATGGGCACGGACTCCATGGGCCTGGGCCACATGGACATGAGCCACATGGGCTCCTCCGTCGACGGCGGCACGTCCTCGTTCGGCATGTTCGCCGCCCACCTCCTGGCCGCGCTGCTGTGCGGCCTGTGGCTGGCCCACGGTGAACGGGCCGCCTTCCGCATCCTGCGGGCCGTCGCCGGACGGCTGGCGGCCCCGCTGCGGCTGCTGCTGGCGCTGCCCGCCGTGGCCGACCGCCCGCGTCTCGGCGGACGCCGCCCGCGCTCGGGCCGGGCGCCCCGCCTGCTCCTTCTCGTCCACGCGATCACTTCTCGGGGTCCGCCCCTGGGGACGGCTGTCGTCTGACGACAGCACTGGTACCCGAGGCCGCCGTAGGGCACCTCGGGCGGTTGCCGTACGCCCGCGCCGGGCGTCGTACGCCCATGCGGCGTCGTACGGCCGCCATCCCCCTCTCCTCCCTCACGGATGACCGAGAAGGACACCAGATGATCCCCGCAAGGGACCCCATGGACGAGTCGACGACCGCCTGGGCGCTCGCAGCCCGCGCCGGTGACGCCGAGGCCGTCGAGCACTTCGTCCGCGCCCTGCACCGCGACGTCCTGCGGTACGTCGCCCACCTCTGCGCCGATCCCCAGGCCGTGGACGACCTGGCCCAGGACACGTTTCTGCGTGCGCTCGGCAGCCTGCACCGGTTCGAGGGCCGTTCCTCCGCCCGTGCCTGGCTGCTGTCCATCGCGCGCCGCGCGGTGATCGACAGTTACCGGCACTCGGCGGCCCGGCCCCGGCTGCACGACGCGACGGACTGGCAGCTCGCCGTCGAGCGGGCCCAGCCGTGCGGGCTGCCCGGCTTCGACGACGGCGTCGCGCTGGCCGACCTGCTGGCGGCGCTGCCCGAGGAGCGCCGGGAGGCGTTCGTCCTCACCCAGTTGCTGGGCCTGCCCTACGGGGAGGCGGCCGCGCTGACCGGCTGCCCGGTCGGCACGGTCCGCTCCCGGGTGGCCCGGGCCCGCGCCACGCTGATCGACCTGCTGACGGCGGCGGACGAACAGTGTCCGCGGCCGGTGGTTGTGGCGGCCTGACGCGGCCCGCTCAGCGGCGCGGCTTCCGCACCCGCCCGGCCGCCGGGAGCGACGCCGTACGCGCTCCCCGGTGTGCCGGGCCGGGCGGCCTCGGGGAGCGCCGAAGCCAGTAGTTCCGCGAGGTGCACCGCCTCGTGGCCGCCGCTGTCGAACTCGTGGATCTGGGTACGGCAGCTGAAGCCGTCGGCGAGGACCACGGTCCCCGGGGCCTCCCGCGCAGCCGCGGCAGCAGGACGCGTTCCGCGCTCGTCCTGCTGAGGTCCAGGTGCCCGGGCTCGAAGCCGGGCGTTCGTCGGCCGTCCAGTCGAGCACCGCGTGCTGGTGGCAGTGCACCTGGGCCGGCGCCCGTACGGAACGGTCCGGCACCTGCTCGGGTTCGTGGCCGGGGGAGTGCTCGGTGAGCAACTCGCCCAGGGCCACCGTCTGTTCGCGCAGCCGACGCACGTCACGGTCGCCGGGGAACAGCTCGGCCGCGTCCGTGCGGAACACGGCCGTACAGCTCGGTTCGAGGCCGACGACCGGACCGCCCGCCCGTACGTGGTCGGCGAGGTGGCGCACGGTACGGAACAACACCCGTTCGGCGACGGCGGCGACCGTGCCCCTGGGCACGGGGCGGCCGGGTCTCCCCGGCGGTGCCGACGACACGGGGCCTTACTCGGCGTCCGCCTCCGAGGCCAGGCCCGGCAGCAGCGCGCACATCGCGTCGCGCTGGGCGGGACCCACGAACTGCTCCAGCGCCTGGATCACCGTCTGGGCCAGCAGCCCGGAGGACTCCGTCAGCAGCTGTCGCGCCTTCTCCGTGAGGGCCACCTCGACGCCCCGCTTGTCGCCGCAGACCGACTTGCGGGTGACGAGGCCGGCGTGCTGGAGGCAGGCGATCTGGTAGGTGAGCCGGGTCTTGGGGCGGCCCAGGAGCTCCGCGATCTGCGTCATGCGCAGGCCCGCGGGCTGCTCGGCCAGCAGGCACAGGACCAGGAACTCGTCGTGCGAGACGTCGAGCCGTTCCTTGACGACGGAGCGCAGCCGCTGTTCCACGGCCCCGGTGGAGGCCAGCACGACCATCCAGGCGCGCAGTTCGTCCGGCAGGACTCTGTCGCCGGACGTGGAAGGGCATTCGGGCAGGTCGGCCATGAATTCGAGTCTACCTGTTGTCCAAGTTTGGATTATTGGCTACTGTCAGGTCATCCAAATTTGGACGACAGGGAGCAAGAGATCATGACCGTCGCTGTGGAAACCGGCCTCTGGCAGCTCGACCCGACCGCCTCGACCGTGGCGTTCCGGCACAAGACGATGTGGGGCCTGGTCACGGTGAAGGGCACCTTCTCCGGCGTGGCGGGGCAGGGCGAGGTCCGCCCCGACGGATCGGCCGTCGGCACCCTCACCCTGGAGGCCGCCTCCCTGGACACCAAGAACGCCAAGCGCGACATCCACCTGAGGTCCGCCGACTTCTTCGACGTCGACAACCACCCCCAGATCAGCCTCACCGTCCGCAGCGCCGAACTCCGCGAGGGCAACAAGGTCCACGTCGTCGCTCAGCTCACCGCGCGCGGCATCAGCAGGCCCCTGACCTTCACCGCGAACCTCGTCGGAGCGGACGCCGACGCGCTCACGCTGGAGGCCGAATTCACCGTGGACCGCGAGCAGTTCGGCATGGGCTGGAACCAGATGAGCATGATCCGCGGCCTGACCACGATCGCGACGACGCTCCGCTTCAGCCGGTCGGCAGCGTGATGTAGGCGCTGGACAGAGTCTGCGGCGAGGCCGTGAAGGCCCGCAGCCGGATCCGTACGCCCGCCCGTCGGGGCAGGGCGTACGTCCCGCCCGGCGGCCGGAGTTCGTACGTCGCCGTCGCGTGCGCGGGCAGCGCGGCCGGGCCTCGGACGACCGACCAGTACGCGTCCATGCCCTGGCCCGTGGTGAGCGTGAAGTGGGGCGTCAGGGCGCTGCCGCCCGTGTTGGTGACCCTCACCGTCAGCTCGGACGCCGCGGTCGCCGAGGCCCGCCGCACCGAGGCGACCCGCATCCGCAGCGGAGGCGTCCCCGTCACCGCCAGCACGGAACCGACCAGGGCGGGCGCGAGCAGCAGGACGACCACGGCGGCCCGCGCCGGCCGATGCGGGCCGGACAGCAGGCGCGGCCTCGGCTGCCACGCGTCGGCGAACTCGGACGGGGGCGCGGTCACGGCCGCCGCCAGCCACAGCGGCGTCATCAGCAGGTAGTAGCCGTCCTGCGAACGCGTCGCCAGGAAGAAGGCGCACCACGGCAGGACGGTCGCCGCGGGCCCCAAGCGCCGTACGAACAGCACGAACAGCGCGAGCAGACCCGCGGCCAGCAGCAGACTCGCGTGCCCGTACCAGTCGAGCCGGTCGCTGCCGTTCGTGAAGTAGAGCGAGACGTCCACCAGGCCCTGCCCGTGCAGCACCGCGCCCTGGGTCAACGGCAGCGCGATACCGGCAAGCCAGGGACCCGGCTCGCTCACGATGAAGTACGTGCTGATCAGCAGCCATACGGTGACGGCGACCCCGACCACCCGCAGCACCACCAGCGCCGCCGCCCGCGCGCCCAGCTCGCCGCGCCGCACGGCGTAGACGCCGGCCAGCAGGAACGGTGCGAGGAACCACGGCAGTTGCTGCGCCGCGCAGGCCGCTCCCAAGCAGGCCGCCTGTGCGAGCCCGGACGTCCCGAGCCGCCCGCCCCGCCCGATCCGCGGCCAGCGCACCACCACCGGCACCAGCAGGGCCAGGGCGAGGATCGCCGGGTAGCCGAGCCTGGCGTACGAGGGCAGCATGCCGAAGCCGAGGCACACCATGGTCGCCGCCGACCGCCACGGCCCGGGCAACAGCCGCCACAGCACGACCGTGCCGACGAGCAGTGCGCCGGTGGCCAGTACCGTCGCCGGCATACCGCCGCTCCCCAGCCACAGCAGGGGCGCGGTCAGCAGCGGGGCCAGCGGGGGATAGCCGTAGGTGAGGTCGTAGCCGCCGGTCACCGTCGCGGTGAGGCCGACGCCGGGGTGGCCGAACAGCCAGGGCCAGGGCTGCCCGTAGACGGGGTGCCCGGCGACCAGCTCCCGGGCGGCCTGGGTGGTGAGGGCCGCCTCGTCGGAGCCCCGGTGGAAGAGGACGAGCGCGCACAGGGCGAGCGTCACCGCGGTCACCAGGACGCAACTGTCCACCCGTGCCAGCGACCGCTCCCGGCGCACCACCAGCGCCAGCACCCCGCACACCAGGATCGAGGCGTAGCACACGGAGATCACCGCGGCCACGGGAAGCCGGTGGCCGGCCGCCTGTGTCCACACCGAGCGCGTACCGATGAGAAGGCTGATGTCGGCGAGCAGCGTCAGGACGCGATGCCACTGGGCGGGAGGTTCCGGGGCGGCGGGCACCGCCGGCTGGGTTCGCCGGCCGGGCGCCGACAGCTGAGTATCTGCCAGGAGCACGTCACCGGACGCTAATCGTGGCTGGTGAGCGAGGTGCCGACGGAGGTGAAGAGTCCGGTGTGGGGGCGGTAAGAACCGGGCATCCCGGGCAAACGGCGTCTCGGGGCCTGTGCCAGGCTCTCAGTAGACGTCCCGTACGTACCGCTTCGCCGCCGCCAGTTGTTTCACCCACGCCGACGCCTCGGCCTCGTCCAGGCCGCCGTGCGCGACAGCGATGTCCCTCAGGGCCCGGTCCACGTCCTTCGCCATGCGGGAGGCGTCGCCGCAGACGTAGAAGTGGGCGCCGTCCTGCAGCCAGCGCCACAGCTCGGGGCCGTGCTCGAGCATCCGGTCCTGCACGTAGACCTTGTTGCGCTGGTCCCGGGAGAAGGCGGTGTCGAGGCGGGACAGGGCGCCCTCGTCGAGCAGCGCGGTCAGTTCGTCCTCGTAGTAGAAGTCGGTGGCGCGGTGCTGCTCGCCGAAGAACAGCCAGTTGGGCGCCCGGTGACCGAGCTCGCGCCGCTCCTGGAGGAAGCCGACGAAGGGCGCGACCCCCGTGCCCGGTCCGACCATCACCATCGGCGTCGAGGCGTCGGCGGGCGGCCGGAAATGCGGTGAGCGCTGCACGAACACCGGCACCTCGGTGTCCGCCTCGGCGTCGGCGAGGAAGGGCGAGCAGACCCCGCCGCGCGGACGGCCGTACAGGTTCTCGTAGCGCACGACGGACACCGTGAGCGAGACCTGGTGCGGGTCGACGAGCGGGCTGGAGGAGATGGAGTACAGCCGGGGCTGCAGCTTCCTGAGCACGTCCGCCCAGTCCTGCGCACCCGCCCGCACAGGGTGCTCGGCGAGCACGTCCACCGCCTGGCGGCCCCAACTCCACTGTGCGAGGCCGTCCTTGTTGTCGGGACGCAGCAGCCTGCGCAGCTCCCGGTCGTCACGCACGTGGTCGGCGACGAAGCGGAGCAGGTCGGGGGTGATCTTCGTGATGTCGAGGTGCCGGTGCAGGGCCTCGGCGAAGGGCACCTCCCCGACTCCCTCCAGGGACACGGAGGCCGACCCCGCCACCTCGGTGGCCGCGAGCCATTCCTTCACCAGCGCGGGCGAGTTGACCGGACGCACCCCGAGCGCGTCCCCGGCCTCGTACGTCAACGGCGTCCCGCTGGTGTCGAACGTGAAGCGCCTGACCTCCTTGCCCGCACCGGGCCGGCTGAGCAGCCGGTTGCCGACGAGACGGGCGGCGGCGGGGGCGGGCTTGGGGGAGCGGGTGGGCTTCGCGGCAGGGGGCCGCGTACCCGTCGCCGGTTCCTGGGCGTCGGTCTTGGCGGCCAGCGCGCCGAGCACCTCGTCCAGCCAGGCGTCCGCCGACGGCTCGAAGTCCGGTTCGCAGTCGATGCGCGGCGCGAGCCGCACCGCGCCCAGTTCGTCCAGCCGTGCGTCCAGTCGGCGGCCGTGCCCGCAGAAGTCGTCGTACGAGGAGTCGCCGAAGGCCAGGACGGCGTAGCGCACCCCCTCCAGGCGCGGGGCCTGCTCCCCGGACAGCGCCTCCCAGAAGCCGGAGCCGTTGTCCGGCGCGTCCCCGTCGCCGAAGGTGCTGGTGATCAGCAGCAGGTCGGCGCCGGACGGCAGCGCGCCCGGGTCGGTGTCGTCCATGCCGAGGAGCCTCGCCGTGTGCCCGCTCCGGGACAGCCGGTCGGCGACGGCCCCGGCGAACTCCTCGGCGTTGCCGGTCTGCGAGGCCCACAGGATGACGATCTCGCGGCCGCGCCGGACCTGGGGCTCGGCCGCGGTCCGCGAGTACATGCCGGCGAGGACGCCGTTCACCCACAGCGCGTGCTCGGGGCTGAAGGGCGCGTCCGGGGGGAGCACCGGGACGCCGGGGGCACCGGAGTCGATGCCCGCGAGGAAGCCGGTGAGATACAGCCGTTCCTGAGCGGAGAGCACGGGCGGCGGGGCCGGGGCGAGCCCGAAGGGGTCCGCGCCCGGGGTGACGGCGGTCGGGAGGATGACCTCGGCGGGAGCCGCCGGTGGTGCCGCCACTCGTGTCAGCGACACCGCGCACACCTTGAACTCCGGCTGGAACGACACCGGATCCACCGCGTCGCTGGTGACGGCGTTGACGCTCAGGTACTCCCCGAACAGGTCGTTCCAGTGGAACGGCGCGAAACAGGCTCCCGGCCGCACCCGGTCGGTCACCACCGCGGGCAGCACCGCCCGCCCCCGCCGGGAGGCGACCTCCACCCGGTCGCCGTCCGCGATCCCCAACTCCCGTGCGTCCTCGGGATGCAGCTCCACGAACGGCCCGGAGTTCAGCTTGTTGAGCTTGGCGACCTTCCCCGTCTTGGTCAGCGTGTGCCACTGGTGCTGCACCCGCCCGGTGTTCAGGACGAACGGGTAGTCCTCGTCCGGCATTTCGGCCGGGGGCAGGTGCGGCCGCGCGTGGAAGACGGCCCGCCCGCTGCCGGTCGGGAACCGCAGCCCGCCCTCGCCCACGTACCGGATCGGATTGCGCTCGGGCCCGTCCTCGGCGGCCGGCCACTGCACCGGCGTCGACCGCAGCCGCTCGTACGTCACCCCCCGCAGATCCCAGCCGGTCACCGGGTTCCAGAAGCGCCGGATCTCCTCGAAGATCTCCTCGGCACTGCCGTACGAGAACCCCTTCTCGTACCCCATCTCCCGCGCCACGGCCGCGATCAGCCGCCAGTCCGCCATCGCCTCCCCGGGCGGGTCGGCCGCCGCCTGGGTCAGCGTGAGGCTGCGCTCGCTGTTGACGAAGACGCCCTCGCCCTCGGTCCACATCGCGCCGGGCAGGACGACATCGGCGTACGCGTTGGTCTCGGTGTCCCCGAACACGTCCTGGGTGACGACGAACTCGGCGGCCTCCAGGCCCTCGATGACGGTACGGCGGCCCGCGACCGAGGCGACCGGGTTGGTGCAGATGATCCAGCAGGCCTTGATCTCGCCGTCGGCCATCTTCTGGAACATCTCGATGGTGCCCTTGCCGACGCCGTCCTTCCTGAGGGTGTCCGGCGGCAGCTCCCACACCTCCTCGGCGAACGCCCGCTCCTCGTCGACGAGCACCGACCGCTGCCCCGGCAGTCCCGGCCCCATGTAGCCCATCTCGCGGCCGCCCATCGCGTTGGGCTGGCCGGTGAGGGAGAAGGGCCCGCTGCCCGGACGGCAGATGGCGCCGGTCGCGAGATGCAGGTTGACCAGGGCGTTCGTGTTCCAGGTGCCGTGCGTGGACTGGTTGAGGCCCATGGTCCAGCAGCTCATCCACTCACCGGCTTCGCCGATCAGCCGCGCGGCCTGCCGGAGGTCGTCCTCCGCGATCCCCGTGAGCTCGGCCACCGCCGCAGGCGGGTAGTCGGCCAGGAACTCCGGCATCGCCTCCCAGCCCTCGGTGTGCGCGGCGATGAAGCCGGGGTCGGTGTGCCCGTTCTCGACCAGGAGGTGCAGCAGCCCGTTCAGGAGAGCCAGGTCGGTGCCCGGCCTGACCTGGAGGAACACGTCGGCCTTGGCGGCCGTCGCGGTGCGCCGCGGATCCACGACGATCAGCTTGGCGCCCGCCTTGACCCGCTCCATCATCCGCAGGAACAGGATCGGATGGCAGTCGGCCATGTTCGAGCCGATGACCAGGAAGACATCCGCCCGGTCGAAGTCCTCGTACGACCCGGGCGGCCCGTCGGCGCCCAGCGACAGCTTGTATCCGGCACCCGCGCTGGCCATGCACAGCCGCGAGTTCGACTCGATCTGGTTGGTCCGCACGAAGCCCTTGGCCAGCTTGTTCGCCAGGTACTGGGCCTCCATGCTCATCTGCCCGGAGACGTAGAAGGCGATCGCGTCCGGCCCGTGCTCGTCGACGATCGTGCGCAGCTTCCGCGCGGTCTCGGCGATCGCGTCGGCCACGGGCACCGGCACCGGCT
Source organism: Streptomyces sp. a15 (assembly GCF_059026085.1). Taxonomy (NCBI): domain Bacteria; kingdom Bacillati; phylum Actinomycetota; class Actinomycetes; order Kitasatosporales; family Streptomycetaceae; genus Streptomyces; species Streptomyces sp. A15. The sequence goes on along the minus strand of NZ_JBWLKM010000022.1, from coordinate 119,912 downwards.
CCTCGCCCCGGTCGTCGCGCACCAGCGCGGTGGTCAGCCGGCCGGGCGCGGCGAGCATCTCGGCGGTGGTCGCGCCCTTGGTGCAGAGCCGGCCCGCGTTCGCCGGGTGAGCCTTGTCGCCGGACGCCTTCAGGACCGTACGCCTGCCGTCCGGACCCATCCCGACGTCGAGCAGGATGCCGCAGCCCACACCGCAGTACGAGCAGACCGTTCGCACCTGCTGCGTCTGTGGGGTCGTCGTCATGCCGACAACCGTACGAATTGCCCGTTACGCCTGTGTGACACAACTTGATCACCAGGGGTTACGCCCGCTGCACAGGCGTCCCGGAGGCGGTGTGAGGGGGTCGCGGAGCGTGTCGTGTTCGGCCGAACGGGTGACCATGCGTAAGAATTGCCCGATGCGGACAGCAGTGCGAGCCAAGGACGGAGCATGCCGGTGAACAGCCGCGATGTCACCGACGAACAGTGGGAGGGGCTCGCCCAGGTCGTGCCGCTGCGAGGCCGGGACGCCTGGCCGTCCTCGGTCGGTCACCGGTCCCTGCCTGAAGCCGAGACCGAAACGCGGCGCCGCTTCGTCGTGTTGAGGGTCACTGTGTTCGCGGACGCCCGTGAGGTCGCCGAGACGCTGATGGCGGGCATACCCGTCCTCCTCGACCTCACCGGCGCGGAGACCGACGTCGCCAAGCGGATCCTCGACTTCAGCACCGGAGTCGTCTTCGGACTGGCGAGCGGGATGCACCGCGTGGAGCGGAACGTGTTCCTTCTCACACCCGCCGGCACCGAGGTGACCGGCCTGATGGAGGGGGTCGGGGTGCCCGGCACATGAGACCGGTCCCCCGATCGTAGGAAGGTGCCCGGGGCAAAACGGTTCGCCTGACGGCGGAGTCCTACGGTCCGCACATGACCGTGTCCTGCACGTCCCCCGCGTCCGCCTTACCCCCCGCTCCGGCGCCGCCCGGGGACGGCAGGGCGCACCCGGACCGGCCGTGCGTCACCGAACTGCGGCTGTCCGCCTTCGCCGGGCACCGGCGCGCCGGGTTCCCGCTCGGCCCGCTCACCCTGTTCGCCGGCCCCAGCGGCTGCGGCAAGACGACCGCGCTGCGGGCGTACGAGGCGCTCGCCCGGCTCGGTGGCGGAGCCGCCGTCGACGAGGTGTTCCCCGACCCGGCCGCCTGCGTCCCCGACCGGGCCCGGGCCGACGCCCAGCGCCGGCGCGGCTTCCGCATCGGCTGCACCGCCGACGGGCCCGAGGGCCCGGTCCGGCTCGACGTCGCGATCCAGGCGGAACCCGACCTGCGCATCGTGGGCGAGCGCTTGTCGACGGACGGCCTGGTCCTCCTGCAGACCGCCCTGCGCGACCCCTCGCGGCGCACCGTGCAGGCCGCCTGGCACACGGCGGGCTCCGCACCCGTCACCCGCGCCCCGCTGCCCGACGACCGGCTCGGCACCGCCCTGCTCCCGCTACGCGTGGCCGGCAAGACCGACGGACAGCGCAGGGTGCTCGCCGCCGCCGAACAGATGGTCGTCGCCCTGCGTTCCGTCTTCGCCTGCGACCCGCGCCCCGGCCGGATGCGCACCCCCGTCCCGACCGGCTCCGGACGGCTGCTCGGCGGCTGCGAGAACCTTGCCGACGTGCTCTGGCGCACCCGTGCCGAGTGCACCCGCCGGCACGCGCAACTCGTCGCGGCGGTACGCGCCGGCTGCACCGGCCCCGTCACGGACCTCTACGCCGAACCGCTCCCCGACGGGACCGTACGCGCGCTGCTCGACCGGGGCGACGGGATCCGCACCCGGCTCGGACGGCTGGGCGACGGGGAGTTGAGGTACCTCGCGCTCGCCCTGGTCCTGTTCACCGGGCCCGGGGTGCTGGAGGTCGACCCGGCCGGCGAGGTGCCGGCGGCCCTGCAGACGCTCACCGTGCTCGCCGACAACCTCGACCGCGGCCTGGACCCACGGCAGCGGACCGAACTGCTGCGGCTCGCCGCCCGGATGTGCGACCGCGGGCACATCCGCCTGGTCGGCGCGGTGAGCGACGCATCCTGGGCCGCCGGGTCGACCGGGGTCACGGTGGTAGACCTGACCCCGTGACCGAACCTCTCGACGTGGCGAAACTGCAGCGCCGGCTGGCCGAGTTCGCCGCCGCGCGCAACTGGCAGCCGTACCACACCCCCAAGAACCTCGTCGCCGCGCTGAGCGTGGAGGCGTCCGAACTGGTCGAGATCTTCCAGTGGTTGACGCCCGAGGAGTCCGCCGGCGTCATGGACGACCCCGACACCGCGCACCGCGTCACGGACGAGGTCGCCGACGTCCTCGCGTATCTGCTGCAGCTGTGCGAGGTGCTCGGCATCGACCCGCTGGCGGCGCTGGACGCGAAGATCGACCGGAACGAGCGGAGGTTCCCGGCGCCGTAGACCAATTTCAGGAACGGCAGAGTCCGTTTTCACTCTCCGGAGTCATTCAGCTGTCCGCAACCGTTTCGTTGTCCGAAGATTTCCCTCTTCCTCTGGCTTTTCGTCTCAACCGCTCTCACTCTGGGTAGTGAACAAGGGAGTGCGGGCGGACGTGCCAATGAGCGCGTCGGGACAGACGGGGGCAGCGCATGGACGCTGTGCGGCTGATCGTGACGAGCAGACGCGCCCTGGTGGGCGGTGGTGACGCGCCGGACCTCATGGCGGAGGTGTGGCAGGCGCAGGCCCTGGCCCAGGCGATAGGCAGCCGCCTCGCGGTCGCCGGGCCGCCCGAACTGCGGGGCGAGGCCCTCGGGTTGACCGAGCTGGCGGGCAGAGGCTGCGGCGTCCTCGACCGCCCGGACATCACCACGGAACACCTCCGTGCCGCCCAGCTCACCGAACTGGGCGACGCCCGCCAGGCGCTGCTCTGCCTCGGCGGCCTCCTCGGAGAGGTGGGCATCGCCCTCGTCGGCCTCGCCTCCGCCGCGGACGACGAGCGCACGTACTGGCAGTGCATGGAGGCGATCGACGCGGCGGACGAGTCGAGGGACCGGGTCCTGGACATGCTGCGGAAACTGGCGGACCGGGACGAGGCGTTACCGGCTTAGTGCGGTGGTCGGGCGGGGGGCGGTGATGTGCGGTCAGTCAGCTGACGTTCATGTGCCACTGAACCGAGGCCAGTCATGTGCGGGTCAGTCCGCGGGCGGCCATGTCCCGTCAGTCCGCGGCGGTCGACCCCGGCCTCGACCGGGCCATGTGCCGTCAAACCGCAGGCAGCCAACTGCCGTCAGCCCGCGGGCAGTCGTGCCGCTGGGGCGATGATGGGGGTCCCCCCGCTCGAGCGAAGCCGAGAGTGGGGGAGGGGGGGCGCGGGCGGCACCCCGTAGCGCCGGGCTGCGCGACCCACCCCCCGGCACCAACCCCGTCCACCCGGCAAGCGCACGGCCGTCAGCCGACCTCCCCGTCCTCCGCCAACCCCGCAGTGCTCCTCTCCAGCGCCGACAGATCCGCGTTCAGCGCCGCCATCAGCTCCTCCATCTGCTGCAACAGCCCCTTCGGCTGCCCGGTTCCGATACCGGAACCGGAACCCGCGCCCCCACCCTGCTGCGGCACAGTTTCTTCGGACATGACGGCCTCCTCGGCCCAGGGCCGGGCCCCACCGGAGGCCGACGCGCGTGACGAACGACGACGCCCCGGCAGCGACCGTCCGGCGCGGGCGCCGGTCGGTCCGGCTCCGCCCGAGCCAACGATCACCGCCGTACCGGGTCACTGGCGAGGTCACCCCCCGCGCTCGGCGCTGACGGATTTCACCCGACCCGGGCATCGATGCGCCCGCAGGGGACCGATGGAGTTGACCGCGAGCCCAGCGTGCAGGATGGAGGCATGGATCTTCGCATCTTCACCGAACCCCAGCAGGGCGCCACCTACGACACCCTTCTCACCGTCGCCAAGGCCACCGAAGACCTCGGTTTCGACGCGTTCTTCCGTTCCGACCACTACCTGAAGATGGGCTCCGTGGACGGCCTCCCCGGCCCCACCGACGCCTGGATCACTCTCGCCGGCCTCGCCCGTGAGACGAAGCGCATCCGCCTCGGCACGCTGATGACCGCAGCCACCTTCAGGCTGCCCGGCGTCCTCGCCATCCAGGTCGCGCAGGTCGACCAGATGTCCGGCGGCCGGGTCGAACTCGGCCTGGGCGCGGGCTGGTTCGAGGAGGAGCACACGGCGTACGGCATCCCCTTCCCGAAGGAGAAGTTCGCGCGTCTGGAGGAGCAGCTGGAGATCGTCACCGGGCTGTGGGCGACCGGCGCCGGCGAGACCTTCGACTTCCACGGCACGTACTACGACCTCACCGACTCGCCCGCGCTGCCCAAGCCCGCGCAGAGCAAGATCCCCGTGCTCATCGGCGGCCACGGCGCGAGCCGTACCCCGCGGCTCACCGCGCGGTACGCCGACGAGTTCAACATGCCGTTCGGCTCGGTCGAGGACAGCGAGCGCCAGTTCGGCCGGGTGCGGGCAGCCGCCGAGGAGGCGGGCCGCAAGGCGGACGAGATCACCTGCTCCAACGCCCTCGTCGTCTGCGTCGGCAAGGACGACCAGGAGGTCGCCCGCCGCGCCGCCGCCATCGGCCGTGAGGTCGACGACCTGAAGGCCGACGGTCTGGCCGGCACCCCGTCCGAGGTCGTCGACAAGATCGGCCGCTATGCCGGGATCGGCTCCGAGCGGATGTACCTCCAGATCCTCGACCTGTCCGACCTGGACCACCTGGAGCTGATCTCCTCGCAGGTGCAGTCGCAGCTGTCGTAGGGGTGTCGTAGGGGTGTCGTAGCGGTTGTTGCAGCGGCCGTCGCGGTGGCAAGGAGGGCACTGTGACAGTCCTGTGGCCGGAACTGTGGCCTCCGCCACAGGTGGACCGACCAGGGGCTGATGGGGTGGCCCGATGCGAAGAGCCACCCCCCTCCTGCCGGTCCTGGTCGCCGCGGCCCTGCTCGTGACCGGCTGCGGATCGGAACGCGCCGGTTCCCCGAGCGCCGGATCCGGTGCCTCGCCCCGGAGTTCGGTCTCCCCGGTCTCCGATCCGGGGCTGGACGGTGTGCGGATCACCGGCGTGACCCTTCCGTCGCCCTCGACGCCCGGGATCGTCTCCGCGTACTCCCCGGTCTCCGCCGCCTACGAGGTCGTCAACGACAGCTCCGAAGCACTGACGTACACGATCCTGTTCGACTTCACGACGGCCACCGGCGCGGTGATGACCAACACCCGGCAGACCGTGCACGACGTCGAACCCGGCCGGGCCGTGCGGCGGACCGTCGAGATGCCGCTCTCGACGGGGGGCGGCGGGGACATGGACGTGACGCGGGTGAAGGTCTCCGAGGTCACCAGCGTCCCCGCCGCAGAGGCGCCGGCCGCTCCGGACACGTGCCCCGCCTCCGGGGTGGACGTCACGGTCGACGAGGGCGACGCCGCCATGGGGCTGCGGGTCGTGGGGCTGTGGCTGAAGAACTGCGGCACCGCCGACCACCACGTCGAGGGCTACCCGCGGCTCACCCTCCTCGACGAGGACCGCGAACCGGTCGAGGGCGTCAGGGTCCTCAAGGGCAGCGGCGACATCACCAGTTCCGTCACCGGCGCCGACGACCCGCCCCGACCCGTGACCCTGAAGCCCGGCGAACGCGCCAGAGCAGTCCTAGTGTGGCGCAACACGACCGAAGCCGGTCTCGAAGCCGTCAACGCCCCCTACGTCAGGGTCCACGCGAAGGCCGGCGCCGCACCCGTCACGGTGACCCCCCACCTCGACCTCGGGACCACCGGAAAGCTGGGCGTCGGCCCCTGGACGGCGGAGGAGCGGTAGCACGCGCTCGTGATCTCCGGCATGTCAGGTTTCTGTCAGGAACGCGGCCGAAGGCTGTCAGCTTGCCCTGCTTGTATATGTGCCGCAGCTCATCCCGGAATTGCACTCGGATCGGACTTCCCCCACCACCGATGACGAGCCCGGGACAGTAGAAAGGGCACACACATGTCCACCTCCCCCCACACCGCCGGCATCTCCACTTCCGAAGACCTGGGCTTCGATCCCGACGCCCTGCGCGCCAAGTACCGCGCCGAGCGCGACCGCAGGTTCCGTCCCGACGGCAACCAGCAGTACCGGCGCCTCACCGCCGAGCCGGGCTCGCACGACGACCCGTACACCGAGTTCGTCGCCCGGGAGCCGTTGCACGACCGGGTCGACGCGGTGGTGATCGGCGGCGGGCTCGGCGGGCTGCTCGCCGCGGCACGGCTGCGGCAGGCGGGCGTGGAGTCGATCCGGGTGATCGAGCAGGCCGGCGACTTCGGCGGCACCTGGTACTGGAACCGGTACCCGGGCATCCACTGCGACATCGACGCGTACATCTACCTGCCGCTGCTGGAGGAACTCGGCCGCCTCCCGAAGTGGAAGTACGCGCCGGGCGAGGAGATCCGGCAGCACGCGATGGCGATCGGGCGGCACTTCGACCTCTACCGGGATGCCTGCTTCCAGACCCGGGTGAGCGAACTGCGCTGGGACGACACCGACATGGAGTGGACCGTCGGCACGGACCGCGGTGACCGGATGCGGGCCAGCTTCGTGGTGATCTCCAGCGGAACGCTCAGCACGCCCAAACTCCCCGCCGTCCCCGGCATCGAGACGTTCAAGGGACGCGTCTTCCACACCAGCCGCTGGGACTACGACTACACGGGCGGTGACGCGAGCGGCGGCCTGCACAAGCTCGCCGACAAGCGGGTCGCCGTCATCGGGACCGGCGCGACCGCGATCCAGGTCGTCCCGCACCTGGGCCGTGACGCGGGGCACCTGTACGTGTTCCAGCGCACGCCCTCCACGGTGGACGTGCGCGGCCAGCGCCCCACGGACCCGGAGTGGGCCGAGTCGCTGCGGCCGGGCTGGCAGAAGCGGCGGAGGGAGAACTTCCTGAAGCTCGTCACCGGCATCCGCGTGGACGAGGACCTGGTGGACGACGCCTGGACCACCAGTGCCCGGCTGCAGGAGAAGCTCATCCCGACCAACGCGTACGCGGACGTGCCGGCCGAGGAGCGGGAACAGGCCTACGAGATCGCCGACTTCCAGAAGATGAACGAGCTGCGCGCCCGGGTGGATTCCATCGTCGAGGATCCGGAGACGGCGGAGAAACTCAAGCCGTGGTACCGCTACATGTGCAAGCGGCCCACCTTCAGCGACACCTACCTCGACACGTTCAACCGGCCCGACGTGACGCTGGTGGACACGGCCGACACCCACGGAGTGGAGCGGATCACCGAGGACGCCGTGGTGGTCGGCGACACCGCGTACGAGGTCGACTGCGTCATCTTCGCGACCGGCTTCCAGGTCGGGGTGTCCGGGATCCTGTCCGGGCAACTGCCCGTGTACGGCCGGGGAGGCGTCGACCTGTTGCAGTCCTGGGCGACCGGCGGCGGCCCGAAGACCCTGCACGGGTTCACCATGGGCGGCTACCCCAACCTCTTCTTACTCGGCCCGCTGCAGAACGCCTCCGCCGTGAACTTCGTGCACATCCTCGACGAGCAGGCGAGCCACGTCGCCGAGATCGTCGCCGAGGCGCGCAAACGGCAGGCCCGGTACGTCGAGCCGACCGCCGAGGCCCAGGACGCCTGGGTGGCCACGATCCGCGAGAAGGCCGCCGACCTGCACAAGTTCCAGGCCGAGTGCACCCCCGGCTACTACAACAACGAGGGCATGCCCAGGCAGCGCAGCGAGTCGTACGGCGACGGGCCGGTCGCCTTCCACGAGCTGCTCCGCCGCTGGCGCGCGGAGGGCGGCATGGACGAGGTCCTCGGGGAGACGGAGCGGTCGGCATGAGCACCGTGTCTCCCAGCCGGTTCGACGACACCGGCAACCGGCAGGTCACCAGCGGTCGTTGGCAGGCCGAGCGGCTCAACCCGCCCAACCTGCTGTGGGGTTCCAACGGCGTCGCGTTCGGGCCCGACGGGCGCCTGTACGTCGCCCAGTTCCTGGCCGGCCGGATCAGCGCCGTCGACCCCGCCACCGGGGATGTCGAGGTGGTCGTACCGATGGACAGCCCTGTCCAGTCGCCGGACGACCTCGCCTTCGGGGCGGACGGCTCGATGTACATCGCCGACCTGGTTCCGGGGCGGGTGTGGCGCCGCAGCCCGCAGGGGGAGTACACGCTCGTCTCCGACGACGTGACGAACCCGAACGGCATCACCTGCGTCGGCGACCGGCTCTTCGTCAACGAGATGAGGCCGGGCGGCCGTCTGATGGAACTGTTCCCCGAGGGTGGCGATCCGGTGGTCCTCACCGAGGGCCTGGCCCTCGGCAACGCGATGCAGCGCGGCCCGGACGGCCACCTGTACTACCCGCACATGATGACCGGCCAGGTCTGGCGGATCCCGCCGGACGGCGGGGTGCCCGAGGTGGTCGCCGAGGAGGTCCACCAGCCGGTCGCGGTCCGTTTCGACCAGGGCGGGGTCCTGTACGTCCTGTCCCGGGGGCCGGAGGGCATCGTCACCCGCGTCGACCTGCACGGCAGCGGGGCGCGGACGCTGGTCACCAGCGGGGTGGTCGGCCTCGACAACGCGGCGTTCGACGCCGAGAACCGGATGTTCGTCTCCAGCTACGCCAGCGGCGGGGTCACCGAGCTGCATCCCGACGGGCGGACGCGTGAACTCGTGCCGCGCGGCCTCGACGGGCCGTACGGCGTGACGATCGACCTGGGCGGCACGGTGTACGCCGCCGACCACTACCGGGTGGCGAGCCCGGCGCTGTCCCACGAGGGCGAGCCGCACAGCGCCGGCTCCGCCGGGGGCGAGCCCGGCGGAGTGACCACCGAGGCCCTGCTGCACTTCTCCCACGGCATCACCGCCGACGGTGAACTCCTGCACCTCACCTCCCAGTTCGGGCAGGTGCAGACCTACGACCCGGCACAGAAGACCACGCGGACCCGGGTCACCGGACTGAACCGGCCCCTGGGCATCACGGTCGGGCCGGACGGCTCGCTCGTCGTCGCGGAGGCGGGCGCCGGGCGGGTCGTGGCCGTCGACGCGAGCGACGCCGTCACCGTGCTCGCCGAAGGCTTCGACCAGCCCGTGGACGTGGCCTTCGACGCGGGGGGACGCTGCTATGTCAGCGACGAGCGGCGGGGTGCCGTACTGAGGATCGAGGAGGACGGGAGACCCACGGTCGTCGCGGAGGGGCTCGGCGCACCGCAGGGGCTGGTGGTCCTGGGCGACGAGCTGTTCACCGTGGAGAGCGGGCCGCGCAGGCTGCGGGTGATCTCCCTGACGACGGGGGAGAGCCGGATCGACGCCGAGGAGCTGCCGGTCGGCCCACCGCCGGGCGTCGTGCCCCGCGCCGAACCCGCCCTGTTCGCGGCCGGCCTGCCCGGCCTGGCCCGCCGCTTCGCCGGACTCGCCGCCGCCCCGGACGGCACACTGCTCCTCTCGGCAGACGGGGAGGGCACGGTGCTCCGGCTGACGCCACGGCGTCCACGGTGACGTGATCGACGGCAGGGCGCACTACCGTGGGGCCATGGCGGCACCGTTGGATGTGCTGGTGGTCGGCGGGGGCCCTACCGGGCTCGCGCTCGCCGCGCAGCTGCGTGCGTACGGGACCCGGTTCCGGATCGTCGACCGGTCCCTGGACCGGGTCCGCGAGTCCCGGGCCCTGGCCATCCAGCCCCGGACACTGGAGGCGCTGGCCGGCTTCGGTGTGACGGACGAGCTGGTCGCCCGGGGCAACCCGGCGATGCGGCTGCGGATGCACCTGCCCCGGCGGGTGGTGTCGATGCGGCTCTTCGACATCGGGCTGAGCGACACCGCGTACCCCTTTCTGCTGTTCCTGTCGCAGGCCGAGACCGAGAGCGTCCTGGCCGGACAGCTGGCCGCACGGGACGTCGCGGTCGAGCGCGGCACCGAGCTGGTGCGGCTGGAGGAGAAGGACTCGTACGTCGTCTGCCGGCTGCGCGGCCCGGACGGTTCCGAGGAGACGGTGCAGGCGCGGTACGTCGTCGGCTGCGACGGCGCCCACAGCACCGTGCGGGCTCAGGCGGGCATCGGGTTCGAGGGGTACGCGTATCCGCAGACGTTCCTGCTCGCCGATCTGGAGGTCGACGGGCTGGAGCCGGATGCCGTGCACACGTACCTGGCCGGGAACGGGATGCTGTTCTTCTTCCCGCTCGGCTCGCCGGCCACCTGGCGGATGCTCGCGATGCGGCCACCCGATGCCCCGGACGCCGAGGTGACCGTGTCGCTCCTGGAGGAGACCGTCGGCCGCTACACCGACGACCGCCTGGCGCTGCGGGACCCGGTGTGGATGACCGACTTCCGGCTCCACAACCGCGGCGCCGCCCGCTACCACGCCGGGCGCTGCTTCCTCGCCGGGGACGCGGCCCACATCCACAGCCCGGCCGGAGCGCAGGGGATGAACACCGGCATCCAGGACGCGCTCAACCTCGGCTGGAAACTCGCCCTCGTCTGCCGAGGCGACGCGCCGGAGGGATCGCTGGAAACGTACGAGACAGAGCGCGCCCCCGTGGGCCGCGTCGTCCGGCGCTTCACCGACCGCGCTTTCACCGTCGGTACCAGCGGCAACCCGGCCATCCGGCTCGCCCGCACCCAACTCGCCCCGCGGCTGGCCCCGTTGGTGATGCGGTCGGCGGCGCTGCGCGGGCGGATCTTCCGTACGGTCTCCGAACTGGGCATCCACTACCGGCGCAGCCCCGCCTCGGTGGACGGCTCGCGTCCGCCGCGGCGCGGCCCGCGGGCCGGCGACCGGCTGCCCGACCTGCCGAGCGGGCTCCAGGCGCGGTGTGCCGGCCCGGGGTATCAGTTGCTGCTCACCGGGCCGCCCCACCTGTGGAGCGAGGAACGGATCGCCCCTCTCCTGCGCGGCCGTGACGGCCTCGTCGGCGTCCACCGCCTCGAGAACCGGGGCCCTTGGCCCGGCGTCGCGCACGGGCTCCTACGCCCCGACGGCTACCTCGGGTATGTGGCCACTGGAGCGCAGCTCACGGGGCTGCGCGGGTACCTCGACCGATGGCTTCCCGCCTGATCAGGCCGAAGTCGCTCAGGTGCGCAGGTCGAGCAGGGCGGACATGGCGGCGACCACGGACGGGGCGACCTGGTAGTAGACCCAGGTCCCGCGCCGCTCCGAGGTGAGCAGTCCGGCTTCGCGCAGCTTCTTCAGGTGGTGGGAGACGGTCGGCTGGGAGACGCCGACGTCGGAGATGTCGCAGACGCACGCCTCGCCGCCCGGGTAGGAGGCGACCTTGGAGAACAGGCGCAGCCGCACGGGATCGGACAGCGCCTTGAACATCGCGGCCATCTTCTCCGCGTCGGCCCGGGACAGCTCCCCGGCGGTGATCGGCGGGCAGCACGGCACTGTCGCCCCGGCGTCCAGGACCGGCAGTTCCGCCAGTTCCGCAATCTCTGACTTCGACATGTGTCTATGTTGACACTCGTCGATACGGGTGGCAAGCTCCAGACATCACAGGACATCGACAATCATCGAAGCAAGCAGGGAGATCGACCACCATGAGTGAGCAGCAGCTCCCCGTCGTCGTCATCGGAGCCGGCCCTGTCGGCCTGGCCGCGGCCGCCCACCTCGTCGAGCGCGGCATCGAACCCCTGGTCCTGGAGGCCGGACCGGCCGCCGCCTCCGCGGTGCGCGAGTGGAGCCATGTGCGGCTGTTCTCCACCTGGGGCGAGGTCACCGATCCGGCCGCCGAGAAGCTGCTCGCGCCGACCGGCTGGACCAAGCCGGACGCAGCCACGTATCCCTCCGGCGGCGACTGGGCCGAGCAGTACCTGCAGCCGCTGGCCGACGCCCTGGGCGACCGCGTCCGGTACGGCACGGAGGTCACCGGCGTCTCACGCACCGGCCGCGACCGCATCGTCGACGCCGACCGCGAGTCCCAGCCCTTCGTCCTGCACCTCACCACCTCCGACGGCCGTGAGGAGCGCCTCTTCGCCCGGGCCGTCATCGACGCCTCCGGCACGTGGACCACGCCCGGTCCGGCCGGGGCGAGCGGCCTGCCCGCCCTCGGCGAGAAGGCCGTCGCCGACCGCGTCACGTACCGGGTGCCCGACCTCAAGGACCCGGCCGTCCGCGCCCGTTACGCCGGCAAGCGCACCGCGGTCATCGGCTCCGGTGCCTCCGCCTTCACCGCGCTGGCCACCCTCGCCGACGTCGCCCAGGAGGAGCCGGGGACGCACGCGGTGTGGATCCTGCGGCGCGGGATCAGCGGCTCCACGTTCGGCGGCGGCGAGGCCGACGAGCTGCCCGCCCGCGGCGCCCTGGGTCTGGCGGCGAAGGCCGCCGTCGACAACGGTCACGCGGACGCCGTCACCGGCTTCCGTACCGAGGCCATCGAACGCGCCGAGGACGGACGGCTGATCCTGGTCGGCGAGGACGGACGGCGACTCGACCCGGTCGACGAGGTCATCGTGCTGACCGGCTTCCGCCCGGACCTGTCCTTCCTGTCCGAGGTCCGCCTCGGCCTGGACGAGCGCCTCCAGGCACCCACCGCGCTGGCGCCCCTCATCGACCCCAACCAGCACTCCTGCGGCACCGTCTACCCGCACGGCCACAAGGAGCTGTCCCACCCCGAGCAGGACATCTACCTGGTCGGCATGAAGTCCTACGGCCGCGCCCCCACCTTCCTCGCCATGACCGGGTACGAGCAGGTCCGCTCCGTCGCCGCGGCCATCGCCGGTGACCTCGAGTCCGCCGACCGCGTGGAGCTGACCCTGCCGGAGACCGGGGTGTGCGGCGGAGCCGGGCTCTTCGACGACCCGGCCGCCGAGCAGGCGGGCGGCGGAGGGTGCTGCGCCCCGGCGCCCGCTCTCGTGCAGATCGGTATCGGCGCCCCCGCCTCGTCCGGCGGTTGCTGACCTTGCGGTGACGGACCTGCACGGCAGCGCGGTCGCGACCGGCATCGGGGACCGGTCGCGGCCGCGTGCCGCCCTTCCCGCCCTGTGCGCCACCCAGATCACCGGCTGGGGCATCGTCTACTACGCCTTCCCCGTCCTCAACGCGCGCATCACCGCCGACACCGGCTGGTCCACCACCGCGACGACCGGCGCCTTCTCCGGCGCCCTGGTCGTCTCCGCGCTCGCCGGAATACCGGTCGGCCGCATCCTGGACCGCCGGGGCCCACGCGCCGTGATGACCACCGGCTCACTGCTGGCCGTCGTGGCGGTGCTCACCCTCGCGTGGGCGCCCAACCTGGCGGTCTTCACAGCGGCTTGGCTGCTCGCCGGGACGGCGATGGCCGCCACCTTCTACCAGCCCGCGTTCGCCGCCGTCACGCGGTGGTGGGGAGAGGACCGCGTCCGTGCCCTCACGATCGTCACTCTCGCCGGCGGCCTCGCCTCCACCGCCTTCGCACCCCTGACGGCAGCCCTCGCCGAACACCTGAGCTGGCGCCTGACGTACACCGTCCTGGCGGCGATCCTCGCGGCCGTCACCGTCCCCGCCCATGCCCTCGCCCTGCGCGGGCCCTGGCCGGCCGCACCGGCCCACCCCACGCACCAGACGGGCGACGGCAGCCGGTCGGTCGCCCGCAGCCGCCCCTTCCTCCTCCTCGCCACCGCCTTCACCCTCAACGGCTTCGCGATGTACGCCGTCGTCGTCGCCCTCGTCCCGCTCCTCGCCGAACGCGGCGCGAGCCCCACCGCGGCGGCCTGGGCCCTGGGCCTCGGCGGAGTGGGCCAGACCCTGGGCCGCACGCTGTACCGAGGGCTCGCCCGCCGTACCGGCGTCACCACCCGCACCGTCGCCTTGATCGTCCTGGGCGGTGCGACCACCGCGGCCCTCGCCGTCGTCCCGGGCCCGTACCCGCTGCTCCTCCTCCTGGCCGTCGCCGCGGGCATGGTGCGCGGCAACCTCACTCTCCTCCAGGCCACCGCCGTGGCCGACCGCTGGGGAACGGCCGACTACGGCCGCCTGTCCGGGATCCTCGCCGCCCCCGCCGCCATCGCGGGGGCGCTGGCCCCCTTCGCCGGCGCGGCGCTGGCGCACGCGTTGGGCGGCTACCCGCATCTCTTCGTCCTGCTCGCCGGGGTATCCCTGGCCGCCGCCGCCCTGGCCGCGGGATCGGGGATCCGGCGCGGCACCTGACGAACAGGGTTGCGTGAAAAATCCCGAGTGTGCGCAGGGAGCGGCCGATGTACGTTGTGCGGACGCGACCGCGATGTCCGACAGGACGAAAACCCCCAGCTCAGAAGGTATTTCGAGGTGTAACCACCGTGTTTCTGACGATCAGTACCACCGGCACCGCCGAACGCCCCGCCACCGACCTCGGCTTCCTGCTGCACAAGCATCCCGAGAAGGCGCAGGCGTTCTCCACGTCCTACGGCACGGCGCACGTCCTCTACCCCGAGGCGGATGCCGAGCGCTGCACGGCGGCGCTGCTGCTGGAGGTCGACGCGGTGGCACTGGTCAGGCGCGGCAAGGGCAAGGGACGCGGCGGCGCCCCCGACGCGGCACTCGCGCAGTACGTCAACGACCGCCCGTACGCAGCCTCCTCGCTGCTCGCCGTGGCGCTGAGCGGCGTCTTCTCCAGCGCGATGCGGGGCGTGTGCAACGCCAGGCCCGAAGCGGCCGAGCAGACCAGGCCGTTGCGCATCGAGGTGCCCGCCCTTCCGGCCAGAGGCGGCCCCGAGCTCGTACGACGTCTCTTCGAGCCGCTCGGCTGGGCGGTGACCGTCGATCCGGTGGCGCTGGACGCCGAGTTCCCGGACTGGGGCGACTCGCGGTACGTGCGGCTCGTCCTGGAATCCTCGGAGCTCACTCTCGCAGCGGCCCTGCGTCACCTGTACGTCCTGCTGCCCGTCCTCGACGACGCCAAGCACTACTGGGTGGCCCCCGACGAGGTCGACAAGCTGCTGCGGGCCGGTGAGGGCTGGCTGCCCGAGCACCCGGAGCAGAAGCTGATCACCAGCCGCTATCTGTCGCGCCGCTGGTCGCTGACCCGGCAGGCGATGGAACGGCTGGAGCTCGTGCGGCTGGCCGAGACCGACGACAGCGAGGTCGAGGAGATCGACAACGCGGTCGAGGCGGAGGCCGAGACCGAGGAGAAGCCGACCCCGCTCGCCGTACAGCGCCGGGACGCGATCGTCGCCGCGCTCCAGGCGTCCGGCGCCGCCCGGGTGCTCGACCTCGGCTGCGGGCAGGGCCAGTTGGTGCAGGCGCTGCTCAAGGACCCGAAGTTCACCGAGATCGTCGGCACCGATGTGTCCATGCGGGCGCTGACCGTCGCCTCCCGGCGGCTGAAGCTGGACCGCATGGGGGAGCGGCAGGCCTCGCGCGTCCAGCTCTTCCAGAGCTCGCTGGCGTACACCGACAACCGGCTCAAGGGATACGACGCCGCTGTGCTGAGCGAGGTGATCGAGCACCTCGACCTGCCGCGGCTGCCCGCCCTGGAGTACGCGGTGTTCGGCTCGGCCCGTCCCCGCACCGTGCTGGTCACGACACCGAACGTCGAGTACAACGTGCGCTGGGAGAGCCTCCCGGCCGGACACGTCCGGCACGGCGACCACCGCTTCGAGTGGACGCGCGCGGAGTTCCGGGCATGGGCACAGGCAGTGGGCGAACGGCACGGCTACGGCGTGGAGTTCATACCGGTCGGACCCGACGACCCGGAGGTCGGGCCGCCGACTCAGATGGCCATATTCGTACAGCGGAACGCGACCGAGAAGAACGCGACCGAGAAGAACGCGACCGAGAAGAACGCGACCGAGAAGAACGCGAATGAGAAGGAGGCGAAGGCAGCATGACCGAGACCCGGACCAAGGGACGCGTCCTTCCCGTCACCGACCTCTCCCTCGTCGTTCTCGTCGGCGCCTCCGGCTCCGGCAAGTCCACCTTCGCCCACCGGCACTTCAAGCCGACCGAGATCATCTCCTCCGACTTCTGCCGCGGCCTGGTCTCCGACGACGAGAACGACCAGAGCGCGACGAGGGACGCCTTCGACGTCCTGCACTACATCGCGGGCAAGCGCCTCGCCGCCGGCCGCCGTACCGTCGTGGACGCCACCAGCGTGCAGCAGGACTCCCGCCGGCAGTTGATCGACCTCGCCAAGAAGTACGACGTGCTGCCCATCGCCATCGTGCTCGACGTGCCGGAGGAGGTCTGCGCCGAACGCAACACAGCCCGCGTCGACCGCGCCGACATGCCGCGCCGGGTCATCGGACGCCACATCCGCGAACTGCGCCGCTCGGTCCGGCACTTGGAGCGCGAGGGCTTCCGGAAGGTGCACATCCTCCGGGGCGTCGAGGACATCGAGAACGCCACCGTCGTCACCGAGAAGCGCTTCAACGACCTGACCCACCTCACCGGCCCCTTCGACATCGTCGGCGACATCCACGGCTGCGCCTCCGAACTGGAGACACTGCTCGGCAAGTTGGGCTACACCGACGGCGTCCACCCCGAGGGCCGCACCGCGGTCTTCGTCGGCGACCTCGTCGACCGCGGCCCGGACAGCCCGGGCGTGCTGCGCCGCGTGATGTCGATGGTGAAGTCGGGCAACGCCCTGTGCGTGCCCGGCAACCACGAGAACAAGTACGGCCGTTACCTCAAGGGCCGCAAGGTCCAGCACACCCACGGACTCGCCGAGACCATCGAGCAGATGGACGGCGAGAGCGAGGAGTTCGCCGCCGAGGTCCGGGAGTTCATCGACGGGCTCGTCAGCCACTACGTCCTCGACGGCGGCCGGCTGGTCGTCTGCCACGCCGGCCTGCCGGAGAAGTACCACGGCCGCACCTCCGGCCGGGTCCGCTCGCACGCCCTGTACGGCGACACCACCGGAGAGACCGACGAGTTCGGGCTGCCGGTGCGCTACCCGTGGGCGGAGGACTACCGGGGCCGGGCGGCCGTGGTCTACGGCCACACCCCGGTCCCCGAGGCTACGTGGCTCAACAACACCATCTGCCTGGACACCGGCGCCGTCTTCGGCGGCAAGCTCACCGCGCTGCGCTGGCCGGAGCGCGAGCTGGTCGACGTACCGGCGGAGCAGATGTGGTACGAGCCGACGAAGCCGCTGCGCAGCGAGGCCCCGGGCGGCCACGACGGACGCCCGCTCGACCTCGCCGACGTGCACGGGCGCCGGGTCGTGGAGACACGGCACGCCGGTCGGGTGTCGGTCCGGGAGGAGAACGCGGCGGCGGCCCTGGAGGTCATGAGCCGCTTCGCGGTGGACCCGCGGCTGCTGCCGTACCTTCCGCCGACCATGGCGCCCACCGCCACCTCGCACATCGAGGGCTACCTGGAGCACCCGGCCGAGGCGTTCGCCCAGTACAAGGAGGACGGCGTCGAGCGGGTCGTGTGCGAGGAGAAGCACATGGGCTCGCGGGCGGTGGCCCTGGTGTGCCGGGACGCGGAGGCGGCCCGCAAGCGCTTCGGCGTGGACGGTCCGACCGGGTCGCTGTACACGCGCACCGGCCGTCCGTTCTTCGACGACGAGTCCGTCACCGAGGAGATCCTCGGCCGCCTGCGCAAGGCGATCGACGAGGCGGGCCTCTGGACCGAACTCACGGCATCCGACAGCGCCTCCGGCGCGGGCGACTGGCTCCTGTTGGACGCCGAACTGATGCCGTGGTCGCTGAAGGCGTCCGGTCTGCTCCGCAGTCAGTACGCGGCTGTCGGCGCCGCCTCCGGGGCTGTCTTCCCGGGTGCGCTGACCGCCCTGGAGGGCGCGGCGGCACGCGGCGTCGACGTGGCGGACCTGCTGTCCCGCCAGCGCGAACGGGCCGACGCCGCCTCGAAGTTCACGGACGCCTACCGGCGCTACTGCTGGACCACGGACGGCCTCGACGGCGTCCGCCTGGCACCGTTCCAGATCCTCGCCGTGCAGGGCCGCAGCCTCGCCGCCCTGCCGCACGACGAGCAGCTCGGCCTGCTGGACCGGCTGGTGGAGCACGACAGCACCGGCCTGCTCCAGACCACCCGACGCCTGTACGTCGACACCGCCGACCCGGAGTCGGTGCGGGCGGGCGTCGACTGGTGGCTGGAGATGACCGGCCGCGGCGGCGAGGGCATGGTCGTCAAGCCGGTCGGCGCTGTAGTACGCAGCGAAGCGGGCCGCCTGGTGCAGCCCGGCATCAAGTGCCGCGGCCGCGAGTACCTGCGGATCATCTACGGCCCGGAGTACACCCGCCCGGACCACCTCGCCCGGCTCCGCCACAGGTTCCTCAACCACAAGCGGTCGCTGGCGATCCGCGAGTACGCGCTCGGCCTTGAGGCGCTCGACCGACTGGCCGAGGGCGAGCCGCTGTGGCGGGTGCACGAGGCCGTGTTCGGGGTGCTGGCGCTGGAGTCGGAGCCGGTGGACCCGCGGTTGTGAACCGGCGTTCCCGGCGACGGTGGCGGGTGGCGATGCGAGTGGTCGCCCACCCGCCACCTCTCCGGGCCGTTCCGCAGGGCCCCTCTTCCGGGCGTCGCCGGGTCGTGGCCGCCGGTGTCGAGGCGGCCTGGATAGGCCGGAGTCAACGTGCTACGTTCGCTGGTCCAGTCAGGTGTACCGGCTCGTGGGGGAAGGTCGGTGGAGACAGCGGCGGGATCGGGCGAGTTCGGGCGTGCGCCGGGAAGGGACCTGCTGTTCCGCCTGACAGAGGCCCTGTGTGAGCTGAGTTGCCTGGAGGACCAGGCCGGGCGCGGTTTCTTCGCCAGGGTGCTCTCGGACCAGCTGAGCGTGCATGTCGACCTGCGCGGCACCAAGCAGCGCGAGGACGTGATCGCGCTGGTGCAGGCGGCGCTGAACGTGCCCGAGGGCGAGCGTGTGCTGACTGATGTGGTGCGCGTCTTCGAAGGCGCCGAGGCGGCCGCCGAACTGGAGCAGTTACTGGTCTTCGCGGGCCGGACCGCGCTCGCCGAGCCACTGCCCGGCCCCCTGACCCACGACGACGTGCATTCCGCGCTCGCCCTCCTGGACGCCGTCGAGGGGAGGCTGTCCGGGGCCCGGCTGCGGGACGGGCTCGTCACGGAGCTGCACCACGACCTGCCCCCCGGCCTTTCGCTCCATCAGCTCTTCGCGTACACAGCGGAGTTGAACGTCCAGCCGGACGGACTGCCGCCCGCCGTACTTCTCATGGACCAGGCCGCCGAGCTGACCGGAGTCCCGGGCTGGCAACGCGCTCTGTCCCTGTGGGCCCACAGCTGGGCGGAGCGAAGCGGACTCCTCACCGCGCTGGAACGGCGCCGGCTCGCCCGGGCCGACGCCGCCGACCCGGATCCGACGATCCCCAGATGTCTGGTCGTGGCCGTCGAGCCGGCCCGCGACGGCTCGGGGGACGTCGTCGTCCGGCCCTGGCTCAACACGGTCGCGGGCCACTGGCGCCCGCAACCGGCTGATCCCGAGACAACCAGCCTCGACGGGCTCGGCAGCGCGGTCGAGCGAGCTCTGCGACAGGTCCTCCGGTTGTACTCCGCACCGAACGAGCCGAGGTCCGACGGCAGTGAACCCACGCCGCCTTACGTCGAGTTCGTCCTCCCCTATGACTTACTCAACCACAATGTGGCCGGCCTGACCGTTCGCTCGGGGGACGGCAAGCCGCTGCCCCTCGGGCTGAAGTACGGGGTGCACCTGCGCAGCCTGGAGCGGATGCGCACCGACGACGTCCTGGTCAGGGCACAGTGGCAGGACCGGTGGAACACACTGCAGCAGCGCGGGATCACCGTCCACGGTTGGCGAACGGCCGACACCGGCGGACTCGAAGAGTGGCAGGCCACCCTCGCGGCCGAGCCGAGCCGCACCGCCGCGGTGCTCGACGCCCCTGACGGAGGCGCCGCGACGGAGGCGCTCAAGGCCGCCATCGCCGAGGGGATCGGCCTCGCGGTCTGGGACCGCAGAGGTGAGTTCCCGGAGGAGCGGAGGGAGGTGGTGACGGCCGTGTTCGCCGCCGTGCAGCAGCCGGCCCGGCTTCCGGTCGTGATCCACCAGCTCCGGCGCAGGGCCGAACTCAACGTCGCGGGGCCCCTGCTGCTGGGCAGGCACATCGCCTTCTTCTGGGACGACCCCAACCGGCTGGTCGACATCCAGACAGCCGCCGACTACGGCCTTGAGTACGAGCACGGCATCGGGTATTCCGACGACATCGACACCATCGACAGCGAGGAGACGCCGGTATGAGCGCGCCGGAAACCGCGGACGGGGAGGACTGGCGCGTCTTCCGTGCCACTGGGGCCGTCCCGATCGGGTCGCCCCCCGCCCTGCGGCCCGCTCCGCCGTGGCGCCGGTTCCGCGGCGGCCCGCCGCAGCCCCCGCCGCCCGACGACGAGCAGGCCGCACTGCGCCGCCTCGGAAACGTCGACGCGATGCCACAGCTCGACTCGGAGAGCATCGACACCGTCAATGCCGCCCTGCTGCTGCGCCGCCCTTTGTTGGTGACCGGTGCACCCGGCGTCGGCAAGTCCACGCTCGCCTACCTGATTTCCCGCGAGCTCGGTCTGGGACGCGTGCTGGAATGGAACATCGTCAGCCGCACCACTCTGCGTGACGGCCTCTACTCCCACGACGCTCTGGGCCGCGCCCAGGCCATCGCCGCATGGCGAGCCGGTCTACGCCCTGCCGAAACCACTCCCGACGACATCCGGGGCGCGGACGGTCAACCGGCGCCGACCCTGGGTGGCTTCATCACCCTGGGTGCCCTGGGCACCGCGCTGCTGCCCTACGACCGCCCTCGCGTCCTGCTCGTCGACGAACTCGACAAGAGCGACATCGACCTGCCCAACGACCTGTTGCACGTCCTGGAGAACGGCAGTTACGAGATTCCCGAGCTGGTGCGCGACACGTCCGACACCGCGCGCGTGCAGACCAGCGACCCGGGGTGCTTCGCCGAGTTACGGCAAGGGCGGGTGGAATGCCGGGAGTTCCCGGTCGTGGTCATCACCAGCAACGGTGAGCGGGAGTTCCCGGCCGCTTTCCGCAGGCGCTGCCTTCCACTGGAAATGCGCACCCCGACCCGGGAACAACTGCTCGCCATCGTGGACAGCCACCTCAGGGTACGGCCGCCGGATGCAGAGGCCCTGGTCGACCTGTTCGTCAAACGGGTCGAGGCGGGCGGAACGCATTCGCTGGACCAGCTCCTCAACGCCGTGCAGGTGACCACCGCGGGTACGTTCCGTGCCCACGCGGGTGGGCGCAAACTCCTGGAAATGCTGCTGCGTGACCTTGCGAAAGGCCGCTGAATGGACGGTTTCCCCCGCGAGCGCGCGCCAGGTACGGGCCGTGGCGGCGTCGGTCAGGGAACCACGGCGCGCTCGGATCCGGCGCGCCCCGCCACGGACCGTTCTGAGTTCCTTCCGCACTGGCAGGAGCTGGCGGACGCCGTCTGGCTGAGCGCTCACTGGATTCGCGCAGGCCGGCCCACGACGGCGGAGAGTCCACCGGCGGACATCGGCGAGCAGGGCGGCCACCCGCAGGAGCCCGCCGTGACCGGGCGGTCCCCGGACGAGCAGCCGACGCCGCCGAGCGACGACGGCGTCGCCACGCACCCGTTGTTCTCCCCGGACCCGGAAGGTCCCGACCAGGTACGTCTGGGCCTGCCCACCCTGCCTCGGCCAAAGCCCGGCAAGGCGATGCACGGCGGCCGATCCGCGGCGCTGGCCCGCGCCCTGCACCGGCTCGCCCGTCAGGTGCCGTCCCGTGACGCCGTACAACTGGACGAAGAGGTCACGGCGGAGCGGGGCGTCTTCGACGAGCTGTGGATACCTTGGTTCCGCCCCGCCGACGCCACGGCGTTCGAACTGGTCGTCCTCGTCGACGACGCTCCCACCATGGCCATACGGGACGAGGAGACGACAGGCCTCTTGGCCGCCGCCGAACACAGCGGCGCCTTCCGGGCCGTACGTACCGTCAAGGTCGACATGCCGCTCGCCGGGGAGCCGAGGCTGCGGTGGGGTGCGGCCCGGGCCACGATGGATCCCGGAGAGATCCTCAACGGCAAGGGAGACCGGATCTTCCTCGTCGTCACGGACGGCCTGCGCCATGGCTGGACCCGGCCCGCCGCCGACCATCTGCTCGACCGCCTCGGCCGGGCCGGGCCCACGGCCCTCGTGCATCTGCTTCCGCCCCATCTGCGCCACCGCTCCTCGCTCTACCCGTACCCGGCCGTCCTGGAGGCGGGTGGATTCGGCGCACCCAACGACGCCCTCACCCACCGGGCTCCGCCGGGCGGTCCCGACCCGATGCGACCGCTGCCCGGCGGCGAGGGCTCCATGCCGGTGCCCGTACTGTCCCTCAAGCCCGGTTCCCTGGCCGCCTGGGCCGACATCGTGACCGGGGAACGAGGAGTGCGCCGCGACCTGCCGGCTGTCTTGGTGGGCACGCTCACCAAAGGCGCGCCCGCCCCCGGACTGCGTGCCCCGCGTCTCCCCGGCGCCGCCACCGCAGCCGTACGCCACTTCTTCACCCTCGCCACACCGGCCGCGCGCCGACTGGCCACCCAACTCGCCGTCATCCCACTCGACTTCGACCTTGTCGAGCAGCTGCGGCGGCGCACCAAACCGGAGACCAGCCACGACCACCTCGCCGAAATCCTCATGGGCGGACTGATCGAATGGGACGGCGGCGGGGGACACCCCGAATTCGCGGACGGGATCCGCGAGGCACTGCTCGCCACGACCACCCGCAGTCAACTCGCCCGCACCGTCGCCCTGGTGGGCGAGCTGCCCGCCGCGGGCGAGCGGGGCGTCGCATTACGTGCCGCCCTGCGCAATCCGACGGGGACGACGCTCCCCGACCCGGCCGAGCACGGATGGGTGCGCAGTGAGCTGGCCGTCATGCGCGCACTGGCGGGACCGTACTCCGAGCGCGCCCGCCGCATCGAACCGAACGTGAACCGAGGGACGCCAGGACCGCCCCCGCATAAGAACGCGCCGGTCCGCGAGGCACCCCTCGTGGACGCGGCGTCGGCACGCTCCTACCTGACCCAGCACCCGACGGAGGCACGGCCGGGCATGAACACGAACTCGGCGGGAACGCCTGCCCTTCTGGTGAACGTCCCCCTGCGGAACACGACGTTCGTCGGCCGCCAGGCGCTGCTGAGGTCCGTGGAGGAACAGCTGGGTGCCCAGGACACCGCGGCCGTACTGCCACACGCGCTGCACGGCATGGGCGGGGTCGGCAAGTCCCAGCTTGCGCTCGAATACGTCTACACCCACCAGCACGACTACAAGGTGATCTGCTGGATCCCCGCCGAACGGGAAAGCCTCGTCCTCGCCGGGCTGGCCACCCTGGCGGTCCAGCTGGGTGTCGCCCCCACTGAGCGGGACAGCGTGGGCGCCCCGGCCGCGGGCACGGCCGTGCCCGCGGCCCTGGAGGCGCTGCGCACCGGAGTGCCCTACGACAACTGGCTGCTCGTCTTCGACAATGCCGAGGACGTCGAGATGGTACGGAACTTCTTCCCGTCCAACGGGCCGGGGAAGATCGTCGTCACCTCTCGCAACCGTGCCTGGGAACGCGTTGCCACCCCGCTGCCGGTGAATGTCTTCGAGCGTGAGGAGTCCGTCGAGCTGCTGCAGAAGCGCTCGCACGACCTGTCCACCGGGGACGCCGACCGGCTCGCCGAGGCCCTCGGTGACCTTCCCCTCGCCGTGGAACAGGCGGGTACCTGGCACGCCGTCACCGGCATGCAGGTCGACGAGTACCTCCAGCTGCTCGACCAGCGCAGCCCGGAGATCCTCGAACTCGACCCGGCCCCCGACTACCCGGTCTCCGTCGCCGCGGCCTGGGACATCTCGCTGGAGCGGCTCAGGGAGAGCAACCCGGGCGCCCGCCAACTCCTCGACATATGCGCCAGCATGGCTCCCGAGCCCATCCCGCGTTCGATGCTGCGCGGCAGCCGCGGCGTCAACATCACCCCCGAGATCGACCCGCTGCTACGCGAGTCGATCAAATTCAACCGCGCAGTGCGTGACCTCAGCCAGTTCTCCTTGGTGAAGGTCGACCCGCGCTCCGACACGCTTCAGATGCACCGTCTGCTGCAGACGGTGCTTCTGGCCAAGCTGAGCCCCGAGGAGCGGGAGCGGATGCGGGGTGCCGCGCATCAGTTGCTGTCGGCGGCCAAACGAGGACCGTTCGGCTCGTCATTGGAGTGGCGCGCCTACCAGGCGCTGCTGCCCCACGTGCTCACGTCGCGGGCGGTGACCAGCACCGACACCTGGGTGCGGGAACTGGTCCAGGACACCGTGTGGTTCCTCTACTACTGGGGCGACCACGCGGGCGCCGCCGACTTCGCGCGCCAGGCATGGCACGCCTGGCTCGCGGCCTCGGGCGAGGAGAACATCCACGTCATCCGTATGACGAAGAGCCTGTCGTTCCTGCTCCGTCAGATCGGTGAGGTGCCCGAGTCCATAACGCTCAGCGAGCAGGCACTGGAGGTGTCCCGCCGCACGCAGGTCGACCCCGAGGAACTGATCGACTCCCTGTGCGACCTGGCCGACGCCCGCGGCTACCAGGGCCGGTTCCGGGAGGCGCGCGACCTCAGCGAGGAGGCCACGGAACTGGCCCGGTCCTTGTTCGGTCCGGACGACCCCGCCACGCTGCGCGCCACTCACACCTGGGGTGTGGCCCTGCGGCTGTGCGGTCAGTTCACGGAGGCGCTGCGGCTGGACCAGGAGAACGCCAGGCTGCGCGACCTGCTGTTCGGCCCCGCGAACTTCTTCACCCTCAACAGCCTCAACGCCATCGCTCTCGACATGCTGGAGGCCGGCGACCACCCGGCCGCCCGCGACTTCCAGGAGGACATCCACCGCCGGGCACGCACCGCACTCGGCGAGGAGAACCCGCTCGCCCTGCGCATCGCCCGTACCCTCGCCGTCTGCCGGCGTCGTGACGGGGCGCTCGCCGAGGCCTCCGGGCTCTCCGAGTCAACGCTGCGGAGCTTCGTCGCCCGTTACGGACCGGACCACTTCGACTCGCTGCAGACGGCGAACAACGTGTCCGTCGACCGCCGTCTGGCCGGTGACCTCGACAGTTCCCGCCGACTGGCCGAGGACACACTGCGGCGATACCAGCAGCGCCTTGGCGAGGACCACGCGTACACCCTGCTGACCAAGGCCAATCTGGCCGCCACCCAGCGTGCGCTCGGTGCCCTGGATCACGCCCGGGATCTGGAGGACGACGCGGCCCGCAGACTCGGTGAGACGGTGGGACCGCGTCACATCACCACACTGACCGTCTCCCTCGGCCAGGCCAACACGGCTTACGCGGGCCTCGACTTCGAGCGGGCGCACGGGATCGACGCCGCCAATCTGCCGCTGCTCGCCGAGACCGCGGGCGAGGCGCACCCGCTGACCCTGTCGTGCACGGCCAACCTCGCCCTCGACCTGCGCGGCCTGGGCCGCGGGGAGGAGGCCGACGAGGTGCAGCGAAAGGCTGTGGAGGGCTTCACCCGCGTGGTCCGCGCCGACCACCCCTGGCTCGTCGCGGCCCGTCAACGACGCCGCATCGAGTGCGACCTGTCGCCCGTCCCGCTCTAGACGCCCGCTCTAGACGCCCGCTCCAGACGTAGACCGCTCCAGACGCAGACCGCGGTGACCAGCACCGGGAAGCGCCGGCTTCCCCCCACCCGAAGGCGAGGCCTGATGTCGACGGTTGTCCTCATCCACGGGACCGGCGTGCGCCGCCCCGGCTTCTCTGCGCTGACGGGACGCGTGACCACCGGGCTCACCGCGCTGCGGGACGGGTTGCGCATCGTGCCGTACTACTGGGGCGGGACCCACGGCGCCACGCTCGCGGCGGGCGGCGCGAGCCTGCCCCCGGAAGCGGGCACCGGTCGCGGGATCAGCGGATCCTTCGACGGGGTCGCGTCGCTCGCACCGGCGCCGGACGGTGACCTGGTCGCCTGGGCCACCCTCTACGCGGACCCCGATGCCGAACTCGCCCTCGCTGCCGCGGCCGCACGCAATCCCGTCGAGCGGCCCCCGGGCTCGGTCCTGCCCGAACAGCCGATCCAGGAACGTCTGACCGCTCTGACCGCCCAGGGCGGCGACCTGTCGACCGAGTGGGGTGCCGATGTGGCGGACGCCGCGAGCCGCCTGCGCGCCCACCCACTGCTGGGTCCCGCCGCCGAAGCCCTCGGCCAGGACGACCTCGCGGTGCTCGTCGCCCGGGCCCTGGTCGCCCGCTGCATCGCGGAGGCTCTCGACTCCGGCGACCCGCTCGTCCCGCACGGCCACTGTCGTGATGAGCTTGTCGAGCACCTCGCACAGTTCCTCGGTGCCGCGCCGAAGGGCGCCGAACGAGGTGTGCGGTCACGCCTGTCGGGGGTGGCGGGAGCCATGGTGTCCCGTGCCGTGGTACGTCGCCGTCACGCCCTCACCCAGGCCGCCCACCCGGCAGCGGGCGACGTACTGCGCTACCTGTGCCGGGGCGAGCCCGTCCGGGTCGACCTGCGTGGCCTGCTGGCGGACCTCGAACCGCCGGTGACCTTGGTCGGGCACAGTCTCGGCGGAGTCATCGCCCTCGACACCCTCGTCGCCACGGAGCTGCCACAGGTCCGACTCCTGGTCACGGTGGGCTCCCAAGGCCCCTTTCTCTACGAGTCAGGCTCCCTGCCCTCCCTCGCCCACCCCGCACCACTGCCACCTCATGTACCGGACTGGCTGAACCTCTACGACCCGCACGATCTGCTGAGCTACCTCGGTGCCGGTCTCTTTCCCGGGCGGGTCACCGACGCGGCCGTCCACAGCGGACAGCCGTTTCCCGCCGCACACAGCGCCTACTGGACGAACCCGGACGTGTACCGACTCATCGCGGAGCGTCTGCCGTGACCGGCCCCGACGGCCCCGCGTCCCGGGCCCGTTCCACCCGGGTGCACGCGCTGATCGTCGGCATCGAGGCGTATGAGGCGGGCACCGCCTGGGATCTGCCCGGGCCCGCCCGCGATGCCGTCGCCTTCCACCGGCTGCTCCGTGCCGCCGGTGTGCCGGACGACCAACTGCACCTCCACCTGGCCCCGTTGCCTCCCTTCGCGCCCGGCGTCCGGCATCGACCCGCCGACCAGGCCACGCTGCGCCGCGCCCTGGTACGCGAACTCCCCGAGGCGCAGGGGGACATCCTGTGGGTCTGGTGGGGCGGGCACGGCGTCCTCGACAGAGCCGGTCATCTCCGGCTGTTCTGCGCGGACGCAACCACGAGCGACAAGGTCTCCATCGACCTCGAGTCCGCGCTCACCCGTTACACCAGCGACGCCGTTCCCGGATTCACCGAGCAGTTGTGGATCGTGGACGTGTGCGAGACGTTCGAGGAGGCCCTTGCCTTCCGCGACCCGCTGCCGTCCGACGCCCTCCCTGGGGGACGGCGCACTCTCGCGCACCGGCAGACACTGCTGCGGGCCGCGGGCCGCGGCCGTCGAGCGGTCAATGATCCCTTGCGCGCCACCGGCCTCTTCTCGGACGTGCTGCTCGACCTTCTGACGGACCGTTCGTCCGTCCTGCCCGCGCTCCCCGACTCGGAGGAGTTGTTCACCGCGGTAAGGGAAAGGATCAGCACCTTGCGGGAGACCGGGCACACCCTCCAGCATCCCGAAATCCACCTTCGCAGCCCGGAGCGCACCGAGGCGCTGGCAGCAGTGCCGGACGGCCCGGCGTCGCACGAGCGTGCGGTATCCCCGCTGGGCCGGGCGGTGGATGCGCTGCTCGCCTATCCGCTGATGTCCGATCCTGCCGAACGGCAGGCAGTCGTGGCCGCGTTGGACCCGGCAGCCGTGGGCATGCTGCCGCGGCACAACAAAGCTCGTACCGACGCGGTCGGCATTCTCACGGCGCTTGCCCGGCGTCGGCCCGAGTCGCTGTGGGAGCTGTACGACGCGGTGCTGTCGGTCGACAACGACCCGGAGCGGAAGGCCGAACTGGCCGCTGCCTTGGGCGAATTGACTCACTCGCGCAAGTCCGGCAGGAGCACCGACGGCCATGTGCGATGATCTGGCGGTCGGCGGGCTCCGGACGAGCCCGGGTGCCTCGTGTGCCACCATGAACCACGAAGGGGGGAGACACCTTGGAGCAGTCGAGCGCGCTGCACAACGCCGAAGCCGCCGTCCCCGAGGCGGCCCCCGTTGTGGGTACCCGTGCCTGGGAGTCGGATCTCGCGGACGTCGCGGAGTGGCCCTTGACCTCCGTGGACGGTCTGCCCCCGCTCCAGCCGACCGCACGCGTTCTCGAGGAGGTCCTTCGCGCACGCAGCAGTATGAGGGGCGGCGGAGAGGGCGGCGGCGGGGCCCGCGCCGAATAGCTGCCTCCGGTCGGCACAGGCACCTGACGAGCGTTTCTGCGCGGCCCTGTGGCCCGCATGTCCCCACCCACGACCGGAGAGGTTCCGTGCCATGCCCGGCGAGCTGCGCCACGCCCCCTTCCGCATGCCCGAGCGGCTCTTCGCGGAACTGGCCGTCGGCGGCGGCGACGCGGAGGCCGTCGCCTTCCTCGAACGGGGAGAGCGGGCGCGCCGCTTGCTGCTCCTGCGTACGCTGCTGGACGGTCTCGGCCCGCTCCCCACGCCCCTCACCGCGCCCGCCGACGCCTGGAGCGTCCTCAAGGAGGCGGCCTTGAGGACGCCCGAGCCGGTCGACCGGCTGCTGCTGGCACCGGCGACGGGTACCTGGATCGCTCATGTCCTGCGCCGGCTCCACGGCACCGCGCCGGGGCCGCCCTTGTGGGCGGAGGCAGGCCACCTGTGTGCCCTGGCACTCTCGGCCTCCCTGCGGGCCGGCACGGCGGCCGACCTCCGGGTTCCCCTCGTTGACGGCGGCCTCGCCCTTCCCGGACTGGGACTGGCCCGACTCCCGGACGCGGAACCGGGGCTGACGGTCGGCCGGGCCCGTACGCACAACGGTGAACTGTCCCTTTCCGGACCGGGCTCGAAGGGCGGTTCGCCCGCCTCGGTCGTCCGCCCGGCCACGGAACCGCTGCGCACCGGACAAGCACCGGCCGGGGACGCCCTCCCGGCCCGTGAGCAGCCGTACGCCTGCTGGCTCCCGCTGCGCACTCTGGTCCACGTCACCTCCTCCGGCCCTGTCGCCATCCCGCTCGACGACCTCGACCCCTACCGCGACCTGGACGACCCCCTGCCGCCGGCCCGGCTCGACGCCGCCGAGGCGGAGGAGTGGCAGCGGGTGTTCGAGGAGGCCGTCGCCGTACTCGCCGCGCCCGGCGGTGTCGGGCCCGGGCGGCTCGACCCGGCATGGATCCGGGCGGTCGTGCCCTGGGGCCGCACGAGCACGCTCCCTCCCGCCCCGCCTACCGTCCAGGCCTCCGCCTCCAGCGGCGACTCCTTCGGCGCGATGGTGATCGCCCGCCCTTCCTCCGCGCTCGCCCTCGCCGAAACGCTGGTCCACGAGTTCCAGCACAGCAAGCTGGCCGCCCTCCTCCACCTCTTCCCCCTCCTCGACGACGACCGGGCCGAGCGCTACTACGCCCCGTGGCGCCCCGACCCCCGCCATCTCACCGGCCTGCTGCACGGCGCGTACGCCTTCACGGGCGTCGCGGGCTTCTGGCGCGACCGCATGGCCACCGCGCGGGACGACCGGGCGGCCGTAGGGGAGGCGAGCGTCGAGGAGGAGAGGGTTGAGAAGGAGAGCCTTGAGGAGGAGGCCGGTTACCACTTCGCGTTGCGTCGCCTGCAGAGCCGGCTCGTCGTGCGCACCCTGCTGGCCGAGGGGCGTCTCACCGCTCAGGGGCGTGCCCTGGTCTCGGGCCTGGCGCGCACGCTGGACGGCTGGCTGCGGGAGCCGGTCCCCGCGTCCGCCCTCGCCCGTGCCCGTACGGCCGCCGCCCTGCACCGCACCGAGTGGCGGCTGCGCAACGTGGCTCCGACGGACGGTGCGGCGCACCCGGCGGACAGCCCCCGCTTCCGACCCGACCGCACCTCGTGGCCGGACGTGCGCACCCACGCCTTCGCGGTCCGCCCCGCAGTCCCGCACACCGCCGACGAGCACCTCGCGGCCGGCGACCCGGCCGCCGCGCTCGCCCGGTACGCCGAGGAACTGGCCGCCGACCCCGCCGAACCGCACTCCCTCGCGGGCTGGATCGTCGCCCGCGCCACCCTCGACCCCGGCCGCGCGGCCCGCCGTATGCTGGCCCGGCCCGAGTTGCTCCAGCCCCAGCCCAGCGGCTGACCCGGCCCGCCACGTTCCCTCACCCCACCAACCGCAACCGCTCCCCGCACACCCCCACCCGCACCGACTGGCCCCAGGTCAGCTCCACCGCATCCGTCTCCATGCCGTCGCCGAAAGCGATGAGCCGCTCCGACTCGACGGTGAGGGACAGGCGGGCCGACGCGGTGAGTTCCCCGGCCACCAGCGACGTGCCGGTGGCCGGGGACGGCCAGGCCTCGCGCACGAACCACAGCAGGCGCGCCTGGGTGGGCGAGGGCAGCGGCCAGTGGCCGCCGCGCTCCTGCCACACCGACCGGATCCACCCGGTCGCCCCAGTGCCCGTGCCCACCAGCACCCCGGACGAGGCCTGGGCCTCGACGACACCCCCGTCGCCCTCCAGGCCCAGGCGGTATCTGACTGTCTGGTGCCCGACGGCTCCCAGACAGATCTCGTTGAGCGCGACGACCCGCTGGGTGTCGTCGGCGACGGCCTCGACCATGGTGCGCTCCTCGACGCCGACGGAGCGGGCGAGAACGGCCGGCAGCAGTGCCGCCGCGTCCCTGGGGCGGTGCCGGACCAGCACGCCCGGGTTGCGTCCGGGGTCGGTGTCGATGCCCACCACCGGCTGTCCCGCGAGGTACTTGGCGACGTTCGCCACCAGACCGTCCTGCCCCACCACGACCACCACGTCCTCGGGCGCGAACAGGAACCGGTCCAAGTCCGCCCGCTCCACCCGCGCCTGACGCCAGGTCAGCGGCACCGCGGAGCCGACCTCGGCCAGCGCCTGCCGCGTCCGGCGGTGCCGTTCGGCGAGCTCGGCGAGGTCCCGGCCCCGGGAGGACAGGAAGAAGGCGGCCTGCCCGTGGGTGCCGTGCCGGGCCACCAACTCCTCGTACTCCGTGGTGCGATGGACGACGACCACCCGCGGCGCCAGGCTCACGCCCGCTCCCGCGCACCCAGCTTGGCCAGCAGCCCGGTCAGCACGTCCGGCGACACCGTCAGGCTCTCGACGCGCGGCAGGTTCTCCGCGATCCGGGTCCCCGTGAGCGCGTGCAGCGTCGCCACGTCCACCTCCGCGTGCACCCGCAGCCACGCGGCCTGCGCCTGGGCCCGCGCCTCGCCGACCTCGCGCGCCCCTTCCGCCTCCGCACGGGACAGCCGTACGGCACGGGCCGCCTCGGCCTCCGCGAGCCGCACCGTCCGTGCCGCCTCCGCCTGCGCCCGTACGGCGTCCGCCGCCGCGTGCTCCTCGGCCTCCCGCCGGGCGTTCGTGCCGTGCTGGTCGACCAACTGCTCCTCGCGCCGGGCCAGTTCGATCTTGCTGGCCAGCTCGTTCTCCGCGATGGCCCGTTCCCGTTCCACCGCGACGGCCCTTCGTTCGTACGTCGCCCGGTCCGCCTCCTGCTGGATCTGCTCGCGGGCCGGGGTGCGCAGCGCGCGCTCCACCTCCGGCTCCGGCCGCAGCGCCACCACGCGTACGGCGACCACCTCGATGCCGGTCGCGGGCAGCCGCGGTTCGGCGTCCAGGCCGGCCGCGATCCGCTCGCGCACCGAGGTCACGCCGTCGACCAGCGCGGCAGCCAGCGGCGTACGCGCCAGGATGTCCAGGGCGTGCTGCTGGGCCGTCTCGGTGAGCAGCGTGCCGAGCTGCTCCAGCGGCGTGCCCCGCCACCCGCCGGTGTCCGGGTCGATGGAGAAGTCGAGGCGGGCGGCGGCGAGACCCGGGTCGCCGATCCGGTAGGTGACCGTGGCCTGCACCGCCACGTCCTGGAAGTCGGAGGTGCGGGCGTGGAACGTCATCGCCAGTTCCCGGTCGTCGACCGGCACCTCCGACAGCGCGGCGGTCAGCGACCGGAACCAGAAGCTCAGGCCCGGCCCGTCGTGCAGCAGCCGGCCCGCGCGGTGGTGCCGGATGTGCGCCGTCGGTGCGCCGCGCAGGTGGCGCAGGCCGAGGCGCCGGGTGATGTCAGCCATGAAGATCCCCTCGCTTTTCGTCTAAACGACGATAAATGGCGGGTGTGATTATCGTCAAGGGGACGAAAACAAGTGGACGCGGAAACACGTGAGCGACGGGTCAAGACGCCCTGCGATGGTCAGGATGGAGGCATGGGAATGCATGTCGACTCCGAGGCCGGGCGGCTGCGCCGCGTCATCCTGCACCGGCCGGATCTCGAGCTCAAAAGGCTCACCCCCAGCAACAAGACCGCCCTGCTCTTCGACGACGTGCTGTGGGTGCGCCGGGCGCGCGCCGAGCACGACGGATTCGCCGACGTGCTGCGCGACCGCGGCGTCGCCGTCCACCTCTTCGGCGACCTGCTCGGCGAGGCGCTGGAGATCCCGGCGGCCAGGGCCCTCGTCCTGGACCGGGTCTTCGACGAGAAGGAGTACGGGGTGCTCGCCACCGACCACCTCCGGGCCGCCTTCGAGACCCTGCCCGCCCGCGACCTGGCCGAGGTGCTGGTCGGCGGCATGACCAAGCGGGAGTTCCTGGACGCGCACGCGGAGCCGACCTCCGTGCGCTTCCACGTCATGGAGCTCGACGACTTCCTGCTCGGCCCGCTGCCCAACCACCTCTTCACCCGCGACACCTCCGCCTGGATCTACGACGGCGTCTCCATCAACGCCATGCGCTGGCCGGCCCGGCAGCGCGAGACCGTGCACTTCGAGGCGATCTACCGGCACCATCCGCTGTTCCGTGACGAAACGTTCAACGTGTGGTCGCAGGGGCAGGCCGACTACCCGTCGACCATCGAGGGCGGGGACGTCCTCGTCATCGGCAACGGGGCGGTGCTCATCGGCATGAGCGAGCGGACCACCCCCCAGGCCGTCGAGATGCTCGCGCACAAGCTGTTCGACGCGGGCTCCGCGCAGACGATCGTGGCCCTCGACATGCCCAAGCGACGCGCCTTCATGCACCTCGACACCGTGATGACGATGGTCGACGGCGACACCTTCACCCAGTACGCCGGGCTCGGCATGCTCCGCTCGTACACCATCGAACCGGGCGTCGGCGACAAGGAGCTCAAGGTCACCGACCACCCGCCGGAGCACATGCACCGCGCGATCGCCGCCGCGCTCGGCCTCAACGAGATCCGCGTCCTGACCGCCACCCAGGACGTGCACGCGGCCGAGCGCGAGCAGTGGGACGACGGCTGCAATGTCCTGGCCGTCGAACCGGGCGTCGTCGTCGCCTACGAGCGCAACGCCACGACCAACACCCACCTGCGCAAACAGGGCATCGAGGTGATCGAGATCCCGGGGAGCGAGCTGGGGCGGGGCAGGGGCGGGCCCCGGTGCATGAGCTGCCCGGTCGAGCGCGAGGCCGTATAGATGCCTATGGAGGCCTGTAGAGGCCTGTAGAGGCCGTACGGGGGCTGTATAGAAATGTCACTCGTCGTATAGACTTCCAGCGTACTTGTTCTCATATCCCTGGAGCGCCCCCCATGGCGACAGTCCCGACCGCCCTCGCCGGCCGCCACTTCCTCAAGGAGCTCGACTTCACCGAGCAGGAGTTCCGCGGCCTGATCGAGCTGGCCGCCGAGCTGAAGGCCGCCAAGAAGGCCGGGACCG
The DNA here is from genome assembly GCF_059026085.1 of Streptomyces sp. a15. Classification (NCBI taxonomy): domain Bacteria; kingdom Bacillati; phylum Actinomycetota; class Actinomycetes; order Kitasatosporales; family Streptomycetaceae; genus Streptomyces; species Streptomyces sp. A15. Next base: position 86,295 of record NZ_JBWLKM010000022.1, on the reverse strand, counting down.
AGACGCGGTACCTGCGGGGCCGGAACATCGCCCTGATCTTCGAGAAGACCTCGACGCGCACGCGCTGCGCGTTCGAGGTCGCCGCCGCCGACCAGGGCGCCTCGACGACGTACCTCGACCCCTCGGGCTCCCAGATCGGCCACAAGGAGTCCGTGAAGGACACCGCGCGGGTGCTGGGCCGGATGTACGACGCGATCGAGTACCGCGGGGACAGCCAGGCCAAGGTCGAGGAGCTCGCCGCGTATGCCGGCGTGCCCGTCTACAACGGCCTCACCGACGAGTGGCACCCCACCCAGATGCTCGCCGACGTGCTGACCATGACCGAGCACTGCAGCAAGGACCTCGTCGACGACGGTTTCGTCCTCGCCTACCTCGGCGACGCCCGGTTCAACATGGGCAACTCCTACCTGGTCACCGGCGCGCTGCTCGGCCTGGACGTCCGTATCGTCGCGCCCAAGGAGTACTGGCCCGCCGACGAGGTCGTCGACCGGGCCCGCAAGCTGGCCGAGGACAGCGGGGCGGCCATCCTGCTCACCGAGTCCGTCGAGGAGGGCGTCGCGGGCGCCGACTTCGTCGCCACCGACGTCTGGGTCTCCATGGGCGAGCCCAAGGAGGTCTGGGACGAGCGGATCACCGCCCTCGCCCCGTACGCCGTGACCATGGACGTCCTGCGCGCCACCGGCAACCCGGACGTGAAGTTCCTGCACTGCCTGCCGGCCTTCCACGACCTGGGCACCAAGGTCGGCCAGGAGATCTACGAGACCCACGGCCGCACGTCCCTCGAGGTGACCGACGAGGTCTTCGAGTCGCCGCACTCGGTCGTCTTCGACGAGGCCGAGAACCGGATGCACACCATCAAGGCGGTCCTGGTGGCCACCCTGGCCTGAATGGGTTCAACAGGCCTGAACAGGCCCGGGCAGACGTCAGCCGGTCACACCGGACGCCGCTGAGGCGGCACCGTAGGCAGCCTGAACCACACCGCCTTGCCGGACTCGGTGGGGCGGTGACCGCAGGACGAGCTGAGGGCGCGGATCAGCAGCAGACCACGCCCGTGCTCCTGCCAGGGGTCGGGCTCGGCGGCCGCCGGGCGCGTGAGGTTGCCGGGCGGCGCCGGATCCGGGTCGTGCACCTCGACCTGGCAGCCGCTCGGCAGCAGCTCCACCACCAGCTCTATCGGCGCGTCCCCTGCGGTGTGCTCCACGGCGTTCGCCACCAGCTCCGCCGTCAGCAGTTCCGCGGTGTCGCTGTCGGCCCCGTGCTCCAGCTCGGCCAGCGCGGTGCGCACCAGGGCGCGGGCCACCGGCACGGCCGCGGCGGAGTGCGGCAGCGCGATGCGCCAGGAGGCGGAGGCTGCGGGGCGTTCGTACAAGGCGGGTCCGTTCATGAGCAGGCTGTCCTGCTTTCAGCCTTATGAATGGTACGGCGCCGCCCGACAGAGGCGTCCGACGGGCACCGTGCGGGACCTTCGGCCCCGTTGCGGGCGGCTTACCCGGATGAACGGCGGGCCTCGCGCGGTTGCTCCCGCCGTTACGGGTGTGTCGACGAGTCGTGACGGATGTGACGGGCCCGGGTCAGATCCGGAGTCATGTCCCGACCGCCCGACCGCCCGACCGCCCGCCCGACGTATCGCGCACTCGTGACGACAGTCACGGATGAGTGATAGCTTCGTAGGACAGAGCGAAGGACAGAGCTCCGTGAGGCAGTGCCCGCCACCGAACGAGGAGGCCGCACCTCGTGAGTCCCTTCACCGGCTCCGCCGCCCGCACCCCCCACTGGCAACACCTCCGCGTCGACCTCACCGACGGCGTCGCCACCGTCACCCTCGCCCGCCCCGACAAGCTCAACGCGCTCACCTTCGGCGCCTACGCCGACCTGCGCGACCTGCTCGCCGAACTGTCCCGGGAGCGGTCCGTGCGCGCCCTGGTGCTGGCGGGGGAGGGGCGCGGCTTCTGCTCCGGCGGAGACGTCGACGAGATCATCGGCGCCACCCTGGCCATGGACACCGCCCAGCTCCTCGACTTCAACCGGATGACCGGCCAGGTGGTGCGGGCCGTACGGGAGTGCCCGTTCCCCGTGATCGCGGCGGTGCACGGAGTGGCGGCGGGCGCCGGCGCGGTGCTCGCCCTGGCCGCGGACTTCCGGGTCGCCGACCCCTCGGCCCGCTTCGCCTTCCTCTTCACCCGCGTCGGCCTCTCCGGCGGCGACATGGGCGCCGCCTACCTGCTGCCCCGCGTCGTGGGCCTCGGCCACGCCACCCGCCTCCTCATGCTCGGCGAGCCGGTCCGCGCCCCCGAGGCCGAGCGCATCGGCCTGATCAGCGAAATGACCGAGGAGGGCCGCGCCGACGAGGCCGCCCAGTCCCTGGCCCACCGCCTGGCCGAGGGCCCGGCACTGGCGTACGCCCAGACGAAGGCGCTCCTGACATCCGAGCTGGACATGCCGTTGGCGGCAGCGGTGGAACTGGACGCCTCGACCCAGGCCCTCCTGATGAACGGCGAGGACTACGCCGAGTTCCACGCAGCATTCAAGGAAAAGCGCCCCCCGAAATGGCAGGGGCGGTAACCATGCCGACCAAAGGGGCGCGGGGAACTGCGCGCTCAGCCCCCACCGGCCCCCAGCCGCCCCAGACGACCAGCCACCCCCACCGCATCGCAATCATCGGCGGCGGCCCCGGCGGCCTCTACGCCGCAGCCCTGCTGAAACGTCTCCGCCCCCACCGCGAAGTCACGGTCTGGGAACGCAACGCCCCCGACGACACCTTCGGCTTCGGAGTGGTCCTCTCCGACGAAACCCTCGGCGGCATAGAACACGCCGACCCGAACGTCTACGCGGCCCTGCAACAGCACTTCACCCGCTGGGACGACATCGACATCGTCCACCGGGGCACCCGCCACACCTCCGGAGGACACGGTTTCGCCGCCCTCGGCCGCAAACGCCTCCTCGAAATCCTGCACAACCGCTGCCGCGAACTCGGCGTAGAGCTCCGCTTCCACTCCGAGGCGCCCCAACCGGCCCGGCTGGCCGAGGCGTACGACCTCGTCATCGCCGCCGACGGAGTCCACAGCACCACCCGCGAGGCGTACGCCCAGGTGTTCCGGCCCCAGGTGACCGCCCACCACTGCCGTTACATCTGGCTCGCCGCCGACTTCGCCCTCGACGCCTTCCGCTTCGAGATCGCCGAGACCGAGCACGGCGTGATGCAACTGCACGGCTACCCGTACGCCCGCCCGTCTCCCGACCACCACCCCTCAACGAGGCCCTGCGGGCCACAGAATCAATTCGGCGCCTCCACCGTGATCGTCGAGATGCGGGAGGAAGTCTGGCGGGCGGCGGGCTTCGAGGAACTCGACGCGCAGGAGTCGATCGAGCGCTGCGCCAAGATCTTCGCGGACGCGCTGGACGGCCGGCCGCTCAGGTCCAACAACTCCGCCTGGAGCACCTTCCGTACGGTGGTCAACGAGCGCTGGTCGCACGGCAACGTGGTCCTGCTCGGCGACGCCGCCCACACCGCGCACTTCTCCATCGGCTCGGGCACCAAGCTGGCCGTCGAGGACGCCCTCGCGCTGGCGGCCTGTCTGGAGGAACAGGACTCCCTGGAAAGGGCGTTGGCGGCATACGAGGAGGAGCGGCGCCCCGTCGTCGCCTCGACCCAGCGCGCGGCCCGCGCCAGCCTGGAGTGGTTCGAGAACCTCGCTCTCCACCTCGACCAGCCGCCCCGCCAGTTCGCCTTCAACCTGCTTACCCGCAGCCGCCGCGTCACCCACGACAACCTCCGCCTGCGCGACCCCCGCTTCACGGAGGCCGTCGAGCGCGAGTTCGGCTGCCTGCCCGGCACGCCCCCGATGTTCACCCCGCTCCGGCTGCGCGGCCTGACCCTGCGTAACCGGGTCGTCGTCTCCCCCATGGACATGTACTCGGCCACCGACGGCCTCCCCGGCGACTTCCACCTCGTCCACCTGGGCGCACGGGCCCTCGGCGGCGCCGGCCTGGTGATGACCGAGATGGTGTGCGTGTCCCCCGAGGGCCGGATCACGCCCGGCTGCACCGGCCTCTACACCGGCAAGCAGGCCGAGGCCTGGAAACGGGTCACCGAGTTCGTGCACGCGCAGGCGCCCGGCACCGCGATCGGCGTGCAGCTCGGCCACAGCGGACGCAAGGGCTCGACCAAGCTCATGTGGGAGGGCATCGACGAACCGCTGGACGACGGCAACTGGCCGCTCGTGGCCGCGTCCCCGATCCCCTACAAGCCGCACAGCCAGACCCCGCGCGAGCTGTCCCGTGCCCAACTCACCGACCTGCGCGAACAGTTCACGTCCGCCGCCTGGCGGGCCGCCCGGGCCGGGTTCGACCTGCTCGAACTGCACTGCGCGCACGGCTACCTGCTCTCCGGCTTCCTCTCCCCGCTGACCAACCGCCGCACCGACGCCTACGGCGGCTCGCTCGCGAAACGGCTCCGCTTCCCGCTGGAGGTCTTCGACGCCGTACGGGGCGTGTGGCCGCAGGAGAAGCCCCTGACCGTCCGCATCTCCGCCACTGACTGGGCGGAGGGCGGGAACACGGCCGAGGACGCCGTCGAGATCGCCCGCGCCTTCGCCGCGCACGGCGCCGACGCGATCGACGTGTCGACCGGGCAGGTCGTGGCCGACGAACAACCGGAGTACGGGCGGTCGTACCAGACGCCGTACGCGGACCGCATCCGCCACGCCACCGGCATCCCGGTGATCGCGGTCGGCGCGATCTCCTCCTGGGACGACGTCAACTCCCTGATCCTGGCCGGGCGCACGGACCTGTGCGCCCTCGCCCGCCCACACCTCTACGACCCGCACTGGACCCTGCACGCGGCGGCCGAGCAGGGCTACGACGGACCGGGCGTCGCCTGGCCGGCGCCGTACCGGGCGGGCAGCCGCCGCCCGCAGACCGGACGGACGGACGCGCCCAAACCCCGCCTCAGCCTGGGGAGTTGAGCTCGACCATGCCCGCGGTCAGCGTCGCGCCGTCCGCCGGGTCGATCAGGAGGAACGCGCCGGTGCGCCGGGAGACCGCGTAGACGTCCGTGCCGCCCCCGCGACGGCCTCGCGGCTGTCGGCGTACGGGGCGATCACCGGGACGACGGACAGCACGCCGTTGCGCGCGAGCGCCTCGGACACCAGCCCGATGCGCTGCACGTTCGTGTTGCGGTCCGCGCGGGAGAAGCCGAGGCCCGCGGAGAGGAAGCGGCGGATCTCGTCGCCGTCGAGGACCTCCACGCGATGTCCCTCGGCCTTCAGCCGGTCGCCGAGGTGACGGGCGATGGTCGTCTTGCCCGCGCTCGGCAGCCCCGTGAGCCAGATGGTGGCCCCCTGAGCAGCCCTTGCCGTGGTGGTCATGCGCAACGGTCCTCTTCCCTCTCACTTACGACCCCAGGGACGGTAGGTAAGAAACTTGAGAAGAGGGACAGAGGAACCTGAGGGTTCCCTTAGGGGCCCGTGATGTGGGTGAGGTCACACGCCCGCGAAGGCGGCCCCCGCGTCCCGCAGCCGCTCGTGCAGCCCCCGGAACACCGCGGCCGAGCGGGCGCCCGGCCAGTCCGGGGGGAGCAGGCCCGCGGGCAGTCCGGGATCGGCGTAGGGGAGGTGGCGCCAGGTGTCCAGGGCGAGGAGGTAGTCGTGGTACGCCTCCTCGGCCGGGGTGTCCGTCGCCGCGCGCCCCTGCCAGTCCTGCAGCACGCGCGCGTGCCGGTCGAGGAACGCCTCGTGCTCCTTGGCGATCGCCGCCAGGTCCCACCAGCGGGCGACCGCCTCCGCGGTCGGCGCGAAGCCGAGGTGTTCGCCGCGGAAGAAGTCGACGTACGGGTCGAGCCGCAGCCGCTGGAGGGTGTGCCGGCTCTCCTCGTACAGCCGCGCCGGGGCGATCCACACGCCGGGCGCGGCGGTGCCGAAGCCGAGCCCGGCCAGGCGTGAGCGCAGCACGTGCCGCTTCTGCCGCTCGGACTCCGGAACGGAGAACACGGCGAGCACCCAGCCCTCGTCCTCCGGCGGTGTGACGGCGTAGATGCGGCGGTCGCCGTCGTCGAGCAACTGGCGGGCGTCCGGCGACAGTTCGTACCCCGCCGCGCCCTGTGCCGTACGGGCCGGCAGGAGCAGCCCGCGGCGTTTGAGCCGGGACACGGAGGAGCGTACGGAGGGGGCGTCGACGCCGACCGCGGCCAGCAGTCGGATCAGCTCGGCGACGGGTACGGGGCCGGGCATGAAGCGGCCGTACGCGCCGTAGAGCGTGACGATGAGAGACCGTGGTGCATGCTGGTCGGACACGTTGATCATCTTAGGTCGTCGGCATCACTGCTGGTCACCATCGGTGTCACCTGCGTCGCCGGATGCGGCGCGCAGCCGGAACCGCTGCAGCTTGCCGGTCGCCGTGCGCGGCAGCGCGTCCAGGAGGACGATCTCGCGCGGACATTTGTAGGGCGCCAGTTCGGACCGGACGAAGGCGCGCAGCGCCTCGGTGTCGCGCGAGGCGCCCTCCTTGAGGACGGCGTACGCCACCACGACCTGTCCGCGCGCCTCGTCGGGCCGCCCCACGACCGCCGCCTCCAGCACGTCCGGGTGGCGCAGCAGCGCCTCCTCGACCTCCGGTCCGGCGATGTTGTACCCGGCCGAGATGATCATGTCGTCCGCGCGGGCGACGTACCGGAAGTAGCCGTCGGGCTCGCGGACATACGTGTCGCCGGTGACGTTCCAGCCGCCGCGCACGTACTCCCGCTGCCGCGGGTCGGCGAGATACCGGCAGCCGACCGGCCCGCGCACGGCCAGCAGCCCGGGCTCGCCGTCGGGCACCGGCGCGCCGCTCTCGTCCTGCACGCGCGCCTGCCACCCCGGTACGGGCACGCCTGTCGTCCCCGGCCTGATGCGCTCGTCGGCCGCCGAGATGAAGATGTGCAGCAGCTCGGTGGCGCCGATGCCGTTGATGACGCGCAGCCCGGTCCGCTCGTGCCAGGCCCGCCAGGTGGCGGCCGGGAGGTTCTCGCCGGCCGAGACGCAGCGGCGCAGGGAGGAGAGGTCGTACGCGTCGAGCTCGTCGAGCATCGCGCGGTAGGCGGTCGGCGCGGTGAACAGGACCGACACCCGGTGCTCGGCGATCGCGGGCAACAGCTGCCGGGGACCGGCCTGTTCGAGGAGCAGGGCGCTGGCGCCGGCGCGCATCGGGAAGACCACCAGCCCGCCGAGACCGAAGGTGAAGCCGAGCGGCGGGCTGCCGGTGAAGACGTCCTCGGGGTGTGGCCTGAGCACATGGCGGGCGAAGGTGTCGGCGATCGCCAGCACGTCCCGGTGGAAGTGCATACAGCCCTTGGGGCGGCCGGTGGTCCCGGAGGTGAACGCGATCAGCGCGACGTCGTCGGCCGCGGTGTCCACGGCGGTGTACGGCTCCTCGGGCGCCGCCCGGTTCAGCAGGTCGTCGGGGGCGTCACCGCCGTACGTGGTGATCCTCAGCCCCGGTATCTCTGCCTTGGCGAGGTCGTCGACGGCCCGGATGTCGCACAGGGCGTGGTCTATTCGGGCGATCTCGCACATCGTGGCCAGTTCGTGCGGGCGCTGCTGGGCCAGCACGGTGACGGCGACCGCGCCGGCCTTCAGCACCGCCAGCCAGCAGGCGGCCAGCCAGGGGGTGGTGGGGCCGCGCAGCAGGACGCGGTTGCCGGGGACGACACCGAGGTCACGGGTGAGGAGGTGCGCGATGCGGTCGACGCGGGTGCGGAGGTCGCCGTACATCCAGGTGCCGCCCGCCGGGGTGTGGAACACCGGTCGGTCCGCGGCCGGCCCGGAAAGAAGTTCGGCGGCGCAGTTCAGCCGATCGGGGTAGTCCAGCTCCGGCAGGTCGAAGCGGAGCTCGGGCCACTGGTCCGGGGGCGGGAGATGGTCGCGGGCGAAGGTGTCGACGTGCGCCGAGGGGTTCATGGCGGTTCGCCCCCTTGCCTTGTGGGCGTCGGTGGTGGGCGTCGGGTGCATCCCTGATGGGCATCGCTGGTGGGCATCGCTGGTGGGTCCGCGCATCGAGCGTATCGTGTTGGTGACGGCAGTCAACGGTGCGCGATACCGTCGGGAGAGTGGCCGCAGGGCTGCGGGGAGAGAGGACCGGCAATGCCCGCATTCTCACTCGAACCATCACAGATCGCCTGGTGTGCGGAGCTGCGCACCCTGGCCGCGGACCGGCTGCGCCCCCTCGCGGAGAAGGGCGAACCGGGCCACGTCAATCGTCCCCTGGTCGCGGAACTCGGCCAACAGGGCCTGCTGTCCCGCCTGTTCACCTCCGGCGCCCTCGACCTCTGCCTGATGCGGGAGTCCCTCGCCCACGCCTGCACCGAGGCGGAGACCGCCCTCGCCCTCCAGGGCCTGGGCGCACACCCCGTCCACGCCCACGGCACCCCGGCACAGCGGGAGCGCTGGCTGCCCCGGGTGGCCGACGGCACGGCGGTGGCCGCCTTCGCCCTGAGCGAGCCGGGTGCGGGCTCGGACGCGGCAGCGCTGACGCTGACCGCCCGGCCGGACGGCCCGTCCGGCGCCCGGTCGCCCGCCGCTCCCCTCGCCGCCGACTCCGACGGCCCCGCCCGCTGGCGGCTGACCGGGGAGAAGTGCTGGATCTCCAACGCACCGGAGGCCGACTTCTACACCGTGTTCGCCCGCACCACCCCGGGCGCCGGCGCCCGGGGCGTCACCGCCTTCCTCGTCCCCGCCGACCGCCCCGGCCTCACCGGCACGGCCCTCGACATGCTCTCGCCGCACCCCATCGGCAGCCTCACCTTCGACGCCGTCCCGGTGACCGCCGACGACGTGCTCGGCGAGGTCGACCGCGGCTTCCGGGTCGCCATGGGCACCCTCAACCTCTTCCGCCCCAGCGTCGGCGCCTTCGCCGTCGGCATGGCCCAGGCCGCCCTGGACGCCACCCTCGCGCACACCTCTCGACGCGAGGCGTTCGGCGGCACGTTGAGGGACCTGCAGACGGTCGCCCACCAGGTCGCCGAGCTGGCCCTGCGCACCGAGGCGGCCCGCCTCATGGTGTACGCGGCGGCGACGGCGTACGACGCAGGCGCACCGGACGTCCCGAAGCGCGCGGCGATGGCGAAGCTGCTCGCCACCGAGACCGCGCAGTACGTCGTCGACGCGGCCGTCCAACTCCACGGCGCCTGCGCCCTGCGCCGCGGCCACCTCCTCGAACACCTCTACCGCGAGGTACGCGCCCCGCGCATCTACGAGGGCGCCAGCGAGGTCCAACGCGGCATCATCGCCAAGGAGTTGTACGCGAACCAGGAGGCCACGTGAGCGCCGAGCGCGTCAACCCGCCCGAACTCTCCCCGCCCACCGGCTTCTCCCACGCCGTGGTCGCCACCGGCACCCGGCTCGTCTTCCTCGCCGGCCAGACCGCACTCGACACCGACGGCAAGGTCGCCGGCGACACGCTCCCCGAACAGTTCGAGAAGGCCCTCACCAACCTCCTGACCGCCCTGGCGGCCACCGGCGGTACCCCCGCCGACCTCGCCCGCCTCACCGTCTACGCCACGGACATCGCCGCGTACCGCACCCACGCCCCCGAACTCGGCCGCATCTGGCGCGAGTCGGCCGGCCGCGACTACCCCGCGATGGCGGTCGTGGAGGTCGTACGCCTGTGGGACGACCAGGCGTTGGTCGAGCTCGACGGCTTCGCGGTGCTGCCCTAGGGCCCTTCTGATGGATCTCCGTGGAAGAAGGAGCGGCGTTCGGTGCGTGCTCTCGGCGTGCCGGGCGTCGCGACTCCGCGGCCATCCATCAGAAGGGCCCTGGGTGGGCTGTCGTCAGGCGGCGATCGTGAGCCGCTCGACGGGTGCCCGGTGCGGGGCGACGATCCGGCCGTCGGGCAGCAGCTCGCCGGTGTCGTCGAAGACGATCGCGCCGTCGCACAGCAGGTTCCAGCCCTGCTCGGGGTGGGCGGCGACGACGTGTTGGGCGTGGTCGTCGGCTGCGGGGCACGAAGGCTGGTGGGAACACATGGCGCACCTCCACGTCGGCAGGACCATCGGATCGGGTCCGTAAGGACAGACGATCCTCCCGCCGCGAACTCATCGGAACAGCCCGCCGCGAAGCGTGACAACACGCGGACATCACGCGGACAACACGCGGACCCTTCCACGACCGCGCCAGGTCCCCGGTGCGGACTCGCAACCGAAGGGGTGACGATCACGGCTGCGGACGCTCGTGCCCGGTACCAGTGGAGCCCCCACTTCAGCGGATTCTTGCGAGGAACCCCAGGGCTTCAGCCCTGGGAGGAATCGCATCCTCGTGGTCACGGCGCGGAGCGCCGCGATATCACTTGTGCGTGCTCGGCCGCGAAGCGGCCGGGGTTCGTGTCCGGCGGAGCCGGTGCTGCGTCGATGCGGTGGCGTGTTCACTCGGTCGGGTGATCTGCGACGAACGTACGGTGGGTAGTCGTACGCCTGTGTAAGTTTGATGATCGTGAAGCTGATGGTGCAGGTCAGACTGCTGCCGACGCCCGTACAGGGGACGGCGCTGGAGGCGACCCTGCGCGCGTGCAACGAAGCGGCGACCTGGGCCAGCGGCGTGGCCTTCGAGAAGGACGTGAAGAGCAACTTCGCGCTGCGCGAGCACACCTACCGCCAGGTCAAGGACCGCTGGGGACTGGGGGCGCAGGCCGCCCAGCACGTCATCAAGAAGACCTGCGACGCCTACGCCACGCTGAAAGCCAACCTGAAGGCCGGGAACCTGGGCAGGGCGGGCTCGAAACGCTACCGCAGGGCCGTGGAGAAACCGATCGCCTTCCGCCCGGAGGGCGCGCAGCCCTATGACGACCGCATGCTGTCCTGGCAGATCGGCCGGCGCCGGATCTCGATCTGGACGACTGCCGGGCGGCTGAAGGACGTAGCGTTCACCGCATCGCCGCAGCAGCTGGCCACGCTGGCCCTGTATCGGAAGGGGGAGTCCGACCTGCTGCGGCGGGACGGCATGTGGTTCCTGAACGCCACCTGCGAGGTACCCGAAGCGCCGCAGAACACCGATCCGGTGGACTTCCTCGGCATCGACCTGGGCATCGTCAGCATCGCCACCACCAGCGACGGCGAGATCATGGCCGGACGGGAACTCAACCGCATCCGCGCCCGGGAACGCACGCTGCGCACCAAGCTGCAGAAGAAGAACACCCCGTCCGCCAGGCGCCGGCTGAAGAAGCGGCGGCGCAAGGAGGCGCGGCGGGCGCGGGACATCAACCACAAGATCGCGGTGCGACACGAAGTCGCTCATCCCAAGTGAAAGGAATGAGGAAAAGGAATGCCTTTCCCGGTCGGTGATCGATGACCGGTCCCCATTTCCGAGTGCGTCGCTGGCAACGGCGGGGTGCTGAGCCGGAAACGAAAGCCCAAGGAGACCGCAGGGCCATTGCGGACTTACAGGCAGGGGAAGTCTGGAAGGACGAACGAGAGTGAACCCTCGTATGTACGGCTCGTTAAGTGGACGCCGCGTCAGTGGTCTGTTGTCGGCGGCGGAAGGGCTCGATGCTGGAAGGCGTCAGACGGCTGCGGTCATTGCGTTGGCCTCAGTGAGATCACCGTCAGCCCCGGGTCATAGAGGGCGTCCTCCCCAGGCGCAACTTGGATGAGTGGAACGTGGTAACCCCGTACCGGTCCGGGAATCTCCCGGTAAGCCCGAGGTAACGACGGCCGAACTCCGCTGCGGGAGCAGGACGGTTCGAGAAGCAAATGCCGCTGGGGCGAAAGCCCAGAGGAAATGCCGGAGACATGAGACTTTCCCTCACCGGCTATAACTCGGCGGATACTGGGAGGATTTCCCGGGCCCGAAAGGGAGCAGACGCGAACCGGGTGGACCTTTGAAGTGATGCTGAACAAAACCCGTACAGCGCTGCAAGTTGGACACGGAGGAGGGGTGTGCGGCAAAGGGAAACCTCTGGCGATCTCCCGTCCTTGGTGAACGGAGGCGCTGACGCTGATGCAAAGTTCTGGCACGGTATTGACTGGGCCGAAGCGGAGCAGAGCGTAAGGAGACTGCGTCAGAGAATCTTCAAGGCTGCGCAGGACGGGGACCTCAAGAAGGTCCGGAACCTGCAAAAGCTCATGCTGCGTTCACAGGCGAACACTCTGGTGAGTGTGAAGCGAGTGACGCAGACGAGCACAGGCAAGAAGACGGCAGGGATTGACGGCGAACGTGCTCTCAACCCCAGAGACAGAGGCAAACTGGTCCGGCAGATCACTGCCGAACAGGGCGTCAAGGTCAAGCCCGTCAAGCGTGTGTACATTCCGAAGGCGAATGGAAAGAAACGGCCACTCGGTATCCCGGTCATCCGGGACCGGGTCCACCAGGCACGCGTGAAGAACGCGCTGGAACCTGAGTGGGAAGCACGGTTCGAGGCCAGGAGCTACGGCTTCCGGCCCGGACGCGGCTGTCACGACGCGATCGGGGTCATCTTCAGTATGGCTGCGAAGAAGAGATCCAGAAGACTCTGGGTTTTGGACGCGGACCTGGCGGCGGCCTTCGACCGCATCGACCATGAGCACCTGATGCAATCCGTAGGGATGTTTCCCGCAAGGAAGCAGCTCGCGGGGTGGCTGAAGGCCGGGGTGATGGACAGAGGGAGATTCGCGCCGACGGAGGAGGGGACTCCTCAAGGCGGTGTGATCAGCCCGCTGTTGCTGAATATCGCCCTGCACGGAATGGCGGCGGCCATTGGAGCGGACGTGGACCCGAGAAGCAAGGCCGGGACCAGGAATCCGCCTCCAGGATTGGTGAGGTACGCCGACGACTTCGCGGTCTTGTGCGCCACGAAGGAGCAGGCGGAGACGGTCAAAAGGACACTGGAACCCTGGCTGGAGCCCAGAGGTCTGGCCTTCAACGAGGAAAAGACCCGCGTGGTCCACCTCGATGACGGATTCGACTTCTTGGGCTTCAACATTCGCAGGTTCCAGGGAAAGCTGATCATCAAACCGAGCCAGGAGGCCGTGAAACGCGCACGCCGGAAGATCAGGGAGATCATCCGAGAACACCGGGGGGACTCGGCGCATACGTTGATCAGGCGCCTGAACCCCTTCATCAAAGGATGGTCCACCTACTACCGGGGTGTCGTTTCCACCGAGATCTTCAGGAGACTGGACACGTATGTCTACAGCGCCTTACGGCGGTGGGGCATCGCCGGCCACAGGAACAAAGGGTGGCGCTGGATTGCCAACCGGTACTGGGGCTTGTTCAAGAAGGGAAGCCAGGACAAGTGGATCTTTGGGGACCGCGCCAGCGGCCTCTATCTCCACAAGTTCGGATGGACCAGGATCACTCGGCATACGATCGTCAAGGACACTGCGTCCAAAGACGATCCCGCGCTGAAGGAATACTGGGAGGGCAGGACCCGGAAGCGCGTATTTCCGCAAGCGGACAAGAAGGTCAATGTCACGCTGGCGGCGCGTCAGAAGGGCCTGTGCCCCCGGTGCGGCCTGGATCTGATCGCGGGGGCAGGATACGAACCCGACAACGTCCACGAGTGGGCGAAATGGTTCGACGCCAGCTCCCGCACGCTGAATGTGCACCACGTTGTGTACCGAAGCGTAGGCGGTCCCGACACCTTGAAGAACTACGAGTTGCTGCACGCAGAATGCCACCGGCAGCACCACGCCGGAGACCGCAGGAACCAAATCACCTGTAGCCCATAGGGGTCTGCTTGAGCCGGATGCGGGGACAACTCGCACGTCCGGTTCTGAGGGGGGCCCGACGCAGCAATGTGTCGGGCCTACCCGACAAACATGTGGTGGCCGAGGCAGAACGCACCGGTCGCGGAATCGCCCTGGAAGACCTGACGGGCATCCGCGAGCGGGTACGGCTTCGCAAGCCCCAACGGGCCACCCACTCCAGCTGGTCCTTCGCCCAGCTCGGCAGTTTCATCGCGTACAAGGCCCGCAAGGCCGGGGTGCCGGTGGTGCACGTCGATCCGGCGTACACCTCCCGCACCTGCGCCGAGTGCGGGCACATCGACAAAGCGAACCGGGTCTCGCAGGCCTGGTTCGCGTGCCGGAACTGCGGATTCGTTGATCACGCAGACCGATGGGGGCACCTCCCGCTCGAGCGAAGCCGAGAGCGGGGGAGGCTCCCGCAACATCCGCGCCAGAGCGTGGGAGTTGTGGCGACGCGGGGCCCAGTCAACGGCCCCTGCCCCACCACCGGAGCATGTGCGCCGGGGTGGGGCCGGACGCAAACGCAGCATCACCGCCAGTGATGCCCGTTGTGCAAGCCCGTCGCTTTAGCGACGGGTAGTTGACGAGGTCTTCCCATGTCCCTGCGTACCCGCCCTGCCCTCGTCGCCGCCGCCGGTGCCGCGCTGCTCCTGCTGGCCGCCCCCGCCGCCCTCGCCGCGCCCGCGAGCGCCGCCCGTACGAGACCGTGACGGTCGACCCGACCGGCCGTATCGCGTCCGACGGCACCGTCCCCCTCTCCGGCACCTACCGCTGCACCGGCGGCACGGGCCCGGTGTTCGTCAGCTCGTCCGTCGGCCAGGGCTCCCTGTCCGTCCGCCACGGCATCGGCGGCACCCGCGCGGTGTGCGACGGGCTGGAGCACGCCTGGACGAACACCGGCAAGCCGTCGCCGAGTTCCCTCCAGCCCGGCGCGGCGCACGTCGAGGCCACCCTGATCGAGGGCTGAGCGCGGCGTCAGCCCATCAGTCCCGCGGCGACCGTGGCGCCCAGCTCCCAGCACGCCTCGACGTCCGCCTTGCCGGGCTCGCCCGTCACGGTCACGGCCTCGGCGGCCCGTCGCCAGCCGAGGCCGGTCGTGATCGCCTCGATGCCGCGGACCGCTCCGGTGACGTCGTTGCCGCCGTGTACGTAGTAGCCGAACGGGCGGCCCTGCGTGGCGTCGAGGCACGGGTAGTAGACCTGGTCGAAGAAGTGCTTCAGCGCGCCGGACATGTAGCCGAGGTTCGCCGGCGTGCCGAGCAGGACCCCGTCGGCTTCCAGTACGTCGGACGCCGTCGCGGCCAGCGCGGCCCGCCGCACGACGCGGACGCCCTCGATCTCCGGGTCCGTCGCACCGGCGACGACGGCCTCGAACAGCGCCTGGCAGTTCGGCGAGGGCGTGTGATGCACGATCAGCAAAGTAGCCACCTCCGCACCCTGCCGTGCGGGGGCGTCGAGCCGCAAACGGAGGAACCGCACCACCTCAAGTCGACGCGTGTTCTCCCGGCGCCCGACCCACCACCTGGGCGATGAGCACAGCTACGAGGAAGCAGGCCCCGCTGATCACGGAACCCACGCGCATGCCCGTGACGAAGTGCGCCGTCCCGGTGATCAGCGCGCCGAGGGCCCCATCGCGCTCCCCACCTGACGACTGGCGTTGAGCACCCCGGAGGCGACGCCCGACCGGCTCGGCGGGGCCGACTCCACGACCGCCGCGACGGCCGCCGACATGGTGAATGCCGTACCGAACCCGATGGCGGTCAGCGGCAGCACCAGTGCCCAGTACGGGGTCGAACGTCCCGCGAGGAGCAGGGCGAAGAAGCCCGCGGCACCGACGAGCAGGCTCAGCGTCATGGGCACCTGGGGCCCGGTGAGCGCCGTCGTCCGTCCCGCCAGGGCCGAGGAGAGGCTACCTGCGCCAGGCCGTCCATCAGCTGAACCTGGCGCTGCCTGCGCAACTGCGCCTCACCGTCCAGCAGAACAGGCTGTCCCTCGCCGACGAAGTGGCCAGGAGATGCCAGTCGCTGCTGTTAGAGGCCGACCTCGCCCAGGCGCACCGGCTGGCCGGACGGGCAAGACTGTCGGCGATCGAGGAGGTACTCGCCCGCAACGAGGGAGACTACCCCCCGGACCGCACCTGTCAGTGGGTGGAGGAACGGCGAAGGGCCCTGTCCCAGCGAGCCTCGGACACACTCTCCTCGGCAGCCGGACTCGCCCTGCAACTGCATCAGTACGGCGACGCCGCCCGCCGGTGCGACCGGGCGACCGCGCTCGACCCGCTCCACGAGGTGGCCTGGCGCGTCCGGATGCGCGCGGCGAACACCCTGGGCGACGACGACGGTGTCCTCACAGCGTTCCAGGGCTGCGAGGCGGCACTGGCCCGGATTGACGCCTCGCCGTCACCCAGCATGCGCAGGCTGCTCGCGCAGCTCCGGCGGTGGCCCGCTCAGATGTCCCGGAACTCATAGACAAGGCTTCTGACCTGCGCAAACAACCCTTCGCGAAGATCGTCTTGCACGGTTGTTGCACAAGCCGAACGGTGCAGGAGTCACGCGGCCCGGGAGTAGGCGCTCCGGACCGCGATGCGGACCTTGGAACCGGCTCCCACGACCCGGTGCACGTACTTACGCAGGGTGAACGCGGGATCGGCGTGTCCGAGTCGGTCCGCGAGCGTGTACACGTCTACACCGCCGCTGATCATCATCGACGCGTACAGGTGTCGGAGCGCGTGCATCATCACGTCGCGGGACTTCTCCCAACGTCGTCCCTTCGCGTCGGGCTCAAGGGGCTTGATGAGGCCGGCCGACGCCAGGGCGGGCTTCCAGCGGTAGGAGTTGAACCAATTCGACTGAATGGCGGTCTTCTCCCGGGTGTAGAAGATCAGCCGCACCGTGACCGGGTCGCCGCCTTTGCTGCCCCACGGTCGGGTCACCTCGACCGGCGGGTACTTCTGCATGTGCTCGCGCAGGGGGATGGCCACGTCGTCGGTCAGCTCGACCCACCGGTCCTTCGGGTCCTCGTCGTCTCCGCCCTTGGGGAGGGCGTATACGAGGAACGAGCCGTCGTGGACTACTTGCCGTTGCACGTGCACCATGGCGCCGTCTGGATGTGCCCAGTCGATATCTTCTGGTGACAGGCCGAATATCTCTCCTTGCCGAAGACCCAGGCCGCGACCACAGTCAACAAGTGCTTTGTAGCGGTCGGGAAGTTCGGCACGGATCTTCTCGGTGTCCTCCCACGTTAGGGTCAGCTCTGCCCGGCCGCCCCCTCCTCGCTTCGGCTTGGCGTCCTGCACCGATTTGGCGAGGCACGGATTTTTGTGTATCAGGCTGTCGTCCACGGCCAGGTCAAAGACAGCCCGAAGATTGTCGAAGACCAGGCGCAGCGTGGAACTTTCGAGCAGCCTGCGACGGTCGTGCAGCCAGTCCAGCAAAGACGAGGCGTTCACGTCCTTTACGCGCATCTTCCCGACTACGGTAGGAACGACGTGCAGGAAAATTCGCTCCTTGTGGCGTCGGTAAGTTCGTGGATTCTTGTGTTCGTGCCCCTTGAGCCACGTAAGGGCGAGCTCACCGACCCTGACCTCTCCGGCGCGAGGGTTGATATATGAACCGTCGTCCACTCCGGACCGCATCTTGGTCTCATGCCTGCGGGCTTCGACCTCGGTGCGGAACAGCTCCGTCTGCTGGACATCTTCCCGGTTACGCCATCGAGCCTGCCACCGCTTCCCCGTCCCGTGATCCCGCGTCGGAACTTTGCCGTGTTCCTTGCAGGTCGACTCCCCGTCTTTCGGGCGCGACTTGTGCCAGCGGTCGTACGGCATCAACTAACTCCTAGTTTTCAATGGACCTTTGAGTCTATTTGTGGACTCTCTTGAATCAGGGCCATCGTCGACGGCGAGATCGTGTGCCCGTTCATCGTGCCCTAAGTGAATTGGATGTTGATGCAGGCGAGCCGAAGATGTCAAATGCATTCTTGGGGTCTTCGCGACAAAGGGTGCAGAGTGGCAGAGAAGATTTCACCTAGGCGAATTCTCGCTGAGGGTTCGGCGAGCCCTCGCCGAACCCTCAGCGAGGATTCGCCAGTGTCCTTCGAGAGTTCGCAAGAGTCGCAGGCGTTTCGTCGAGAGGCCCTCTGTTTGGTCCGGCCGGAATTTAGTGCAAACGTTCCATGTGCCACCACGGCGGAATACCGCTCACGTGGTCCTTTACTGCCCGCTTCGAACCGTTCTGGAGTGCCCATGTGTCGAACCACTGCCCGTGCGGCAGAAGCCGCCAGTGGCGCGGGGGACCGTTGCCCCTTGGCGAGCGCGGAGGAGCTGGCCGATTTCCTGGGCGTACCTCTGAATACGGTCTACATATGGAATCACCGACACCAGGGTCCGCGAGCCCACAAGGTCGGCCGTTATTTGCGCTACCGCTGGTCGGAGGTAGAGGCATGGCTGGAAGCTCAAGCGGTGAATCGCGCGACCTGACCGGCCAAGATTGGCTGGTGCTCTTGTCCTTGGTCGGGCGACAGAACCCGGCGTATAGCTCGGCTCGTCTGCCGCTACCTGCGGCTTTGCCGCGGAAAGGGCCTCTGACCTGCGTCGGAGGCCCTGTCCGGTCTTTCAGGGGCTTGCCGCGTTAGGCCGCGAAAAGTCCCTCGGAAGTCCCTCGGACAGCGCTGAAAGTCCCTGAAAAGTCCCTGGGATGGAGAGACAGGTGGATGACCCGCGGGGAACTGCCACGCATCGCCGTTCGCAGCCGGGCGAGCATTCTCGTGCTGAGCCAACGGCGTGGCGGACCTCCGTCCGCGCCTCGGGAGGTGTATAGGAAGAGGCCAGTGCGGACAGCGCAGTCCGCAGGGTGAGGCCGAGGTGGTCGATGGCGGGCGGGGCGCATGAGGAGCTGGCGCAGTACGGCCAGCTTGGTGATCTGGGTCTTGAGTTGCTCCGACGTGTCGGTCGTCAGGTGGCAAGATCCCAGGGATTCCCACCGCCCGAAGGTCATGCTGCGTGGACGGACGAGGCCGTCGACGAGCTCCTGTTCGAGATGATCAGCAGGAAGGGCGAGAACTTCCTCCTAGCCTGCTTCCTGAAGACGGTCGACGACGCTTCCCTGGAGAAGATGTTCTTCACGTCGATCAGGAATTTCCTGATCGACGAAGCCAAACGTACCGAGCGAGGGAAGCTGCGGCGGCGCTTCGCCGCGCGCCTTGGCGCGGACAGCCGGTTTCGCGCGGTGGCTGGTACGTCGCCCCGATGGGCCCTGGCCTCTCACCCACCCGGCGCCGTCTGGCAAGGCGATCTTGATGAACTGGTCAAAGCCGCCTGGGAAGTGCGTGGAGTATGGATCACTGCCTGGAACCACTCCGGGCCGACGCCCAGGGAAACCGTGCGCGCCCTGATGGCCGTACTCACCGGAGTGCTGGAGGCAGCAGGTGGAGCGGTCCGGGAGGAAGAACTGGCCAAGGTTCTTGAAGCCCGCTTCGAGCTGCTCGCTCCTGCCGAGTACACGACGCTGTACGCGGATGATGGCGCGCTCATCGACTCTGCCACCGGTCAGAAGCACGGGACCGTTCCCGTGGAGGCCGAGACCATAGCCGGGGAAATCTGGGCGGACATGTCCCCGCAGGAGCGGAAACTGCTGTCGTTCCTGGAGGACGATCCGGCGGAAGTCTCCGCCCTGCTTGGACTCGGGCGCCGACAGACGTCCGCGATCATGGATGCGCTGAGTGAGAAGCTCATGCTGGCTCTGACCGCTGCGGGTAGTGATCCCCGAGAGGTAGCCGCAGCGTTGCTGCGCCGCAGCAGTGAACCCCCCTGACGTTCGGCGAGTGACGTCGTTTGTCCATAGTGGGAACAGACCGCCGAGAGGAATGGGGGCCGCCCGATGATCCAGGCATCGAGCAGCGCATATGAGCGGCTTCGCGCTGCAGCCGCCCAGCTGCATGTTCCCGATGCGGTCCGAACCGCGGCGGCGGCAGCGCCGGGTGATCCCCGACCGGGCCAGATCTGGCGCGCTGTGTGGGACGGCGTTGTCGAGGTTGTGGGTATCGCGGCGGTCGATGACACCACGGTGCACGCCTTGCCCGTCTCCCTGGAGACGCGCTTCAACGACCCCGACACGGTGCTGCTGCCCGCCGAGGCTTCCACCTTGGAGCAGCCGCTTGCCCTGTGGTGCGGTCTGGGCAGGCGTCTTCCGTGGTATGTCCTGGACCGGCAGGTCAGTGAGCTGTCCGTTCCCTTGGAAGCCGACGGCTCACCCGCCCCGGATGCCTCTGGGTACCGCTATGGCAGCCCCCTTCCCAGCCCCGCATCACAGGCGGCCGAGTTCCGCTCCACCCTCGCCGACACCATGGACGTGCTGGCGACGGCGCGCTGGGCGCCTTCGGGCAGCGGCGGTCTGCCTGCCCTGCTGAAGCAGTGCGGCCTGGGCCCCACCGAACTGATCCATCGCTTGAGCATCAGGCCACCGCGCGCCCTCGCGCTGCTGCGCGCGCAGACACCTCTCACCCCGCCCGAAGCTCACCTCCTCGCACCGACTCTGGGCATGTCTGCGGACGCGATCCTGGCTGCCAATCCGCCGTTGCCCGACCGTTTGGTGCACGAGCTGAGTCGCCCCGCCCGCCGCCAACAGATCCGTCGGCTCGCCCACCTCACCGGAACCGCTGAACAGGAAGCCCGCCGACAGGCACTCTTTGCCACGCTCACACTGGCAGCGCGTCAGGAGCGCCCTGCGGAAGTGGACTGGCCTGCTCGGGTAGACCGCTATTTCCACGTGCACCTGGGCCCGGAGAGCGAGTGATGGACTACCTGCGCCGCGCCGCGGCCCGTACCCAGGCCAAGGCCATGCTCACCGTCCTGCAGCGCGACCACCCCGGCGCTGCCCAGCGGCTGGGCGACGGCGCCCTTGACGAGTTGCGGCAGTGGCCCGGCCTTCAGGTCAGGGACGTACCCGACGATCGCTCTGGCGGCGGCTGCAGTGTCTCCGGTGCCTATTTCGCCGGTACTCCCGCCGTCCTCGCCGTCGCCACCTCTGCCAGCCTGGCCCGCCGCGAGTTCACCGGTCTCCATGAGCTGGGCCACCACCTGCAGCAGACCGTGGTGGAGCTGATGGACGTCCTGCTTGCCGAGCCCGACGGTGGCGCCGTCCTGGAGGATGCTGCCTGCGATGCCTTCGCCGCCGACATCCTCCTGCCCGACACACTCACCGATCGCCATATCACTGCCGCCGGCCCCACGGCGGACGCCGCAGTCGCACTGTGGCGGGTGAGCAATGCCTCCCGTATGGCGGCGTGCGTGAAAGCCAGCGAACGCCTCCCAGCTCCCGGTCACATCCTGCTCCTCGATCGCGACGGCATCCTCGCCTTCGGTGCCTCCCACGGCCTGCCCCCACTGCGGCGCGGCAGCGACCAGAGCCAGGTCCCGGTCCTGCGCACGGCCCTGTCGGGCCAGGGACACGCCGAGGGACGTGGCCGGCTTGCCTACCGTGACGGCGCCGTCGCCGGTGAGGAGCTGTACCTGCAGACCGCGGCCATGGACGGCTACGTCCTCGCCGTCGCCGTCACCGACCTCGCGCCCTGGAGGACCTTCGCGCCCTCCGTTCGATACAACGGCCCCGAGGCCGCCAGCTATACCTGCGCACACTGCGGGGAGGACTTCACCTCCTTCGCCCGCGCCTGCGCCCGCTGCGAGTCCGCCCCGTGCCCCGACTGCGACCGCTGCGGCTGCGACCGCAAGGTGTTCGAGCGCCAGTGCACGGCCTGCTTCGTCGTCCATCCGGCGGCCATGTTCGACGGCGCCAGCAGCCGCTGCCGCGACTGCGACTGAACTCTTGTCACACCCGTCGCGCTACCGCCGAGTTACGTCGTCTGTCCCCAGTGAAGGCACCCACCCCGGGCGCCCCACCACGTACGGGACCCCGGAGCCGGCACCGGGCACCACGATCTACCCGGCCGGCAGAAACGAGCGCGACAGCACGATGAACGACAGCACCAAGGGCGCCTTCGATGCCTTCGACGAGGAGCTCAACCTCGATGGCCGCGAGCGCAAAAGCGCCCAGAAGCGGCACAACGAGATCACCGAACACCTGGTGAACGCCGGCCTGGCCATCGCCACCTTCCTGCAGGGCAGCTTCGCCCGCAAGACGATGCTCAAGCCGCTCAAGGACGTCGACATGGTCATCCGGATGCACCCGCGCCTGGAGAAGACCCTGCGTCAGCCCGGCGGCCCCGCCCAGGCGATGAGCCTCATCCGCGAGGTCATCGCCGAGAAGTACCCCGACGCCCTCTTCGACGTGGATGACGCCCCTGCCCACGCCCTCCAGGTCACCTTCGCCGAGCTGGACTTCACCTTCGACCTGGTCCCCGCGCTCGACGTTGAAGACAGCGAGATCGTCTACATCGCTGACAGGGAGAACGACACCTGGGAGTGGTCCAACACCCGGACGCTCAACCGGATCATCAGCACCCGCAACCAGGCCACCGGCGGACGGTTCGTCCACCAGGTCCGCATGCTGAAGTCGTTCAAGAAGGGCAACCCCGTCCTCGACGACACCTGCGGGCTGCTGTGGGAGGCCTTCGCCTACGCGGCCGTCACCGGCCCGCTTGAGCACTCCCAGGCCCTCGCCACCACCCTGGCTCACGCCGCCCAGGCGGTCACCCACCCGGTGCTCGACCCGACCGGTGTTGACGATCTCACCGCCGGGTGGACGATCGACGAGCGCGATACGTACGCCACCACGCTGGCCGCCACCGCCCGACGGGCGGCCGAGGCGCGACGTCTGGAAGAGGACGGACAGCACGCTGCGGCCATCGAGATCTGGCACACCTTGATCGGAGACCCGTTCCCACAGGCCAAGTCCCAGAACGCTACCGACGCGCTGCGCGCACTGGCTGCCGGCAGCATCACCTCCACCGGACGCGCCGTCGTCTCCCCGCACGGGCAGCAGCCCGCGCGACCGGCCCGGTCATGGCGTACCCGCTGAAGGCGGTGCTCGCCGACCCAGGCGCAGCCGCCGACCACCTGCTCCACGCCGATACCGTCTACGGCGTGGAGCAGGCGGCTGGCCGCGTCGGTCCGGGCGGAGCCGCGCTCCTCGAACTCACCTTGCGCCCGCTGCCCGCCCTGGAACGCGAGAACTACCCCACCGAACGTGTCCGCCTCGTCATCCGACCCGACTACACCGTGCACGCCTTCCCGCTCGACTCGGCCGACCGTGCCTTCAAGCATCGCAACCCGCCGCCGCTGAGGGACTTGTGCCTGCAGTACCCCAGCGATGACGCGGCCCTGCGCTGGATCCCCGAGGACGGCCTGGAAGCGCTGATCACTCTCGTTCACCGACATCTGCTTTACGAAGAGGCTTGGCGCCGCTCCGGCACCTGGCCGGCAGAAGACGCACCACATGGCCAACCCGCCCACGGCACCCACCCGCTGCGTACCGCCGAGACACAACAGGAGGCTCGCCGATGGGCCCGGCACCCTTCACCGCACCAGAAACGGCATCCACATCTGTGATCACGATCCTCGCGCTCGTCCTAGGCTCCTCCGTCGTCGCGGGAGCCCTCGGACACATCCTCACCGGCCTGCGCGCTGGAGCGACCGTCCGCCGAGACCGCTACGCCGCCGCGGTGAAGGTTCTGGTCGCACGTATCGAGTACCCCTACCGGATACGCCGCCGCACCAGCGACGATCCCGAGGTCCTGAGCTCGCTCGCAATCACCGGACACGACCTCCAGGAGACCCTCGCAGAGAGCCGCGCCTGGATCGCGACGGAGAGCACGGTACTCAGTGAGGTATTCGACAACTGCCTCACCAACCTCGACGCTGCCTTCAAGCAGGCCTGTAGCGATGCCTGGAACGCCACACCTGTCACCGCCGCCGCCGAGATGAACCTGGGTGGCTTCGGGGTGGGGAACCAGCAGCACATCGTGACCACGATGGAGCGCGCCCTTGGCTACCGCTTCGGGCTCCGACGCCTGATCCCTGCGTTCGTACTTCGGCGCCTTTTCAGGCGACTTCAGCTACTCCGGGCCTGATGCGCGATCCGGTTCCCTACGGCTCGCTGGTTTCGCACGAGCGCTGATGAAGGATGACTGGCTTGCGTTCCCGTAAGCGATCGATCCCGACACATTGAACAACTGATCGTCCGAGCGGTCTGCCGGGCAACGAATCGCCAAGCCCTGCCGGTAACTACCTCCCGCCCGCCTTCATCGGACTAGTGGATAGGGTCGCGGTACCCGAGCTGGAGAGGTAGCCGCATGGACCCCGAGATCGTGATCGCGCAGACGACCAGTGACGACGAGGAGCAGGCGAAGTCCCTCGCCAGAGGCGCTGTTGAGAGCAAACTGGCGGCGGGCGTCCACATCGATGCGCCCATCACCGCCTTCTACTGGTGGCAGGGGAAGGTCGAGGCGGCTCAGGAGTGGCGGATCTCCTACATGACGTCGTCGGATCGTCTCCCCGCGCTGGAGGCATGGCTGCACGAGAGGCACCCGTACGACGTCCCCCAGTGGGTCACGCTGCCTGTGACCGGAGGGTCGGAGGCGTACCTGTCCTGGGTCGTCGACGAGACGCGCCCGGGGTAAAGGTCTCCACTACAACGCCTTGCTCTCGCCGAGCCCGTGCGCTTCGACGCTTCACAGCGTCGCGAACGTCAGCAGGTGGCTGGCCAGGTCATGCTCAGTGTCGGGGAGCCCGGCGGCGATGGCCTGAGCCCGCTGCCGGCCCATGGTGTTGGGCTTCGACTCCGCCGCTGCGGCGAACTGGTGCGCTACGTAGGCCCCACGGTCTATGTCGCCGCCGCGTAGAAGGGCGGACGCCAGGTCACCCAGGACGACCACGCCGGACTCGGGTAGTTCGCCGCCGAGGCGCTCGACTGCGGAGTCGGCCGTGGCGGTCAGCTCCTGACGCTTGAGTTCGCCGTAGACCGAGAGGGTTAACGAGTCCATGCGGTATGGCGTCACGAAGCGGACCCACGCCTGCTCGCTCATATGGTCGGCGAAGTCATAAGCAAACTTGGCCTGGTCGAGAGCACGAAGGGCGCCAGCGTCATCGCCTGACTGGGCGGCTTCCTCCGCGTACCGGCCCAGAGCCCACGCTGCGGCGGTTGCGTTGCCA
Organism: Streptomyces sp. a15; assembly: GCF_059026085.1. Classification (NCBI taxonomy): domain Bacteria; kingdom Bacillati; phylum Actinomycetota; class Actinomycetes; order Kitasatosporales; family Streptomycetaceae; genus Streptomyces; species Streptomyces sp. A15. The sequence continues at coordinate 61,504 of NZ_JBWLKM010000022.1, read as the reverse complement.
CGTCCGCGTACGTCCTGAGCTGCCTGCGAAAGCATCTCCAGCGCCTTCGCTGGACTGGGGGCACCGTAGCTCGCGTAGCCCAGAGCGAGAGCGCGCAGCGGAGGGTGTCCAGCCCTTTTCGCGCACTCCGAGGTCACTCCGTAATAGGAAGTGGCCTTGTCCTGCTCGCCGAGGTCCCAGGCGACCCACCCAGCAAGAGCGGCAGTCTCCCCGGCCGCGATGATCAGGGCTCGCTCATGGGCTCCGGCGCGGGGAAGGGCTGCGGTGATCGCGTCCAAGTGCGCCTCGACGCGGGACTGCAGGCTGAGCGCACTCTCGTTCAGCTCGTCCACGTGCAACGTGGCCGCATGATCAATAAGCACCCCCGCGGACTCAGGGTCGATCTTGGAACCTTTGCTGAGTGCGTAGGCCAGCCGGCCCCACGGCTCGGCAGCCGCAGCCGCACCGACGACTGCGCCTCCCAGCAGCGTTCGGCGTTTCACGTCGTCCAGGTCCTCCGCCTCGGCCTTGTTCTTCTCTCGCCGCCTGGCGCGGGCGGCTTTCGCCTCGCGCAGCAGCGGCTCCAGCGGGACGCCACAGGCCAAAGCGATGTTCCCCAGGGTGTGGTCCGTCGGAACGTTCGCACCGTTCTCGTACCGGTTCACCTCCCGGCGGGTCACCGTTGCCCGGCCGGAGGCGGCGTTGATCGCACCGGCCTGCTCGTCCTGCGTCCGATTCGCGTTACGCCGCAGGTGACGGAGCAACTCGGCAAATGGGTCCACCGCCATGAGTCTGACCCCTATCCGTGGGAGAAAGCCAATACTCCCCTCAACTCCCCCCTGGTTTTCCCCCCTTGACAAAGATTTCCCCCCTCCGGTTTCCCCTGTCCCGGATCGCGCAGCCACGGTGCGATGTGCTCATGACCACGCACCGGACAGCAACGCCGCCCCGACCTCGGGGCGACGACGGTGGCGCCCACGCCGTCGGCGCCTCGACCGCTCGGTGTCCGTTGGCCTCTCACGTCTTCGAGATGGCCATGGAGCCGGTAGATGTGCACGTCGCTCAAGCGCGACGAACGACGGCCACCGTGTTGAAGCACTGGTCGTTGCCGGAGACGCCGGCAGAGGACGCCCGGCTCGTCGTCTCGGAGTTGGTGTCCAACGCGATCATTCACGGTTCCGGGGACGTCCGACTGCGACTGCGACACGACGAGCACGAGCTTCGAATCCGAGTCACCGACGACAGCACGGCACCGGCGAGGCGGCGACGTGCGAGTGCCGCCGGCCTCGGCGGTCGAGGGCTGCACCTCGTCGCCTGCTTGTCGCTTCGGTGGGGCGTCGCGGACGGCGGCCGGACGACGTACGCGGTCATCCCCACTCTCACGGAGGCACCCCCATGTCGCCGCACAACGCAGTCAAGCACGGAGCCGACGTGTTGAGCCTCGTCGCCTTTGATCGGGGGCGAGAGAAGCACACGGGCGGTGGGGCGCCGACCGCTGGCCGTGACCACCCCAGCTGGCCTCGCACCTCTGCCCAGGTGAAGCGCCGGTCCCGAGCTGGCCAACTCCGAGGCTTGCGCCAGCACTTCTACCGTCAGACCGTCGGCGCGCAGGCCGATCAGCCGCTGCGCGTGCTGGCGTACAGCCTGGTACCGAGTCCGAGGGCCCGACCTGACGAGGACTGGGGGACGCTACAGGCTGAGGCCGACCAGCTCGGTTACGCGATCACCGCCCGGCTCCACGATGTGGCGGTCCCGGTGACCACGACGTACCTCCCGGCATCCAGTGCGAGCCAGGGCGTCTACACGCCGCCTTGGGATCGACCTGGTTGGCGGGAAGCCGAGCGACAGCTCCGAGAGGGCTTGGCCGACGGCGTGCTCGTCCTCGACCGGCACAACATCAGCTCCGATGACGACGAGTACCACGCCGTGATCAAACACCTGGGCGAGCACTGCCGGGCGTTTCTCCACCTCGTGATCTCCGAGGAGCCCGTCGCGCCGACTTGAAGGCGTCCGCTGCGCTGGATGGACAGGAAGGGCTGGGGCTGGCGGCAGATCAGCGCCCAGATCGCCCTGATCGTCACCGTGAGCGTCGTGCTCGTCTTCACCTTCAAATACACCTGACCGAGGGCTGACCATGACTTTCGAGGGACACATCGATCGTGCGCCGCGCCTCCTGCCGTACCGCGAGCAGGGCGAAGCGCTCCTCGCCATCAGGGAGGCCGCCCCTTCGGCACCCAGCGAAGAGGGGATCGACCTCTTCGCCGTGCCCGCTGGTGAGGTTCAGGGGCGTGGCTTCGACCTCTCGCGCTTTCACCGGCTCGCGCGCCTGCCGGCCGTGCCGGACGGATTGACCTCGCCTTCGGCTGACGGCCCGCCGGACGCGGCCTGACTCTCCTCAAGCGAGCACGACGGCGACCACCACTGCCCCGGATGCCGCCGCCGGTTGCCGCACCGCCCCATCCATCCCCGAGTAAAGGTCGCAGATGAACCGTCCCGTTCTCGCTCTGGCCACCACCATCGCCCTCGCGTCCGCGGTGCACATCGCCCAACGTCGCCAGCAGCACCGCCAGTCCCTGGAGTTGGCAGTGCACCAGGCCCACGGCCGCATGCTCGAAGTCGCCACCACACACCCGGACTTGGACCCGATCTGGGTGCGCAACCACCCCGATCACGTCAAGGACGACGAATCGGGTCCGCTCCTGATGTGCCAGTGGTGGCTTGAGTTCTGGCGCACCGGCCTCAATCTCAGGGTGTTCACCCCCGCCGTCCTGCGGCAGAACGCGCGGAACTTCATGCAGGACCCGACGGCCCTCAAGGCGTGGGCCTTGACCCGCCACGGGCGTGCTCTGCAGTCCCGAGGGCGATGGGACCGCTTGCACGTGGCGCTGCTCGACGCGGCGTTCGAGGAGGCCGGCGGTCCGGCCCAGTACCCCGAGTTGGAACTTGCCCCGGCTTCGGCCCTCTGAGGCACGACGACACCCTGACGAGAGGATGATCATGACCGTTCCCGCTTGCGGATCGCCACCCGCCCCGGCCGCGCCGAGCGACCACGGGTCGCGCGCTCTTCTCCTCGACCTCGACGGGGTCCTCCTCGACACGCGTCCCGTGATGCGGAGGGCGTGGCAGAGGGTCCAGGAGGTCCATGGCGTCGCGCTCCCGTTCCGTGACTACGAGCGCCACCTGGGTCGCGAGTTCGGGGACATCATGGAGCGCCTGGGCGTGACCGATGCCGAGGCGGTCCGTAGGACGTACGAGGCGGAGTCCGTGGCCACCGCGCACCTCGCGGAGGAGTTCGTCGGCATCGTCGAGACGCTCCACGCCTTCGTGGCCGCCGACTGGCGGCTGGGCGTCGTGACGTCCAAGCACGTCGACCGGGCGGCCCCGCTCCTCGCGCGCCTCGGGTGTCCCTTCGCGACCATCCGCACGCCCGCCGGCGCGGGCCGAACGAAGCCGGCCCCGGACCCGCTCCTCCTGGCACTGGTCGACCTGGGAGTCGACCCCGCCTCTGCCGTCTACGTGGGTGACATGGCGGTCGACCAGGAGTCGGCCGCACGCGCCGGCGTCCCTTATGTGCACGCTGGGTGGGGCTACGGGCAGCCGACGGCTCCCGCCCCGGAGACGGTCTCGTCCCCCAGGGAACTACTGAGCCTCCTCCCCGCCAAGCAGCTCGTCGAGGGGAGCACGGTGTGAGCCCCCGCACCACTGGTGGCCTCGGCCTGGTCCGCTCCTCCAACGTCGGGAAGCCGACGTGGACTCTCGTCGGAACCGGCGCCCTGGCGCACGCGCGAACCGACCACATCCACACGACGGAGCTTGATGCGACGGCCGTCGACAAGCAGTTACTGCGCTCCGGCGTCGAAGACGTCGTGGAGGCCGTCGACCGCTACAGCGCCAAGTGGGCTGCCACCCCGGGCGGAGCCGACTGGCTCCACGTTCAGCACGTCCCCGTGCGACGCTTCGTCGCCGAGATCGTGCGCAAGCTCCTGGCCCTGAACTGCTGGGTACCGTTCGCCTCCGCCCCAGGGCCCCTGATCCTGGCCCCCTACGAAGGTCTCGTGGGACTGCGTTCGAGCAGCTCGCGGGAGTACCTGGCCTACACCGTGACATGGTCCGGCGTCGCGTACGTGCTCGGTGCTGCGGCACCGCACAACCCGACCCGCTCCGCCCAGCTCCGAAACCGCGCCCGGACGAGTACGGCGAACACGGAGCCGAGTCCGCTCCCCTCGGATCTCGGACGGCAGGACGTTCTGGCGCTGTCGTGGACCTCCCGCCATGCCGCCACGCTGCCCCCCGTTCTCGCCGAGCTGGCGCGGGGCGGGCAGAGGAGCCTCCTGCTCGACCTCGCCACTGATGCCGCCGAGCGATGCAGCTCGGGACCGGCAATGGGTTTCGAGCTGCGAGCGGCTCCGAGCGACCTCTTCACCGTCTCCGGCACCGCCGAGGGCCTCCACCGCCCCGACGACGAGCACGTCGTCCAAGTGGAAGGCCACGGCATCCAACTTGCCCGGCTCGTAGAGCTCTTGTCCGTTCTCTTGGAGACCAGCGGGGGCTGCACCCAACCGTCGTGGCGGACGGTGGTGCGGGCGGAGAGCTGGCTCGACGACATCCTGTCGACCACCCGGCCGCACACCGTCCTGCTGAGCAACGACACCAGCCCACTGGGCGTGCTGGCCGCGCACGCCGCCGAGCGGCACGGAGCGAACTCGGTGCACGTCCAGCACGGGGCGTGGACGCCGGAATCGGTCGCCTGGCCGGCCCTGCACAGCCGCGACATCATCGTCATGGGCGAGCGGGACCTTGCCCTGGGCCGAGAGTGGGCGCGCCACCCCGAGGCCGAGGTGCACGTCCTCGGGCAGCCCCGCTTCGACGTCCTCACCAGCCTGAGCCGCCAGACACAACGGCGGTACCTGGAGAACCTGCTCGCTCCGGGGGGCCGACGCGCGCCGACCCGGATCGCGGTGTGGGCCTGCCAGCCCTTCAACCCCGATCACCTCAAGTCCCACGCGGACCTCCTCCTGGACGGGCTCGCCGAGGCGGACGGCGACTGGGGGCTCGTCATCGCTCCACACCCGGCGCAGGGAGCCGACGCCTTCACCGCTCTGGTGAAGCGGGACGCCGGGCCGCCCATCGCGGTGGTCGATCCCCGAGTCGGAGCCCGAGGCTGCGTCGCTGGCGCGGACATCCTGGCGAGCGCGTACTCGACGTGCGGGATCGAAGCCGCGCTGCTCGGCATCCCGGTCCTCGAAATCGGCCCGCCGGGCGAACGCACCCTGGGCCTGACCAGTCACGGACTGGCGACCCGGTGCGAGGCCGCCGGTGAGGTCGCCGAAGCACTCTCCGGCTTGCGCGCGGGCCCTGCGCCGATCCCGCGGGCGGCCTTGGACGCGGTCTGCCGGTGGCGCGGCGACAGCGCCACTCGGATCGCCCGGCTCATCACCGACCGCGCCACCTCCGGCCCGAGGGCCGACGACTCCACCCACCACCATCCGGGCGCCACTGCGTCGCCCAAGGACGAAGGAGCATCCGTCCGATGACATCCCTCACGGCCGACAGCATCGCCGAGCTGTTCTCCGGCGCCGTCACGCTGGCGAAGTCCGGCGAGAAGATCAGCCCCCGGGGCATGGCCACCCACGAAGTCCGCGATGTGCACCTGCTGCTCACCCAGCCGCGTGCCCGCCTGCTCTACGCCCCGCCCGCCCGCATCGTGAATCCGGCGTTCGCCGTCGCCGAGACGGTCTGGCACCTGTCCGGCTCCGACGCCCCGTGGATCTTCGACTACAACAACCGGCTGCGGCAGTTCGCCGACGAAGGCGTCCTCCTGGGGGCGTACGGCCCCAGGATGCGGAACTGGGCCGGCAAGGTCGACCAGCTCGCCCGCGTCGTCGAGATCCTCCAAGCCGACCCCGACTCCCGGCGAGCCCTGATCCAGCTCTACGACCCGGCCCAGGACGCCGCAGGGCACAAGGACGTGCCGTGCACCCTTGGGTTCCGGTTTCACCTGCGCGCCGGCCGCCTGCACATGGCGACCATGATGCGCGGCCAGGACGTATGGATCGGCATGCCGTACGACGTGTTCTTCTACACCGTGCTGCACGAGCTGGTCGCCGGATGGCTCGACGCCGAACTCGGGGAGTTTCACCTGCACATCGGCTCGCTGCACATCTACGACGAGCACATCGAGCAGGCCGACATGCTCACCTCGCTCCCGGCGAGCGAGATCATGCCCGACCTGCGAACACCCTGGAACGGCTTCGGCGGCCTGCTCGACCAGGTCGAGGCCCGTGACGTGACCGGCCACCCCGGCTGGGACGCGATGGCCGAGACGCTGCGCAGCTACCGGCTGTGGAAGGACGGCAAGCGCGGGCAGGCGTGGCGGGCGGCCGACACGATCGACGGGCCCCTCGGCCAAGCCCTCACCGCCTGGTACGGAGAGCTGGAGCGGCGCTCGACCAATCGCGCCGCGACGGCAGGGGCAAGGTGACCGCCGCCATGAAGCGCACCCCCTCCGTCGTCCTCGGCCTGTGCTCGTACACCCACGACTCCTCGGCCGCTCTTCTCGTCGACGGTGAACTCGTCGGCTTCGTCGAGGAGGAACGCCTCTCCGAGCAGAAGCACACCAAGCTCTACCCGGCTCGCGCCGTGGGCTGGCTCCTCGACCAGGCCAAGCTGAGCGCCAGCGACGTGGACGCCGTCGCTTACAACTTCCAGCCCGTCCGCTACCTCGCCGAGTCGCCCGTCGCCCTGCGCATGGCGCTCTCGTCGGCCACGCGCGGCCGCAGCCTGGCTCGCGCCCACGGGTTCGCCAAGGTCGCCCTGCGCACCCGGCGGCGGCTGCGCGTCCTCGGCAGCCAGTTCCCCTCGGCCCGCGTCACATCGGTCCTGCACCACCGAGCCCACCAGCTCACGGCCTACGCCGCCTCCGGCTGGGACGAAGCGGCCGTACTCGTCGTCGACAGCCTCGGCGAGCGGCAGACCACCACGATCGCTCACGGCCACGGCGTTCAGCACCCCCGCGTCCACACCCTGGAAGCGATTAACGACCCGGCCTCCCTCGGCTACGTGTACGGCGCCGTCACCGAGCACTTGGGCTGGCGGCGGGGCGACGAGGAAGGCACCGTCATGGCGCTGGCCGCCCTCGGCGACCCAGCCCGCTTCCGGCACCTGTTCACCACGGCCGTCCGCACGACGGCCACGGGGTTTCGCATCCACCCCGGCTACTTCCCGACGCGCACCCTCACCTCGGGATACCCGAGAACATCCCGGCGGTTCGTCGCCGAGACCTGCCCCGAGCGGCACCCGAGCGAGCCGCTCACCGACGTCCACCGAGACCTGGCGGCTGCCCTTCAGGAGCGGACCGAGCAGGTGATGGTTCACCTTGCCCGCCGCGCCCGTGTGCTCACCGGCTCCCGGCGCCTGTGCGTGGGCGGCGGCGTCGCAACGAACTGCGTGAGCATCGGGAAGATCATCGAAGCCAGCATCTTCGACGAGGTGTTCGTCCCGCCGGCACCGGGCGACGCCGGAACCGCGATCGGGGCCGCGCTCGCCGTCCACGTCGACGCGCGCACGCCTCGCCCGGTCGCCGGCATCGCCCGCCACTGTTACCTGGGCCCCTCCTACGAGGACCAGCCCCTCGACCTGACCCCCTGGCCCGGCCTCCACCAGAAGACCCTCGGCATCGAGACCGCCGAGTTCCTCGCCGACCAGCTCGCCCACGGCGTGATCGCCGGACTCTTCCAGGGAGGGGTCGAAGCCGGGCCGCGTGCCCTGGGTAACCGCTCGATCCTCGCCTCCCCGCTGGAGCCCGGCGTCGTCGAGCGGCTCAACGCCACCGTGAAGTTCCGCGAACCGTTCCGGCCCTTCGCCCCCATGGTCCCGGCCGAGCGCGCAGCCGAGTTCTTCACCCTCGGCCAGCCGGCCCCGTACATGTCCATGGCCTCCGGGGTGACGGACCTGACGCACGAGCGGGTGCCGGCCATCGTGCACGCCAACGGCACCTCCCGCCTGCAGACCGTCACCCGGTCGCAGAACCCGTTCATGCACGCGGTGCTGACCGCCTTCGGCCGCCGAACCGGCATCCCCGTGCTGATCAACACCTCCCTCAACGTGAAGGGCAAGCCGATCTGCGGGACACCCGAGATGGCCCTGGACTGCCTGGCCAACTCCGGCCTCGACGCCCTGCTCCTCGAAGGGCGGTGGATCACCAAATGAAGATCGGATACAGCTTCTGGGGCTTCCTCGGCAACGGCGTCACCGACACCCCCGACGGAGGCCGCAGCCACCGCCGCCCCTTCATCGACGCCCTCCTTGCCCGCGGTCACGAGATCGTCTTCCTCCAGCCCGACCGTGACCGCCTCGAAGCCGATGACGACCTCGGCGGCGCGTACACCTTCGACGACGGCCTGCCCGGCATCGACGCTCTGTTTCTGGAGTGGCGCTGGGCGATCCCCGGCCGTAACACCACCGTGTGCGGCAGCGAGGGGCACACCTGCGACCTCCACCGGCAGGCCCAGCTCATCAACCACTACACGGCCCGGCACCGGACGCCCACCGTCATCTGGGACAAGGACCGCACCCTGCGCGCCGAGAGCGTGTGGCGCCGTACAGCCCACACCCGCGTCTGCGAGGCCGCGCTCGCGCCAACCCCCGGAGCGCACTCGCTGCTCTTCCCCGTCGCAGAGGACCTCCTCGCCCAGGCCGATGCCCTCGCCCTGGAGGCGCGGCCCCGGGACCTCGCGCTCGGCTACGTGGGCAACCAGTACGACCGCGACGAGTCCTTCGACCGCTTCTTCGCCCCGGCAGCCGCCCGCGTCGAGCACCTGGTCGCAGGGAAGTGGACCGAGACCGGCCGCTGGCCGCACGTCCGGTTCGCGGGCCGGATCCCGTTCGAGGACGCCGCTGGCGTCTACGGCCGGTCCCTGGCCACGGTGCTCATGCTGCCCGAGCGGTACGCCGCCGTCGGGCAGATGACCCAGCGCATCTTCGAGGCCGTGCTCGCCGGCTGCCTGCCGCTGGCCCCGGGGGACATCCGCTTCGCCGACCGGTTCGTCCCGAAGGAGCTGGTCGTGCGCTCCGGCAGCGACGTGCTCGAACGCCTCTCCTACCTGCGCGAGATCGCCGGCACCGAGCAGCACGCCGCCCTGATCGCCGCGTGCGTGGACCGGCTGCGTCTCTTCGGCCTGTGCAAGCAGGTCAACACCCTGGAGTCCGTCCTGCACAGCCTCGTCCAGGCCACCGCGACGGAGCGGGGGGTTGCCTGATGCAGACCGCTCGATCGACCACGGCGCGCGGATCCTCCGGGCGCGTCCCGGAGGATGGGCTCGCCGGACACCCGAACCTCTCTACGCTGGAGCACCATGAAGAAGGTCGCCATCGTCGGCTGCGGAGGCAGCGGCAAATCCCACGTGGCCCGCGAACTGGGCAGGATCCTCGACGCCCCGGTGACACACCTGGACGCCGCGTTCTACGACGACGAGTGGAACGCGTTGCCGATGGACAAGTTCACCGACGTCCAGCGCGAGCTGGTCGCGCAGCCGCGGTGGGTGATCGACGGCAACTACAACTCGACGCTGCAGGTACGGCTCGAAGCCTGCGACACGGTGGTCCTGATGGACGTGTCGACCGTGGCGGCGCTGTACGGGATCTTCTCCCGGCAGATCAGGCACGGGGCCGGGCACAAGGGCAACGGAGTACACAACCGCATCCACTGGGGCGTGATCAAGTACGTCGCCAGGTACCGGCGCAAGATGCGGCCCCGCGTGATGGCGAAGATCGAGGAGTTCGGCTCCGGCACCGACGTGGTGCTGCTGGCCAACCGGCGTCAGACGCGCCGCTGGCTGCGGAAGGTCGCCGCCGAGCAGTCCTGACCGGCCCGCGCCCCCGGCCAGGGGGTGCGGCATGAACGAGCCCAATCCGTTCCTGGACCCCGCCCGACAGTCGGAGCTGTACGGACACGCCTCTCGGCTGGCCGGGCGCACCAGCGCTCTGATGCGCGCCAAGACCGCCGGCCACCCGGTGCCCGAGACGATCGTCAGCCTGGTGCAGACCCATCACGCCCGGCCCGACCGGCTCGGCGTGGTGCTCGACATCGGCTGCGGTCGTGGCACGAGCAGCCGCGTCATCGCCGAGCAGCTCCGGCCCGAGCGCCTCGTGGGGCTGGACGCCGCCCCCTCCCTGCTCGCCCAGGCCCGTGAGCGCGCCAAGGACCTGCCCGACAGCACGGTGGACTTCGTCGAAGGCGACTTCCACGACCTCCCTCTGCCCGACGGGTCGAGCGACATCGTCGTCGCGGCGTTCTGCCTTTACCACTCGCCGCGCCCCCAGGACGTCGTCGGACAGATCGCCAGGGTCCTCGCCCCCGGTGGTGTGGCCGTGCTCGTCACCAAGGGCCTCGACAGCTACCGGGAGATGGACCAGCTGGTCGCCGCCGCCGGCCTCGATCTGCGTGCCGCCCAGCACGAGAGCCTCTACACCGCAGCCCACAGCGGCAACCTCGCCGACGTGGCCGCCTCCTCGCTCGACGTGATCGCCGTCCTGGACGAGGAGCACGTCTTCACCTTCGACGGCCACGACCACACGGCGCAGTACCTGGCCACCAACCCCAAGTACGACCTGGCGCCCGGCCTGTACGGCAACCCCGGTGCCCTGGCGGCGACCCTGCACGAGTTCCTTCCCGACCAGCCGCTGACCACCCGGTCCCGGATCACCTTCGTCGTCGCCCAGCCGAAGGAGGGAGGAGAGCCGGCATGAGCCCCGCCTCGTTCACCAAGCACTACGCGGAACCGGAGCGCGCGGCGGGGGCGGTGTGCCACTACCGGTGGCTCACCGCGCACGCCAAGCCGCTGCGGCAGCCGGCCCTCCACACTGCCGGACCGCGGTTCCTGACGTTCGAACGGATCGAGGGCCGCCCCGTACGTCCCGAGGACCTCCCGCGCGTGGCGGAACTGCTCGGCCACGCCCACGGTGCCGCCTGGGCCAGCGACCTGCACTCCGCGTCGCTGGACACCCCGCACCACTTCGAGGACGGCACGCAGTTCGACGACTACCTCGGTCCCCGGGAGGTCGCTCTACGGCGACGCCACGAGCAGGGCTACCTGCCCAACAAGACGGCCCTGCACGCGATGCTCGGCCTGCTGCAGGCGACCGCCGAGGGCCCGTGCGCCTTCTACAAGGACAGCAACCCGCGGAACTTCATCATCACCGCACAAGACATCGTCGCCGTCGACACCGACGACCTGTCCCTCGCCCCGCTGGGCTACGACCTCGCCAAGCTCGTCGCGACGCTCCACCTGACCTACGGGCCGCTCACGGACCAAGCCGTCACTACCGCCCTGCTCGCGTACAACTCGGCAGCCCGACGCTACGACGCCCGGCTGGGCACGACGGACCGGGCTCAGCTCGACAGCTTCCTGGGCCTGCACGCCGTGCTCACCGCCCCGTACGTCGGCCGCAACGGCTACCACTACAGCCTGCCCCTCCGTTTCACGCACCGAGGAGCCTCATGATCACCACCGAACTCGTCTTCGTCCGGCACGGCCAGGCCCAGTGCAACGCCGACGGCCTGGTCGGGGGCCCGCGCACCTGCACCGGCCTGACCGACCTCGGGTGCGCCCAAGCCGAACAGGCCGCACGCCGCCTGGCCACCGAGCACCTGAAGAAGCCCTTCGACGTCATCTACACCGGCCCGCGGATCCGCCTCGTCCAGACCGGCGAGATCATCGCCCAGACGCTCCAGATCCCCGTGCTCCACGACGAGCGACTCGACGGCCCGGTCCACGGCGACGCCGACGGCCAGCCCTGGGACGCGGTGAAGACGGCCGCCGACGGCGGGCCGCACGCCCACCCCGACACGCCCTGGGCCAACGGCTCCGACACCTGGAACGGGTTCCTGAAGCGCGCCAGCAGGAACCTGAGCCAGCTCATCGAGGAGAACCACGGCAAGCGCGTCGTCTTCGCCGCCCACGGGGAGACGGTGATCACCGCACACACCCTGCTGCTCGGCATCCCGATCGGCTCGCCCGCCGGATTCACCCACAACCACGCCTCGATCACCCGCTGGCAGCACCACCGCAACCGCCTGGGCCAGACCCGCTGGATGCTCGACCGGCACAACGACACCGAGCACCTCAGCCTCCTCACGCCGGAGCCGACCCCGTGATCGCGACCTCGCGCGACCCCCGGATACAACTGGCGCACCTCCTCCTCGGCACAGTCGACATCGCTGCGGACCCCGCGCTCCCGCCCCGCGTCGTACGCCTGGTGGCCGGTGACGGGCGTCAGTACATCGCGAAGCAGCACGCGGAGCGAGACCGGTACGCCGGAGAACTCCACGCCTACGGGGCGTGGGTCACCCATCTGACCGGCCATGCACCGGTGTTGGTCGGCCGGGATGATGCCACCCGCACCCTGCTGCTCACCGCACTCGCAGGTGACCGGGCGGACGCCTTCGCTCCGGGCTCGCCGGAGGAGGAGCTGGCCCACCACGAGGCCGGGCACGTGCTGGGCAAGCTGCACCGAGCCACGGCTATGCCCCAGGGCGGTGCCGTCGGCGCCTCACTCGCCGAGCGGTTCCAGGGGTGGATCGACCGGGCCGTCCACGCCGATCTGCTCGACGCGGCCGAGGAGAACCTGCTGAAGCACCACGCGGTCATCCTGGGCACCAGCCACATGGACAGCGCGATCTGCCACCTCGACTACCAGCCGCGCAACTGGCTGCTCGGCGACACCTTCGGCATCTACGACTTCGAGCACATGCGACGCGACGCCAGGGTCCGCGACTTCGCCCGGCTCGAATTCCGACGCTGGCAGGCCGCCCCCCACCTCCGCACCGCCTTCTTCGACGGCTACGGACGCTCACCCAACGACCTCGAACGACGCCTCCTGGAGTCCTTCGGCGCCATCGAGGCGGCCACAGCCCTGGTCAAGGGCCACCAGGAGAACGACGCCGCGCTCAGCGCGCACGGCAGAACCGTCCTGTCGCGGCTCCCCTGACCAGCTCCTTAGACGACACCACTCTGGAGATCTCCGTGCCACAGCACGAGCAGCCCCCGACCAACGCTTCCCCCCGACGGGCCGTGGTGACCGGCTCCGCCGGATTCATCGGCTCCCACCTCGCCCACGCCCTCGTCCAGGCCGGCACCACCGTGATCGGCGTGGACCGCCGAGACCCGTCCACCGACCCGACGGCCGCCGCCAACCTCGCCGCGCTGCGGGGTCGCCCGGGATACCACCACGTCACGGCCGACCTCCTCCACTGCGCGATCGACCCGATCCTGATCGACGCCGACACCGTCTTCCACCTCGCCGGCATCCCCGGCGTACGGCCCTCGTGGGGACCGCAGTTCGGCGACTACCTCGCGTCCAACGTGCTGGCCACCCACCGCGTCCTCGAAGCCTCCACCCGGATCGGCGTATCCCGGCTAGTCGTAGCCTCCTCCTCCAGCGTCTACGGCCCGACCGACGGCGACGCGAGTCGCGAGACCGACCGCCCCAACCCCGCCTCCCCGTACGCCGTGACCAAGCTGGCCGAGGAGCAGCTCTGTCTCGCCTACGCCGAGCGCCCCGTCGGCCCCAGCGTGGTCGCCCTGCGGTACTTCACCGTCTACGGCCCCCGGCAGCGTGCCGACATGTTCACCCACCGCGCCCTGTACGCCGCCCTGACCGGACAACCCCTGCGCCTTTACGGAGACGGCCACCAGCGCCGCGACTTCACCTACATCGACGACGTGGTCGCCGCCACGATCGCCGCCGGCACCGTCCCGAACGCGCACGGCACCATCAACGTCGGCGGTGGCTCGAACGCGTCCCTGCTGGACGTGATCAACATCGCCAACAGCCTCACCGGCCGCGAGATCCAGCTCCACCAGGACCACGTGCGCAACGGGGACGTCCTCCTCACGCGTGCCGACCCCGGCCGTGCGGGAGAGGTCCTCGGCTGGCAGCCGCGCGTCGACCTCCACAGCGGATTGCGCGCCCACATGCAGGCGCTGGCCTCCCCGGTGCCGGACTACAGCCGTGCCGCCTAGGCGCACCAATCGGATCACGAGAGGAGTGCTCATGGAGACCCCCGAGCGAGCGCGGCTGGACGCCTTCTTCCGAAGGATCACCGCGCAGTTCCCCGCTGGCCAGGCGATCACGACGTTGGTCATCACGCACCTGCTCCAGGAACGACCTGCGTTCTTGCGCGCCATGACCGCGGTGTCCACGATCGGCGCTGTTCTCCCCAAGCCCCGGTCAATCCACCAGCCGACCCTCGACACCGTCCGCCGCACCCTGCCGGTCCACGACCTGAGCCGCGAGCGGTTCACCGACGAGACCCAGGCCCTGCACTACCTGGAGGACACGGCCGGCGGCCAGGACGTCGTCCTGGTCGACATCGGCGGCTATTTCGCAGCCAGCCTCGACACCCTCGTGGACAAGTTCTCCGGCCGCATCCTCGGCGTCGTCGAAGACACCGAGAACGGACACCAGCGGTACGCGGGCCTCGGCTCGCTCCCGTGCCCGGTCGTGTCCGTGGCCCGCTCACCGCTCAAGGACTGCGAGGACCACCTCGTCGGCCGGTCCATCGTGTTCTCTACCGACGCCCTCGTCCGCGCCCGCGGGGACATCCTCACGAGCCGCAGCGCCTGCGTCATCGGCTTCGGCAAGATCGGTCGCTCGATTGCGCAGACCCTGCGTGCCCAGGACCTGCGCGTCACCGTGTACGACAACGACGCGGTCAAGCGGGTACAGGCGCACGCCCTCGGCTTCCACACCAGCGCCTCCACCACCGAGGCCGTTCACGACGCGGATCTCGTCCTGTGTGCCACCGGCAATCTCGCCCTCCGGCACGAGGATTTCGCCGCCCTGCGCAACGGCGCGTACCTCGGATCGGTGACTTCCTCCGAGGACGAACTCGAACTGGGCAGCCTCGACGACCTCTACGAACGTCAGCCCGTCGGACCCCAGTTGACCCGGTACGAGGTCACCGGCCACTACTTCTACGTTCTCGCCGACGGCGGTGCCGTCAACTTCGTGCACGGCGCCGCCGTCGGCACCTACATCCACCTCGTCCAGGCCGAGATACTCGCCGCCACCGCCGCACTCAGCCACGCGCGGCTCCAGCCCGGACTGCACGAGATGCCGGCGGCCGACCGCGACACCATCGCCAGGACCTGGCTCCGCCACTTCGAAAGGTGACCTCGTTGCCACCCTCCACCGGACACGTCCGCACCGTCACCGAGGCGTACCTCGCCCGCCACCCGGACGAGCGCGCCTCCCTGACGATGCTCTTCGACGTACTCGCGGGCACGGACGATCCCACCAGCCGCAAGACCTTCCCCGCCCACGTGACCTGCAGCGCCATCGTCATCAACGGTGAACGGCACGTGCTCCACATCCTGCACAAGGCGTCCGGGAAACTTCTGGCGCCCGGCGGGCACAACGAACCGTCCGACCAGCGCCTGCGCGACGCCGCCCTGCGCGAACTGCACGAGGAGGCCGGCATCCCGCCGAGCGCCGTGGTCCCCCTCGTCGGCCACGAGGACATCCCCGACTGGCGAAGAGTCAGTGTTCCAACCTTGCAGTATTCGGGGGCGAGGTGCTCCGCCAGCTCATGCACAGGTACGTGGACGATGCCCCGCAACGCAGCCCGGTCATCCGTCGGCAACCGCCCGGAAACCGACGTCGTCTGAGCCGACAAGGAGGCACCAGCGGAACCACCGCCTCCCGCAGGTCGTCAGCCACAAGGTCAGCGGGCACTCAACAGTCCTGCTGTTTGGGTACGACTCACGGGCTTCGGTGTCAGAATGCGCAGATCAACACGTCACCCTAGGGGGGCCGATGAAACTGGACCGTGTCTACGTCCGGTTCTTCCGTTCGTTCAACTTCGACTACGAGCGCAAGGCCCACCGGGAGGCGAGCGCGTTGGAGTGGGAACGAACCAGCCTCGGCTGGTACCCGTTCGTACGATTGGACGTCGATCCTTATGTCACTGCAGTAGTCGGTGCCAATGAGTCGGGTAAGAGCCACCTGCTTGATGCAGTGAGCATGCTGTTGACCGAAGACCCCGTTGATCGTCGTGATTTCTGCCGCTACTCGGATTTGTACTCGGTGGAGCACGGGGAACGCCGCGTCTCAGATTTTGCCGGACGTTTCTCGGTAGAGACGGACGAAGACGTCGAGTTGATGGAGTCTCTGGGATACTCCGGAGACGATGCGCGCGAGTTGCACTACGTCCGTTCGGGCAGCGGAGCCTCCTTCGTCTTCACGGCGCGTAATACCGCCCGCCGTGATCTTACGACAGAAGAAGAGAAGGATCTTCGCGCTACGTTTCCGGACGTATTTCTGCTGGAGACGGAGGTCGCTTTGCCGGCGAGCATGCCGATCAGTCGGCTGGCCGGACAGACCATCGATGGTCACCCGGACCGCGCGGGTCGCCGTCGGCTTCTGGACTCCCTTCCCAAGTCCGACGTCGCTGACAACGAAGTGCCCGCCCTATGGTCCAGGATCTCCGGCTTCCTCACGCCGCCAGCAGTCGATCCCATCGTCGCCCAGGCTCGCGAGAAGGAGTTTGAGCTCGGACGCAGCCTCCTGATCGATGTCGCACGAATCGATCCCGCTGCGTTCCGTGATCTCGACGCCGCACTAACTGCCGAGCGCGAAGGAGAAGTCAACGCAATCATTCAGCGGATGAACGACGCCATCGCCAAACATCTTAACTTCCCGAAGTGGTGGGCACAGGACCGCGACTTTCGACTTCTTCTGTCGCCGCGAGAGCGGGAAGTCGCCTTCACGATTCGGGACCGCACCGAGACCGAGTACTCCTTCGCCGAACGCAGCCGGGGCCTGCGATACTTCCTCTCCTACTATGTTCAGCTTCGCGCCAACCAGCGCCCGAGCGGACGCGAGCAAATCCTGCTACTCGACGAACCAGACGCATACCTGTCCGGCGTCGGCCAGCAGGACCTCCTGCGCATCTTGGAAGAGTTCGCGAAGCCGGAAGACTCCTCACCCGGTGGACAGGTCATCTATGTGACGCACTCGCCCTATCTCATCAACCGCAATGCCGCGCACCGAATCCGTGTACTGGACAAGGGCAGCCACGACGAAGGCACACGCGTTGTCACCGACGCAAGTCGGAACCACTACGAGCCGCTGCGCTCCTCGCTGGGCCCCTTTGTTGCCGAAACAGCGTTCATCGGTGGCGCCAATCTGTTCGTGGAAGGGCTCGCCGACCAGGTCCTGCTTGCCGGGGTCTCCTCGCATCTGCGCGGCTGTGGCGCGGCTCCCAGCCAGACGCTCAACCTCAATGAGGTCACGATCGTGCCTGCTGGATCAGCAGGCGCCATTCCCTATTTGGTCTTCCTGGCCCGGGGACGGGACGAAATCAAACCACCGTGTGTGGTCTTGCTGGACAGCGACAAGTCCGGCAACGACGCGGCGTCGCGACTTCGCAAGAGCCCAGTCGGCCGGCGGTCCTTCATCAACGCCAATTTCATCCTTTCCGTCGGCTCATGGGCGAAAGACGCCAGCCTGGCTCTCGAACCTAGTGTGGTCGTCGAGGAGCCGGAAGACCTCATTGCGCCCGCGGTCGCCGCGGCAGCTGCCCGCCAATACGCCGAGCACGTGATCGGCCTCGAATGCGAGAACACAGCTAAGCTCACCCCGGGCACCATCAAGACGGCCATGGATGAGAAGCCGCACGTCTGGGACGCAACAGTCAAGGCGTTTTCCCTAGTCTTTCCCGGAGAGCACATCGAGAAGGTTGGCTTCGCACGTGAAGTCGTGTCGGTGCTGGATGCCGCGACCACGGATGACGGAGACAGCGTGCTCGTGGAGGCTGCCGAGGCCACTAGAGAGAACTTCAGGCAACTGCTGGGACATCTTGCCGACCTGCTGCACGACGCCAGGACCGTTGAGGACGACGCTCAGCAGCGAGACCGCGTCACCCGGCTCGTTCGGGGTTTCCTGCGCGATCACGCAGATGGTGTCATCCGAGATCGTGCCCGCATTCTCTTCCGTGAGATCGAGAAGGCACTTGAAGACACAGACGAAGGTGACGCTCGCCGGACGCGGCTCGCTGACATGCGGCGCCGGTACGACCTCGGCAGTGAGCCGTTGCAGCCCGTGCCGAACTACGACAACTTCAAAGAAGAGCTCGACGCCTTGCGATATCAGGAACGGCTGGCACATCAGGACCGGCCACGGGAACCGACGCCACCCACCGAACTGCCAGCCACCGAACCGGCCATGGCGGCAAGCACACCAACGACAGAGCCGCAGTTGACCTCAACGGAAGCACCTACGACGTCATCTGCAACGAACGGATCGACCGCAGGGTGACCGGAGCACAACAGTGAGAGACCATCTGCTGTGAGACGCAGGCAGTCGCGATGCCGGTAGACGTACTTCTCCGGGGCTTCGCCCAGGTGTCTGATGCCTGGGCTATTCCCGGAGTGCGAGGTACTCGGTCCAGTTCTGTTGGGCGAATTTGGCCCACTGGAAGGTCGTGGCGGCCGAGAGCCCGAAGAGGTCGCTGACCACGATCGGCGGCAGATCGGTGATGGCGTTGATCATTGCCGTGTTGCGTGCCGCGCGGGTAGGGAGATCGTGGTTCCGCAGCCGTTTGATGATGTGGCTGGCGCTCAGGGGTCGACCTGCGTGTCGACCAGGGAGAAGGTAGTCGGACCCGGAAGACGCGCGGGGCTTGAGCATCGAGCTGGCCTGCGGGCTGGCTATGTGGGCCTTCATGAGCAGGGCCAGCGTCGGAGGCAGCAGCACGGGGTGGCGATCGATGGTGAGGAAGGCGCCCGCGTCGTTCTGGTGGAACTGGGAGGCAGTGAGCTCCTTGATGCGCACGATGGGGAGTGCGTAAAGGCGGATCAGGGCTCCCACGATACGGAGTTCTCGGGGCAGAGCCTCGTCAGTGAGGCATCTCCGCAGCTGTTTCTCGTGCTCGTCGTCCGTCTGGAAGTTCGCAGGGAATCCCTTACGCGCGAGCTGTGTCTCGAGCGGCCGGGTCAGTTTTCGCTTCGTGAGCCATCGGACGAAGGAGTTGACGGCATTCCGTCGGGTGGGGTTCTGCGTAAGCCACAGATCCAGGTCTTCCTGGCGCACGTCCGAGAGGGTGAGCTGCTGCTGGTCGAGCCAGTTCAGCAAGAGGATGGCGGCTCGGATGTTGCCACGGTCGGCGGTCGCGGCGCCGGGGGTGTAGCGCCCGCGCTCCGCTCGGGGACGTGCGTCCCTGATGACGTGCCATTCCGCGAAGGGGCTGATGATCCGGGACTGGTGTGGGGGCAGGGCTTCGAGGGTGGCTCTCGCCCAGAGCTCGAGCCGGGCGAAGGTCTCGTGGCGTTCGGGGAGGGCTCCAGTCGTGACGAGGTGGTGCCGGACGTTGCGTGTGACCGTGCTCTGAGACAACCGGTCGAGGAGCCCATGACTGATCTCGGTGTGCTCCGTGGTGAGTTCGTCGAGGAGTCCAGCCGCGGCGCTGGTCCGCAGCCAGTTCATGACCGACCAGGGCTTCTCCGCTTGGGTGAGCGCGTCGGCAAGGGGCTGGAACGGTGGGGCGATCGTGCCATCGGGTCCTGCGAGAAGTTGGGTGACTCGGTCGGTGATGGCACAACGAGTGCATCGGCCGTCGGCGTAGATGTCGCCGGGGTAGTCACATTGTCCGCAGGTCCTGTGCAGGTCAGGGCGTCCGCTGCAGGGGCCACAGAGGTCCCCGCCCTCCGAGTTGCGTCCTGCGGCTATGCGGGTCTTGCCGCATTCGACGCAGGTTCGGGGGTTGCGTCGGCGGTGGTGGTAGCAGGTGCTGCAGAGCACGCCGACCGGGTAGGTCGCGGTCACAGGCTTGGATTTGCCGCAGTCAGCGCAAGTTCGAGGAGTCCGTGGCTGGCAGCTGTGACAGAGGAAGGTGCCGCCTCTGCGAACAGCCCCTCGGCTTCGATGGCCGCATGCCTCACAGACCGCGGTGCAGCAGCGCGAGCACGGCTCGCAGATGTCAGGGCTCGAGTCCGTGGCGCGGATCTTGATGATGGTGTTCTGTCCGCAGAGGCCGCATGGGCGCGTCGGCCGTTCGTAGCAGCGGGGGCAGATCGGGCCGGCGTCTGTGATGGTGCTGGCGCGGGCGACGGTGCCGCAGTGGACGCAGGCGCGTTTGGGTCGAGGGCTGCAGGAGGAACAGAGGTTCGTGTCGTCCGGGCGCCGGCTGGTGGGGCGAAGTCGCTGGCAGCGGTCGCACTGACGGTGGTTGGCAGGGTCCTTCTGGAAGCAGGAGCGGCAGACCGGGCCGTCTGCCGTACGGCTGTGGATGCGAGTTTGACGTTCGCATCGGGTGCACTGCTGAAGGCGGTCACGTTCGACGCACCAGTTGCAGAGGCGACCGACGGGCGAGTTACGAGGCAACGGGTCGTCGGTTCGTCCGCAGCGTGCGCAGGCGAGCCTGGTGACGGCGTAGCCTGCCGCGGCCAGTTCCAGCAGGAGCCTGGGAAGAGCTGTCGGGCTGTGGGATATCGGTACGGTAAGCCCGTCGGGGTGTTCGGCCAAGTGGGCGGCCAGAGCCCGGGCGGGCCGGGGCTCCCAGGCGCTGGCTGTCTCCAGGATGCGCTGAGCCTCGCTGGAGGTGAGTTCTGATCCGGCAACGGCCTGAACGTGGCGTACCAAGTCGGCTCTGTAGCCGTCCAATTCGGCTCGGTTGCGGCGCACGCGAGTGTTGGCCCGGCTGGGCCGGCTCACTGGGGCGCTCACGTGCCGGGGCGGCGAACGACCGTCCGGCGCGGTTGCGTGGGCGGGGCGACGTCGGAGTCACCGCCAGCGGTCTTGCGGACCTGAACGTTGACGACTTCGGGCTTGATGAGGTCGTTGGGTGTGCAGTCGAGGATGTCGCAGAGAGCCACCAGGGTGTCCATACTCATGCGCTGCGGGGCCTGGGTGACCAGGCGGTAGACCTGCTCGCGCGAGAGCTGGATGCCGCGTTCGGCGAGCAGGGGAACCAGGTCGGTGGTCTGGAACATGCCGCGTTCGGCCATCAGCTGACGCAGCTGCCAGTGGTATCCCATCTTCTTGATCACGCGGTCACGTCCCAGACGTCGCCCAGTCGGTTCTTCAACGCCGCCTCCAGCAGGTTGTTGCGGTACTCGTTCGACACTCCCATATAGATCGCCGTCGTGGATGCGTGAGAGTGCCCGACCTGCTCTTGGACGAATCGTGCTGGATATCCGAACTCGGTGAGATGGGTGATGTAACTGTGGCGAAGGCAGTGCAGGTCCAGATCGGGATCCAGCCCGGCCGCCTCGCGTGCGGCGGTGAAGGCGGAGTTGATCGAGCGAGGCGACAGGCGCCCCGCGCGCTCGGTGACCCACAGCGCCGGGTGGCGTCCAGGGACCAGGAGCGGGCGTATCTCGGCCTGCCAGTGCTTCAGGACCTCGACCACCCAGTCCATCTCCGGGACGGTCAGGACCATCCGCCGCTTCGGAGGAGCACCCTTCGAAGACTTGCCGAAGCGCACCATCATCGAACCGAAGTTCCCGAAGTCCGGCGCTTGCCTGTTACGCCGCAGGTCAACGAGGTCCAGACGCGATGCCTCGGTTCGTCGGATGCCGAAGGCGTAGACGGTCTTGATAACGGCCGCGTCTCTCATCGCTGTCAGAGCGCCCTTGCGTCCCTGTCCGCGGATCTTGGAAGGGAGTGCGTCAGCGGCATCGAACAGGGCCTGGACCTCGTCGTAGGTCAGCGGTCGGCGCCGAGGGTCTCCCTCGTACTCGACCGTGTGCATCACCGAGTTGCCTTCGTGGAAGACCTCTTGAGGCACCTCGCCGAACCGCTCTTCGCAGACCTTGAGCCAGTCGTAGCGACTGTCCCTCAGGTACTCGACGAAGAGGCTGATGATGACTTCGTAGCCGCGGGCGGTCGACATCTGGATCGGCGTCTGGCCACTTCGCAAGTCTGCGATGAATGCCTCGCCCTCCGCTGGCGTCCACTGCCACGGGTAGAGCCCGGTGAACTCCTCGAACCGCTCGATCAGCCGCCGCCGCGGGTCGATCGTCGAACTCTTCAGGAAGCGAGCCGACTGCTGCCTCGCCCACCCGTCGAGCATGGCCTTGAACACCGCGGCTGCCGGGTCCAGATGGACCACGTTCCGGGCGAGGACAAGGGAGGCCGAACCCGGCGCTGTCGCACTCACGCGACTGTTGTATCAGATGCAACATTGTTGAATCAATACGTAGCGCCCCAGGTCAAGGTCATGCCGACTCAACCGCCCCCGTTCCATCGACGCGCTGGAGCAGCCAAAATGGCGCCCTCACCACTGGACGGAATGTTGTATCCAATGCAACTCATCCCGTTTCTCGACATCGACGTGCACGCGATCGACGCGAAGCCGTCGAAGAACGAGCCGGCCCACCATCACGTGGACTTCCGCTGGGCCTTCCAACTCGTGACCGATCAGGCGGTGACGCTGCAGGAGGAGGAGGTCGACGGCTACCAGTGGCGGCCGTTCGCGACCACTTCCTCACCCACCGTCCGCGCCAAGCTCGCCCAGCTCACCTGAAGCCTGCCCGAACCCGACCACCAGGAGGACGCCGTGGCCGCCACCACAGCCCGCCAGACCGACGCCCAACGGCGCCGGCACATCGCCGTCATACCGTGCCGCTGGGGTGCCTCCCGCTTCCCCGGCAAACCACTGGCCCTCCTCGGCGACAAGCCGCTGCTCTGGCACGTCCACCAGCGCTGCCTGGAAGCCAAACGCCTTGACGGGGCCATCGTCGCCACGGACGACGAGCGCATCGAAGCGGCGTGCCGCAAACTCGGCATCGACTGCATCCGCACCGGGGAGCACCTCACCGGCACCGACCGCGTCGCAGAGGTCGCCGAACGCCTCCCGGCCGACGGATACATCAACGTCCAGGGCGACGAGCCGTTCATCTCGCCGACCGCCATCAACGACGTCTCCGAGGCCCTGGAATTCACTCCGCCCGGCACCTTCGCCGTGAACGCCTACACCGAGCTGGTCGACGTCGGCGCCGTCCTGGACCACAACGTCGTCAAGGTCGTCGTCACGGCCCGCAGCGAGGCCCTCATGTTCTCGCGCCAGCCCATCCCGTACCCCAGGGGCGACCGGCCGAAGTACCTGCGCCAACTGGGCCTCTACGGCTTCACCGGCGAGGCTCTCCAGCACTTCCGGCGGCTCCAGCAGGGGCCCTTGGAGCGTGCCGAGGGAGTGGAGATGCTGCGCTTCGTCGAACACGGCCACGCCGTGCGGATGGTGCCCGTCCTGGACGACGGAGTGGCAGTAGACACTCCCGAGGATCTGGCGCGAGCCGAACGTCTCCTCCACCAGCACCACTGAGACACCCGAGCGAACGCAACCCTTCCTATTGGACGACTCGTTGCATTTATCGGCCGTCAACTAGGTTATTTAGGCGACGGGTTAGCGAAGGCCCTCGGGCTTTCTGGGCAACGGTGTTTGGCGAGAAATAGAGTGCCTCCTGCCGCTTTTGATCTTGCCTTGCCCTAGTGATCCGTCACACCCGGGTGACCTTTGCAACACGTTCTTCTCTCATGATCGCTTAATCCCCCTTGTACGCTTAGGCGCGGACAGTGCGTGCCGGTCCAGCACCGTGCGCATCGAAGACGGCTCCAGCCTGCCAGCGCCTCGCGTACGCGCGTTGAGGTATGGGGTCTGCAGTGAGAATGGAGCGACTATGCGTTGGCGTAGGGATCCTTCACGTCGCGCCCTTGTGAGGGAATGCGAGAGGAAGCTCGCTGATCTCCCTATACCAACCCCCTTCAGTGTCGAGACGCTGGTGAGCAATATGGAAAGCGCGCTGAGGCGTCAGATCCAGTTGGTCCCACTGGACGACCCCGACGGGGGCCTAGGGACTGCGTGCGGCCTTCGGGTGAAAACTCCCGAGGCAACCATCATTCTCTATCGTCGCCGCTCAAGCAGAAATCAAACAGAACACATAATCCTCCATGAGATCGCGCATGAGTGGATGGATCACGGCACCACTCTGACGGCCGTTGAAATCGAGCGCTACGTCCCTGAGCGCATCCGTCAAGAAGTGCTTCGGCGCTACCCATCAGCCCTCATCCAAGCGCGCGTCGATTTCGACAGCCACGAGGAGAAGCAAGCCGAGCTTTCAGCGTCATTGATCAAGCGCCTGGCACGTCGCCAGTCTGCTACCGGAGACGATGTGATCAGCCTGTTGGAGTATTCGTTGGCGCATCCGGTTGCCCCGCCGCGGCGTCGGCGGTAGCTCCACACGATCCGCAATCTCGCACTGACCAAGTCTGCACTCTGCAGGGCCCGTGAGCGGCGACAGGTGTGGCACCTATAGATCGACTGATTCCGTGTTCGACTCCTTCAAATACTTCACTGCTGCAGTCATGACGCTGATCTCCATCTGGCGTTTCCCGGCTGTCAGGTATGGCGATGCGCATCGTAGGGCGCTCTGGGGCGGATACGCCGGATTTGCAGTGGCACTGTGTCTATACACCCCAGCAGCAATGGACGCGGTCGATCGCATTCCGGTGGTCGATCTCAGCGCCCTGCTCCGGCACTTTGCCAGCACGGCGGCGATCATGGCGGCCCTGACCTATGTCGCCACCAGCTACGGCAAGACCGCTGAGGCGGTCGTGCCCAGGCACGTGGAGTTCTCGCGGTGGATCGCCCGAGCGTCGTACAAGGCCGGAGCCGTCGGCGTGGTGCTGCTCGCGATCCTCTTCTTTACCGTTGTCCAACGAGATCGGCCGAGCGAGGACTTCCTCGTTGACCATGCGGGAGAATGGGGCGTCGCGGTCTACATGACCGTGTTCTACTTCTTTCCGCTAGTCACCACCGCCGTATGCGGCTATCAGTGGACGAGGGCGGCCCGCCGAGCTGAGAGCACGAGCATGCGCATCGGGCTCGGTTTGATGGGTTTCGCGATGTGGATGGGGCTCGTTCACACGATAGCCAGAATTGCCATCTTGTGGAGTGCCGTAGTATTCCCGCTCAGTCAATCGACGGTGCGATTCCTGGTCGATGCCACTGCGATCTGGATGAATCTCCTTTTCGTTATCGTCGCAGCAGGGGCGAGCATTCCGACGACCCGCGCGGCTGCTGCGCGATGGAAGACGTTCCGAACCCTGAACTTGATCTATCCGCTCTGGTTCGATCTAGTCGAGGCTTTTCCCGGAACAAGCCTGTACCCGCCCAGCCGGCGGATCACGGAACTCTTGCAGTTCCGCGTCCCCATTGATGTTCGCTTGGACCGATGGACGCAGGATATCTCCGACGCCTGCGAGAAACTGCGCTACTACGTGCCATGCGACTTGATGTTTGCTGCGGAGGATAAGGCGTCGCCACACTCCGATCCCGAGCCTGCTGCGGAGGCATACTGGATAAAGGCTGGCCTTCTTGCCGCTAACGCGGAATCCGTCAGGCCGTCTTCGGCCACCCTGATGAGAGAAAAGCCGTTCGTGGACACCGAAAGTGAAGCTGCATGGTACGTGCGAGTCAGCACGGTCTACACGCAGATCACCGGTGACCAAGCGCGAGAAGTTCTTCTTGACTCCGAGAAGGTGGAATCGGAATCTCGGCGGTAGTTCTGGAGCACGGGGTGCGTCGGGTTGCCGTATCCGTGTTTTCGGCGTGTGCACCCTGTCACTCGGAGATGCGATCTTGTAAGGCTTGCGTGAGATTCGGCACCACCGGGCGTGCGGTCGCGACTGGTACCGTGGGCAAGGCGGAAAAAGAGGTTCTGCTCCGCCCTGTAAGTGCACTTCCTGGCCTGCGATGCGCAGCTTCTGCGACCGCCATGTACGCCGGGTCCGCGACGCTGTCCGGTCTGGATAGGCGTCCGAAATCTCAGCAATGGAGTTCCCCGCATGTCCAACCGCCGTACCGGCCTCATTCTTGATTTCGGAGGCGTTCTCACCACCCCCCTGCTGCCCGCTGTGTTGGCGTTCGAGCAGCGTGAAGGGCTTCCCCAGGGGGCCTGCCTCACTGCCCTGTACAAGGACCCGGAGGGCGTCCGGATCACCAGCGATCTGGAGCGCGGAGTGGTGTCCCAGCGCGAGTGGAACGAGTTCGCCGGCAGGATGCTGAATGTACCGGCGGACGGGCTGATGGGGAGGATCTTCGGCGACCTCCGTCCTGAGCCGCTGCTGATCGACGCTGCCGCCGCAGCCCGCCGGGCCGGGATCAAGGTCGGCATCCTGTCGAATTCCGTGGGCCTGGAGCCGTGGGACCTGTATGCCGGCTACGAGCTGGAGAAGCTGTACGACGTCGTCGTCATCAGCGAGCACCACATGATGCGCAAGCCCGACGCCCAGCTCTTCGAGACCACGCTGAAGCTGATGGGCCTGCCTGCCGAAGAGTGCGTCTTCGTCGATGACACCGAGGCGTACGTCCAGGCAGCGGAGCAGCTCGGCCTCGCGGGAGTGCACAACCAGGACCCGAAGCAGACGGTCGCAGCCCTGTCCGAGCTGTTCGACGTCGACCTGACCGCTTCGTAGATCGGCGTCGATTCCGTCCGTATGAAGGGACTACGGCTCGGCCTCCAGGGAGGCCGAGCCGTAGTCCCTTCGTGCATCCGGTCCGAGAAGTGGGCTGGCCCGGTCAGAGCCGAGGGGCGATAGGCGGTCAGGGGTCCTCGGTCGCGCCCGCAAGGCGGCGGTACCGCAACTGATCTCCACCCGCCCGCTACTAGCGGGGCTGCTCCTTGTCCTGAGCCTCGGACAGAGCGTGCCGCAGCTCTCCTACGAGCCTGTTGATGTCGGCCATCGATCTCCGGGAGAGGATCTCGCTGCCGCGTGCGGCCAGGCCGAGGATGTGTCCCTGGTGAATCGAGTCGATGAAGCGAACAGCCTCCAGGAACTCCTGGACCATGGGGCTTAGTTCGGCGTCGTCGCCGAACAGCCAGGCGGGGACCTGGAAGGCGTGCGCCAAGCCGGCGCGCACTTCATCCGATGCCGCGGTCTCGGTTCCGTCGCGAAGCTCGCCGATGCCCTCGGCGGTGACGGCTGCGGTCGACGCATGCTCGTTGACGAGTCGCGCGATCTCCGCGTCGGAGAGCGCCTCCTCGCCGGTGGAACCGTACTGCAGGAGAAAGTTGATCTTTTCTCCGATCGTGCGAGGTGCGGCCTCTTGATCGCCATGTGGGGCGGTGGTGCGAATGCCGAACGAGCGATCCTGCGCCGCGAGCAGCTCCTCCTCGGTCACCTTGTACGCCGCGGCCAGCGGCTTCACATAGCTGGCGTTGAGCCTGCGCCGCCCGGACTCGGCGTTGCTCACCGGTCCCCGGCTTGCCCCGATGATTTCAGTAGCCTCCGCCACGCTGAGGCCAGCGTCACAGCGTAGGAGCTGTAGGTCCGGCGGCCCGTCGTGGGGGAACAGTTCGTCGAGTGGTTCGTTGAGCGCCCTGGCGATCGCCGGCAGCTTCTCGCCCTTGGGAAAATCCTTCCCGGATTCCCATCGTGCGACGGTGGCACCGCTGACGCCCACCAGTTCGCCCAGCTGCTTCTGGTGCATGTCCCTGCGTCGGCGGACAGCACGCACGCGGCTGCCGTCGAACTGACGAGGGGGCACTGGGACTCCTGGTGCGAGGTGGCGATGGGCTCGGTGTCGGGGTCAACTGTAAGCCAGGGTTGATGCATTTTCGAAACTGACGTACGTTTCCGTATCGCACCTGTTGATCAGGCCCGATTCTACGGTGCCGAGCCCTGGGGGACCTCTGTGCATATTCGTATGCCATAACCGCTCGCGCGACAAGCGCTTGCAGCGCTTGTCGGGCGGCACGGATCCACGTCGGCATCACCCTCCTGAGAGCGGCCGACACGGAGTAAGGCGACCGCAAACGATCTTCCGGACAACGGGATGGACTTGCCCGCGGGGTCTACGTATGTTCGTCGTCCCACGCCGGGCAGCGCCCCGGAAAGGGGTCGATGACCAGCGAAAAGGAGGCGGGGCGGATGCCGGCAAACGACCCGTGATCTGACCCCGAAACTGAAACCGGCGCCGAGGAGCTACCAACTCCCAAGCGCCGGGCTGGCACCCCGAGGGCGCCAATTACACATCACGCGGGCGGCAGGGCTTCTTGCACGAGACCGCCGCACCGCGCTCCTTCGAACAACGGAGTATCGCATGCTCGCCACGCCGAGCGGAAGCC
This sequence comes from Streptomyces sp. a15, assembly GCF_059026085.1. Classification (NCBI taxonomy): domain Bacteria; kingdom Bacillati; phylum Actinomycetota; class Actinomycetes; order Kitasatosporales; family Streptomycetaceae; genus Streptomyces; species Streptomyces sp. A15. The sequence goes on along the minus strand of NZ_JBWLKM010000022.1, from coordinate 33,398 downwards.
CGGCCTGCGCGGACGACGGCCGTCCGCGCCGCCTCGCCGCACAGCTCGCCGACATGATCCCGGGGGCGGCCACGATCCGGGTCAGCCTCACAGACCCGACACAGACGTGGCCTCATCTGCACGCCGTCGTCAAGGACGAGGCCGGAAGGACCCTGGAGCTGGGCCGCCCGACCGCCAGGGGCGCGGCACGCTGGATCCTGCGGGTCTGGCCGGAGGTGGACTGGATGCGCCCCCACACCTTCTGCCTCGCCGACGCCACCCTGACCCGCAGCGACCTGGTCGCCGCTGAGCGGGGCCGCTGAGATGGCCCGGATCCGAACCGTCAAGCCGGAGGCGTTCACGTCCGAGTCGCTCGCCGAAGTGACCGTGGCGGCCGAGCGGACCTTCTTCGGCCTGCTCACCCAGGCCGACGACCATGGCCGCCACCGGGACAACGCCGCGATCATCGCGGGGCTTCTCTGGCCCCTGCGCGCCGAGCACACCTCGGTCCACGTCGAAGACGACCTCCACCAGCTCGCGAACGCCGGACTGATCTGCCGATACACCGGATGCGACGGCCGCCTCTACCTCCACATCGTGACCTGGTCCGAGCATCAGAAGATCGACAAGCCGAGCCAGTCGCGCCTGCCCTCGTGCCCGCAGCACCAGGCTGCCGACCGGTGCGCCCCCTGCAAGGGCTCCTGCTCCCGGAGGGGGAACGGCTCGCCCACCACTTCCCGAGGACTCGCTGAGACCTCGGCGAGGGCACCCCGAGCCCTCGATCTGCCCGCCGCACCCTCCTCGACCGTGTCGGAACAGGCAGACGGGCCAAGCGCCGACCGGCAGGACGCCGCCGATGGAGCCAGCAGCGCACCCGGGCGGACCGGAGTTAAAAGTGCATGTCAGAGGGTTGCCTCTGGCGGCTCCCCGAACCTTCCCCGAAGCCTCCCCGAAGGCTCGGCGCCTGGATCTAGGATCTTGGATCCTGGATCTCTTGTCCCTACGGGGCGCACAGCGCCCGCAGCCGGCATCTCCGCCAAGGACCTCGTCGGGGAGTACGTCGCCGGGTGCGACCAGCGTCCCCCGAGCGACGTGATCGGGCACCTCGGCCGGATCATCAAGAAGCTCCTGGACGAGGGCATCACACCGGCGCACATCCGAGCCGGGCTGGCGAACTTCACGGCCAACCCCAAGCACCCGAGCGTGCTGACCAGCATGGTCAACGAGGCGATGAACGCTCGCCCCAGCGGTTTGGCGCGGCCGGGAATCCGGCCTAACGTGCCCGCCCACCAGGCGTGGACCAACCCGGCCAACGCTTCCGCCGCCTACGCCGAGGAGCTGTGATGCACACCCCTCACCGCGAACCCCAGCTCCTCGGCAACGAAGCCACACTGGAGCGCATGGCCCGGATCCTGGCCGCCCGCAACATCGACCCGGCCGACGCCGCGCTGCCGGACGACGCCGAGCCCTTCTCACCGCTGGACGCTCTCCTCGCCGGGATGCCCCCGCGCTATCAAGCGGCTGTCGCCGACCACCCCACGGTCCTGGAGTGGGTCCGGAAGGTCACCGACGCGGCCGTCGCCCCCAGCCGAGGAGCCCGACGACAGGTCACCACCGGCCCTAGCTTGCTGATGGCCGGGGTCGTCGGCGCGGGCAAGACACACCAGGCGTACGGCGCGGTCCGAGCGCTGGTGCAGAGCGGGGTCGGCGCGCGCTGGCGGGCGACCACCGCCGCCGACCTCTACGCCGATCTCCGCCCCCGGCCCGGGGCGGACAGTGAGCGGGAGCTGGCGGCCGTCAGCCGGTGCCCGCTGCTGATCATCGACGACCTCGGCGCAGCCAAGGCGAGCGAGTGGGTCGAGGAGATCACGTACCGGCTGATCAACCGGCGGTACAACTACGAACTCCCCACGCTGATCACGACCAACCTGGCGATCAAGGACCTGCGTTCCTACCTCGGGGACCGAGTCGCCAGCAGGCTCGCGCAGATGACCACCCGAGTCGAGTTCGAGGCCGTCGACCGCAGACGCCACAGCGCCGCCGCCTGACCCTCCACGGGCCACCCCGCCGGACCGCGCCCTCGCAGCGCCGTCCCCCGGGCACCTACCGCCAGCGCACCTCTCCGCCGACGCCCCTGCGCGCGGAGAGCGATCGGAGCACCCCGCATGACCAGCACGATGAACGGCCCCGCCCAGCACCGTCAGCTCGGCGACCAGACCTGGCAGGCCGACGCCGTCTGCCAGAGCACCGAGTACAACCCGGTGGACCCCGAAGTCTTCTTCCCCGAACCCGACGAGACCGCCAAGATCGCCACGGCCAAGGCCCTGTGCGGCCAGTGCCCGGTCCGCCGCACCTGCCTGGACGCCGCTCTCGAAGGGGGTGACACCGACGGGATCCGTGGCGGCCTGACGGAAGAGGAGCGCGGGCCGCTGCACGACAAGCTCGCCAGCCGCCTCGACTACAGCCGCGTCAATGCCACCATCGCCGGACGCGACGTGCACCTCACCCATACGGAGCGCCGCGCGGTCGAGTACGCGGCCTACCGCCACGGGGTGAGCGAGCAGCGCCTGGCCTGGCTTCTGAAGGTCACCGAGGAGCACGCCAAGAAGCGGTACCGCGAGATCCGCCGGGCCGAGCGCAACCGAACCCTGAACCAGCCCACCACGAACACCACGCCCCCCGAAGCCAGCGGCGAGCGCCTGATCCGCGACGACTTCGGGACGGCGGCATGAACATCGCAAGCGCGTCGAAGACGGCGCACATATCCGGGTGGGACCGCGCGGCTGTCGTGGCGCTCGGGGGCGCGGGGTGCGCGCTGTCGTACGACGCCCTGCAGCAGATGGCCGTGGCCATCCACATCCGAGGCTTCCTTACCTACCTGTTCCCCCTGGTGATCGACGGGTTCATCGCCTACGGCATCCGAGCCCTCCTGGTCCTGCGCAACGCACCACTGCGCGCCCGGCTCTACGTCTGGACGCTCTTCGGCACGGCCACCGCCGCCAGCATCTGGGCCAACGCACTCCACGCGGTGCGGATCAACCAGGACGCGGTCGCCGGCACCGGTCTCCGGCTCGGGGACGCGGTGGTCGCGGTGCTCTCCACCATCGCCCCGCTCGCACTGGCCGGAGCGGTCCACCTCTACATCCTCATTGCCCGGGGCCCGGTCGAGGACTCTGGTCGGCAGAACCTCGGTCAGCCCGGTCACCTCGGTGAGACCGACCGCAGCGACGCTATCGAGGTCACCCGGACCGACCGAGCCGGTCAGCAGCGGTCAGCGGCCGGTCAGGTCAAGTCCGGTCAGGCGGTCACCGCTCTGACCGACCGGCTGCCGCTGTCCCCGGCCGACGAGGACACCGCCGCCCGGTCAGTGACCGGAGACTCGACCCCGGCGACCAGCGGCCAGTCGGTCACCGACCACCACAACCGCAGCCACGGTGCCCCTGACCTGCCGGGACAGGCGGACAAGGGCCGGAGGGTCACTGACCGCCCCAGCAGTACGGCCCCGGTCGGTGATGACCAGGACAGCCCGGCGGCGGTCAGTGCCCGGCCGGTCACCTCGCCGCCGGTCACTGACCGGGCCGCTCGGTCGACTGGTGACCGGCGTCCTGACCCGGACACCGAGGAGCTGCTGGCGATCGCCCGGTCGGCGGTCAGGGCCGAGGACAAACTGACCCGCAAGGTGGTCGCCCAGGCGATCCGAGGTCAGCAGATCCCGCTGTCCAGCGACACCCTGACCGCGCTGATGGCTCAGCTGCGCGAGCAGCACCGCCAGCCGGTCACTTCCTCCCGGCCCTGACCGAACCTCCACGGGGTGGGTGACCGAACCGGTCAACCCGGCCGGTCACCCACTCCGCATGTCACCGACACACCCCGCCACAGCAGAAGCGGAGAGCACCCGATGCGCACTCACCCGGCCACGCCCGCCGAAGTCGACTCCTGGCTGACCGTCCTGCACCAGCACGGACACCTCCACCGCGCCCAGTCCGGCCCCGACACCACCTGGATCGTGCAACGCGAGCAGCATGACCGGCCCTGGACCCTGCACCACCCCGTCCTGGCCATGGACTGGATCGAGGAACTCGTCCGCGAAATCCAGCAGCAGGACCCGGAGACGAGCCGGTGAACACCAACGACCCGGTGGCCACCTCCGCTGGACAGCAGCGTGACCCCACCACGACTCCTGGCGGAGCAAGCTATCGCGTACGACGGTCCTACGGCCCGACGTACGCACTTGCCCCCGCCCAGGAGGGCGGGGGAAGCCCGGCTGGTCCCCGAGCGAGGGCGCACGGGGACCAGCCGGGCAACCGGCACCAGGGGGCGCCGGTCACCGGGGGAGAAGCCGACCGCGACGACCACCGCGAGCAGCCGCGCCCGAGCACGCCCGCCTACGCCGACCGCAAACCGCGCCGCCGCACCCGCAACCCCAGCGAGCGCACCCGCAAGACGACCACCCGCCTCTCCGACACCGAGAAGACCGAGATCGCCGAGGCCGCCACCAAGCGCGGCGTCACCGTCGCCCGCTTCCTCGCCGTCTCCGGCCTGAGCGCCGCCCGCGGATGCGCCGCCGTGCACAGCAACGACCAGCTCGACACCGCCATCGACGAACTCGCCGCTCTGCGCACCGCGCTGGCCCGCATCGGCAACAACATCAACCAGATCGCCTTCGTCCTCAACAGCGGTGGCCAGCCGCGCGCCGGTGAACTCGAACACGCGCTGGGCGCGCTGACCGGACTTCTCGCCCGCGTCGATGACGCGGCGAACGACCTGGTGACCCGGCGGCTGTGATGGTTCCCGACATCGGACGCGGCTCCCGTACCCACGGCCTCCTCGTCTACCTGTACGGCCCCGGACGGCGCGAGGAGCACACCGACGCACACCTCGTCGGCTCCTGGGACGGCTTCGCTCCCGACCCCGGCCGTGACACCGGCCTCGACCCCGACCCGAAGGTCACCCTCGCCCGGCTGACCGCCGCCCTGGATTTGCGGGTCAAGCAGGCCGGCGACCGCGCACCCGCCAAGCACGTCTGGCACTGCTCGGTCCGCACCGCCCCCGGGGACCGGCGGCTGGACGACGAGGAGTGGAACGCCGTCGCCCAGCGCATCGTCCACGCCACCGGCATCGCCCCGGATGGAGACCCCGACGGCTGCCGGTGGATCGCCGTCCGCCACGCGGAAGACCACATCCACATCGTCGCCACCCTCGTACGCGGCGACCTGCGCAACCCGCGCCTGAACTACGACTTCAACAAGGCCCAGGCCGAGTGCCGTCGCATAGAGAAGGAGATGGGCCTGCGGCGCCTGAACGCGGGCGACGGAACCGCAGCGAAGAACCCCAGCAGCGCCGAGAAGTTCAAGGCCGAGCGCACCGGCCGCCCGGAGACCTCGCGGGAGACGCTCCGCGAGGCCGTTCGTCGAGCCGTGGCGGGAGCGGATTCGGAAGAGGAGTTCTTCACGCGGCTCCGAGAAGCGGGGGTACGGGTGAAGCTGCGGCACGCACCGTCCGGTGACGCGCTCGGATACAACGTGGCCCTGCCCGGCGACCGCAACCGCGACGGAGACCCGGTCTGGTACCCCGGCTCCAAACTGGCCCCCGACCTCTCCCTTCCGAAGATCCGACTACGCCTCACCGACGGGGCCGCCGAGCCGAGCGCGCCCGCGGTCGGCGCTGACCGGACGAACTGGTCACCGCCCGCTCGTCAACGACGCAACGCCACCCTCATCGCAGAGCGCTCGGCCACGCTCCTGGAACGCGACGAGGACGGCGAGGCCGCCCCCCAGCTCGTCGGCGTCGGAGAACTCCTCGACGCAGTGGCCCAGACCTCACCGGCCACCACCCGCACCGAGCTGGCCGCCGCAGCTCGCGCCTTCGAGCGGGCGACCCGCAGTCATGTCCGCGCCGAACGCGCCGACACCCGGGCCCTCCGCTCGGCCGCCCGAGGCATTGTCCAGGCCGGCGGGGCGCTCGGCCGAGGCGAGGACGGCGGCACCACCGCCATGCTCGTCTCCACCCTCGTCCTCGTCACCCTCGCCGCCGCCCGCTGGCACTCCGCCCGCGGACACGCCCAGCAGGCCCACGCCTCCCGACAAGCCGCCGCGCACCTGCGCACCGCCTACCGCCAGGCCGCCGCCACCCCGATGCGCATGCTGCACGACCAAGGCCGCGCCCTTCCTGACGCCCAGCGCCTCATGCACGAGGCCACCCTTCGCGCCGTCCTGCCCGAGAAGGTCGTACGGGCAGGAGGCACGGAAGCGAGGACCGACGCCTTGGTCGCCACCCTCGCCCAGGCAGAGCGGGCAGGCCATGACTCCGAAGCCCTCCTGCGCCAGGCCATCGACATGCGCGAACTCGACAGCGCCGACGACGTGAACGACGTCCTGGTCTGGCGCCTGCGGCGCATCGCCCAGCTCCCGGCACACCCGGGTGACGGTGCCCGTCGTCCGCAGGCCGCCACCCGCCAGGCCACCACGCCGAGCGGCCGCACCAGTGAACGAAACGCGACGGCAGCCGTACCGCTCGGGACTGCTCAAGACCCCAATCGCCGCTCGCCACGTCGCTGACCACGTCGAACCGGACGTAGACCACCGTCCGAGCGGACGCCGCGAAATGTATGGACAGCCGGTTCCACCGGCTGTTACGAATGAAGACAGGACCGACAACCGGGAGATGACGCTCGTGCTCAGAACCACCACCCGCATCACGGAGCCGGCACCCGTCCTGCCCGTCGTCCCCACTGGTACCGACCCCCTGCTGCAGCTCCAGGCCGAGACTCGGTCGGCCGACGGCCCCGGGACAATTCGCTGCGTCGGCCACTCACGCGAACTCGCTTCCGGGGGCATCCCCGTGATGTGCTCCGCCTGCTGTGCCCGACGCGACTGGCTGCTCATCAACCACGGGCGCAACGTCTGGGTCCGCTGCCGGTGCGGCAACCAGTGGCTCGAGCCCGAGATCAGTCGCGCCGACTTCGATGCCCTGGTCGGCGGCCCGCACGGGACGACCTACCCGAGTGTCGAGGCGGGCTTGACCGCGCTCGGGTTCGACGGCGTATTCGCCGGCATCTACCTGGAGTAGGCGAGCACCAGACGGAACGCCGAAGGGCGCCACCGGCATGTCGGTGGCGCCCCTTGGCGTGCAGGTGAGGTTCAGCCGCGTGCGCTGTCCTTCGCCAGCCCACCCCGGAAGTCGCACCCCGGGCACTCGTCTTCACCCTGGACGTGTCCCTCGTACCAGCCGTGGACCGCCGCATGCAGGATGGCCTCCTCCACGGTGGCCTCGCCGCTACGGACTGACTCGATGGCTCCGCCGACGATCAACCCGAGTACGGCGTTGTCGGTCGAGGGGAACGGGGGCGAGGGCATCTGCGAGTCGGGTGTCATTCCCGCAGCCTACGGGCGAGCACCCGCTCGGTCAGTCGGTCGAGGTGGTCTCCTGTCGGGGGGAGCTGTGCAGGTCGCTGCGAAATCCCCGGCCGACCGGCCTCCAGTTCTGGAACGTGGACGGCTTCCAGCGGGGACGGTCCGGAACGCTGTCGTCGTCGGGCGAGGGCAGGCTGCCCCGGCTCTTGCGGCTGCGGGTCGCGCCGACGCTGATACCCAGGTGAGCGGCGACCTCCGGGTATCCCCAGAGCCACTGGTCGTCGGCCATAGTGTTCTCCTTCGTCAGGTCGAGCGTACGCAACGAACGGGTGGACGCACGACGAGGCCGCCCCTGCCTGAGCGGCATGGGGCGGCCTTCGGCGGTCCTCGGTCAGACTCCGGAGAGCCGGTTGGAGAGGTCGAGTGCGTCGGTCGCGAATGAGAGGGCGGCGCACAGGCCGGTCACCTCGTACAGGGTCGGACGGACCAGGCGCGGCCAGTCGTCCGGGGCGGCGGGCCAGGAACCGAGGAACACCTCGGCCGTGGTCAGCCCCAGGTACGCCGTGACGTCCCAGCCGCTGCGCGAGGCGGGCTCCCAGCGCAGCCGGATGCGCCCGAGGGGAAGTTGGGGGGTTTCGGCAGCGAGCCAGGTGATGTCGAGGGGGCCGTCGGGGCGGGCGGAGATGCGCTGGAGAAGCGCGCTGTGCACGCCGAACGGCATGGGGAGCACGGCGACATCGTGCAGCGCGAGACGAGGCGCGGGTCGCGAGAGGGACGAGATGGAAGCCTCCGTGGTGGTAGGGAAGCGATCAAGCCCAGGTGAGGGCATCGCGCGCCCCTACCGGGAGGTAGTCCTCCTGACCGTCATCGGCGATGTACGCCTTGCCGTCGCGGACGACGACCTCGGCCCCCACGAAGTGGGCGAAGGGAAAGTCCGGGTTGACGGCGAGACGGACCGGCAGGTTGGGGTCGAGTTCCAGGAGCTGGCGAAGCAGGTGGCCGACGGTCAGATACTGGGGCACGGAAACCTCCGAGAGCGGTATGGGCGGACGGGGCAGGACTGGCGGGGACATCGTCAGGGGGCGTCGAGGCGGAGCAGGTCGCGTAGGGCCTTCGGGCCCTTGGTGTGGTCTGCGAGATGCTGCCGACAGTGGAGCCACTAGGTCAGCCGGTAGCGAGGTGGGAGGGGAACCGCGCCTTCCTCCGAGACGACCAGGCCGTCGGCGTGCAGACGCTGCAGTGAGCTGGCTACCCGTTCCTGGTTCAGCACCGTGGCGGCGCTGATCTTGGAGAGGGGCGCGTCGGGGTTGCCGGACAGGTAGGCGACGACACGGGTGTCGCGGCGGCGGAGGTGGTCCTGGAAGATCCCGGCGGTGTACAGCAGCAGCACCCCGCAGCAGACCTGGGGGATGCCGCGCGAGGCCATGCCGGAACCCGTGATGGCGTCGTAGGCCGCGAACACGGCGGTGCCGGAGCCGACGACGTGGTTCGCGATTCTCACGAGGTCATCGGAGTAGATGGTCATTTCAATGCCTCTCGGTCAGGAAGAACAGGAGCGGTCGGTCCGCCGGGACGGGCGCGGTGAACGGGACGGGCCGTCGTCGGCCCGCCCCCGTAGTTCGGCGGTCAGCGCGAGGAGTGAGTGACGAGGGCGGCGAGGAATCCGGCGACGGCCTCGGAGGGGGTGTGGATGCCGAACTCCTGCACCCACACCTCGCCGTCGGCGGGCAGCACCTGGACGCGCCAGACGATCTCGCGCGCCTAGGCGGAGGGGTCTTCGGGGAGCCAGCCGACGTAGACGCCGCCGTCCGGGCTGGTCGCGTGGACGTTGGCCTCCGGGGTCTCGGCGATCGTCCAGCCGAGAGCGTTCAGGAGGTCGAGCACCGGAGCGGCGCAGTGGTCGGAGGAGAGCCAGTGGCGGTCTTCCACGGCGGGGCGGACGACGGCGGGCAGGAGGGTGGCAGAGGCGTTCACGGTTGGACGATCCATTCGTTGACCTGCGGGTTTCCCGACACCCGTACGTTGGCATGCAGCATGCCGAAGTGCGTAGTCGTTTCCCCGGGGATGCCGTCTGCCGTGGGCGAACTGGAGACCACAGCCGAGCGGTCGGCTGGCCGGGAATGGATCTGCGACCGCGGTTGTCGTACCTGGGTTGCGGTGAGGGACCGCACGTCGGTGAAGGGGAGCAGGGGATGGCCGAGGCGAGCAGACACTGGGACGGCGCCGGACTGGAACGCAAGATCCGCGCCGCCGGACGGGCCTGGACCGTGGGCGACATCGCGATGGTCGCCGACGGCCAGTGGGGAGTCGGCGCACAGCCCGACCGGTGGCCGGACGAGGAGACGGTGGAGCGCCGGGTCGCCGAAGGCCGGCGCGTGGAGCTGACGGTGGAGGAGCTAGCCCGCGCGGTGGGCCCCCGGGCCGAAGAGGGCCCCCGCGACGAGAATCGGAGCTAAGCCTTCAACGTCGGGGCCCCGTTGTGGGCGCTGACGGACCTACGACCGCCGCCGGAGAGGACGGTTCGGGCACGGCCCCCGGGGCGTGCCGCGTCTGCCCGGAGCGGGCGACAGCGGCCTGAGCCAGCCGAACCGCCGATGCCGCAACCTCGGGTCCGGCGGCCTCCCGAGCCTCCACCACGCGCCGGATCGCCTGGAGGTACGCACGGCTCTCCGCGTGGGCGACGCGGAGCTTGACCGCCGTTTCGGTGATCCGGTCGAGTTCGTAGAAGTCAGGCACGTACCCATGCCGCGACAGGGCGTGAAGGCGGTCCTGGTGAACGGTTACCGCGCTGTCCGTGATGGCCAGGGCCGCGCGGGTGTGCATGGCGCAGCGCAGGAGCGGGTCCTCGCTGGGGCGGCGGACCCCTAGGACCTCAAGAGCTTCGATGGGCTGGCCCCAGGTGTTCTCGATCATGGCCGTGGCCTGGTCGAGCATGGTGGTGGTGGGCATGGTGGAACTCCTGTTGGGCGGGGACGGTCGCGAGTGGAGTGCGGCCTGGGGTGGGAGTCAGCGTCCGCGCCGGGGCGTCGGCGAGCTGGCCGGCAGCCGGGCAGAGGTCGCGGGCGCGGGGTGTCCCGTCCGTTTCTGCGCCGCCCCCGTGGAGCGGCTCTGCGCGGCCATCACCCGGAGGTCGGCTGCTGTGCGTGGTGCCCGCGCGGCACGGTGTACGGCCTGGGTCACCGCGGTGCGGCGTACGTCCAGCGGAGTCGGAGCGCGCGAAACCTGAGCCTCGGCGATCGGCGTGGCCGAAGCGACAGGGGTCATCGACCCGGCCGCGGTCGTGGACCGGGGTGAACCCGCGGCGGGTCACCGCCCGGGACAACCCGGCGGTCAGCCCGGTGTTGTCCGCGATCAGGCGCAGCACCGCCGACCCGGTGTGCGACCCCGTGCCCATCGACGTCGACCGTCAGATCTTTCGACCACGCGCTGTCGTGCACCTGAAAAGTGCTCCTCGTCCTGGGTGTCCTGCAGTCTCAGCAGACCGCATTACCCCAGCTCAGGGGCACTTTTCCTTGTTCCGGCACGCCACCTTCAAGATCACGGCGAATGGCGGAGGCAGGCACGGTCGTCCGGATGGGGGATCCGTCGAGTTCCGCTGCCGGCGGCCGAGGCGAGCCGGTGGGCTCGGGTCGCCCGGCGCCGCCGGCCCAGGACCCGTCGAGGCACCGTCGGGCGACGTCCGCGATCCGCGGATCGGCACCGGTGGCCGCGGCAGCGTTGAGCTCGTGGGCCCGAGGACCTCCGCGGCATGGCGACGGACCAGGCGCGAAGGGGAGATCATCGCGGCGAACTCCGTGTCGGCCAGCGCTCACCGACCGTCGTCGTCAGGCCGACCGCGGACCCGACGGCGGCCGACCGCGACGTCCCCGCCGCGCAGCTCCTCTCCGCGTGATCGCGCGCCGCGACCAGCACGATGGTCGCCGCCCCGCCGGCGCAGGTCGAGCACCGAGCACCCTAGGCGGGAGAGGTCTCCCGGATCTCCAGGAGGTAGTGCGGGTGACTTCCTTCATCGTCGGTGGCCAGGAGTTCCAGGCTCAGGCCGAGGCCCGCTGCCTTCTCCTTGATGAACTCGAGATCCCCGTTACCGCAGAACCCGATCAGGAGCCGACCTCCGGGTCGGAGATGGTTCCGGCCCAGTTCGAGGTACCGCAGGTGACTGGCGTAGCCGGGATCGAAGATGGCTCTCTCGTGGTGCGAGATGGCCGCATCCTCGTCGAGGATCTCCCCGGAATCCGGAAGGGCGCCGTTCGAGTTCCAGAAGATGAGATCGAACTGCGAGTCCGAGACCCCGTCGAACACATCGCTGTAGACGAACGTCGTCGCGTCCTCGACGCCGTGCCGACGAGCGTTCATCTGCGACGCGGCCAGTGCGTTGGGATTGATGTCGACGCCCGTGGCCTCCTGGCAGAGACCGTTCTTGACGGCGAGCACCGACAGCGCGCCGGCGCCGCAGCCGACCTCCAGGAAGGAGTGGACCGGCGGAAGAGCGCTCAGCTGCCGCCGGAAGAACTCGCTCGATCGGACCAGGTGCATGGGATACACGCTGGGGAGCACGGTCCAGCCGAGGCCACCGAACTCGACCTCGGTCTCCTGGGTCACCTCCCACGAGCTGACGCCGAGCGCATCGTCGGGTACCGACTCGGCCGATGTGTTCATTGGAATCTCCTAGCGAGGTCGGAGCTACGGGTTGCAGCGAGCCGGGGACCTGGGAGCGGCCGCGATGCCTGGGGATCCGGTTCAGACCGCGAGCTCGGTGGCACGGTCCCGGTAGTAGCGGCGGTCGATCTTGCCGTTGGCGTTGAGCCGCGGCTCGTCGACGACGACCAGGTGCTTCGGACACATGTAGGGCGGCAGCACCTCCTCGATCAGGAGGAGCGGATCCCTGGCCGCCGGCGCCGGCGACACGAACGCGACGATCGTGTTCCTCCGCTGGACCGCGACCGCGGTGGCCACTCCGAGCAGGGCACGGATCGCCTGTTCCAGCTCGGCCGGCTCCACCCTGAAGCCGCCGACCTGCAGCTGATCGTCGCGTCGGCCGATGTAGGTGAGACCGTCGACGCCCGACCGGACCACGTCGCCGGTCCGGTACCAGCGACCGCCCGGCGCGTCCGTCTCCGTGAACGCTCCGTCGTCCTGGCCGGGGTCCACGTAGCCGCCGAACATCTGAGGTCCTCGCAGCAGGAGCTCACCGGCCTCAGCCGGACGGCCGTCGGCGTCGACGACAGCGATCTTGACGCCCTCGAAGGGGTGTCCGATGGGAACGGTGGGGCCGTCCAGCGGTGGGTCGGAGCGGAACTCGAACGCGGTGCAGAACATCGTCACCTCGGTCGGACCGTAGTTGTTGACGACGGCGGAGCCGGGTGCGGCCCGCGACCAGGCGGTGGCCGCGTCGACCGTCAGGGCCTCACCGCAGAACATGCTGATCCGCAGGCCGGGCAGGCAACCCGGGACCAGCGACCCGGCATCCCTCGCCAGGCCGATGGCCGACGGCACCGACGTCCACACGGTGATCCCGTAGCGGGCCGCGAACCGCGCCGGATCCCCCATGGCGAACACGGAGGCCGGCACGATCGCGCATCCCTGCGACCAGGCCAGGAACAGCGACGCCAGAGCGAGGTCGAAGGTCAGGTCGCAGGTCAGAGCCGACCGGTCCGGGGGACCCATCGGATAGCGGGCGACAGCGGCGTCGAGGAACGCGTCGACGTTGGCGTGGGAGATCGGCACGCCCTTCGGGCTCCCCGACGAACCGGACGTGAAGAGCACGTACGCGATCTCGGAAAATCGCCGGCCGAGTCCGGCGTCGCTGACCGGCACCGGGGCGTTGGGATCCGCCCACAGCACCGGAACCGGATGGGCGGCGAGGATCGCAGCGACCAGCTCCTGGTCGGCGGTCACATCGGCGATGAGCACGCCCACCCCGGTCACGGCCATCGCGCCCGCACTGCGCACGGCCGGGAACGCCGGATTGACCGGCACGAACGCGGCATCGGCGTACAACGCCGCGAGCACGCCGATGCAGCCGGTCGCGCTGCGTCCTGCGAGCACGGCGACCGCAGCGGGACGGCTGCCGTCTCGGGAGCGCAGCCCTGCGGCCCAGTGCCGGGCGAGCGCGTCGACCTCGGCGAACGTCCACGAACGATGCGGTTCCACGATGGCGGGTTCGTCCCGGTGGTCGGCCAGCACAGCCAGGAACCGGTCCTCCAACCGCATCAGAACGACTTCCCCACGAGCATGAGCTGCCCGTTGTTGCCGTTGATCCGATCGTTGTTGACCATGAGAGCAGCGCCGTACGCATCGCGCAGGATCCGGGCCACGCTGTAGGGGCCGTCGCAGCGGTAGCCGGCGATGCCGCAGATCGACATGGCCGCTGCCGCGATCTCCACCACCAGCGTCGAGGCGGAGACCTTGAGGCTGTTGAACTCGACCACCGTCGACATGCGCGAGAGCTCGTGGGGGACGGCGGCGAGTTCCTTGAAGCGGCCGACCCCGGCGCCCACGAGTGCCCGCATCTGGTGCAGCCGAGCTGTCGCCTCGGCGAGCCGCACCGTGCCGAGCGGCACCACCTCCGGCTTCTTCCGGGCGGACGCCTGGACGAACAGCCGGGCCCTCTCGACGGCTTCCTCGGCCAGCCCCAGCCACGCCGCCGCCCAGAGGACGTGGGACACCGGCAACATCGTCTGGGCGCTGATGACGGCGTACGGGGTGGTCATGACGGCGTCCCCGTCGCCTTCGGCCAGCAGCGCGTAGCCGTGGCTGCACGTGCCGCGCATGCCGAGCACGTCCCAGACGACGTTCTGCTCCAGGGTGACGCCGTCCCGGTCGCAGAGGACCAGGACCTGGTCCTGCGGATCGCTGGCCGCGTCCCGCCGGGCGGTCACCAGGATGATGTCGGCGTGTCCACCGTACGAGATCACGGACGCCTGCTTCGCCAGCCGGAAGCGGGTGCCGACCCGCTCGACGAAGCAGGAACTCGTGCGCACGTCACCCCCGACGCTCGCCTCCGTCGTGGCCGACGCGACCAGCAGTTCCTCGGCGGCGATGCGCCGCAGAGCACGCTGGACCGCCTCGTCCTCAGAGTGCCGGACCAAGGACGCGATCTGGCTCTGGTGCATCGCGAAGATCAGGCCGGTGGATCCGCACTTCCGGGCGAGCGCAGTGGTCGTCCGCGCCACCGTGCCGATGCCCTGGTCGCCGCCGCCGAACCCGGCCGGGACACCCATGGACAGCAGGCGACCGCTCCGCAGCGCCTCCACCGCCTCGACCGGGAACCGCGACTCACGGTCGACCTGCTCCGCGTGCGCCGCGGCGACGTCCGCGACCGCGGTGACGGCCTCGGAGGTCGCCTGCGCCGCGACGGTGTTCATGACGCGATGTCCAGATCCGGGCGCAGGGCCGCGACGGCAGCGGCGATGGAGGCGGGGGTCTCGAAGGTCTCGGGAACCAGGAACCCGTCCGGGAGGTCCACCTGGAACTCTCGCTCCATCCGCATCGCCAGCCGGACCATGCCCAAGGAGTCCAGACCCAACCTCGAAAGAGGTTCGTGCTGACCGATGACCATGTCGTCCCCGATATTCGGCAGGTGCGCGCGGAGCAGTCGATCCAGGATTGATGCGATAGATTCGTTGGACAAGGACTACATCCCTCCCATGGCCGCAGGACGCCGTCACCGATACTCGTCGAGGTGGCTGGCCGAAGAGCCACCAGCGGCTAATCGCGCAGATTCCCTGCCTTCCGGGCTGCAGGCTACAGCATTACGGGTCTTCGGGAAATGGGGTGCACGCAGGCCCGGGCCAGCCCGGCGCGAGGGAACCGGGTCGGCGTGATGAGGCGCGCCACCAGTGACCGATGATGCAGGTTCGCACGCCGCGATCGACGCCGGCGGGAAGCCTCGTCGACGGGTCCACCCTCGATCTGTCGCACCGAGTCCGCTGTGATCCTGCCGTGCATCTATTGGCCTTCGCGGCCGTTCCGCTGATTGTGGGTGTTCGGAACCGACCAGCTCGGCGCGGTCCTGGTCGACGCAGGCGGTGACGTGCCGTCGGTGGGCCCACCAGGACACGTCGACCCGCGGTGGGACGCAGCATCGGCGCGTCCGCGGCGCCCGGTCAAGTCCTGCCGGTCGCGCCGGCGGCCCGGACCGAGCTCCTGACCGGCGAGGGCGACGACGTGGAGGGCTCCGTCACCCCGGCCGTCCGTGCCGCCCGATCCGGCGCCCAGCACCAGCTCACCGGTGGTCGCGACCGCGATCCGGCGGAGCCTTCGGCCTCCTCGGCGCACCGGCGAACACGCACCGGGATCCGCCGTCGATCTCCGCTCCCGCCGCGCCGCACCGCGTCCCGGTCCCCGGAACACGGCTCGACGGACGTCCGGTCGGCGGCGCCTGGCGACACCCCGCTCTCGTCCGGCCCGTGCATCCTCGCCCCTACCGGGAAACCGCTCTCCACGCATCGTTCCCCGGCCCACTGTCGAGCATCGACGCGGTGATCGACGGCTCTTCGCGCAGCCCGAGAACGGGTGGGCGACGAACTGGGACGGCCTGTCACGAACGCACCACGAACGACATTGCGCGACGCCCGAGACCTTGACGTCATGACAATGCTTTTGATTTCGTGAACTGACCCAGATATGCGGCGCGTCGCGTTCCCCAACATCCCGCACTCGATTGTTCGGCACACCCGGACCCACGTGGTTCGTGCGAGCTCCCAGTCCGGTCGCCGCCGTGCTCGTCGTTCGTCCCACACTCTAAGAGGTACGCCTGTGACAGCAACGCTGATAGACCTGTTCGCGGTCGCAGCGAGGAAGTACGCGGACCTCGATGCAATTCATGTCAACGATGCTTCCGTCACCTACGCGGAGTTCGACGCCCGTGCCAACGCGGTGGCGGAAGCACTGCTCGACCGCGGTGTCGAGCACGGTGACTCGGTGGCCGTCTGCCTCGACCGCTCGGTCGAGTACGCCGCGGCCGTGGTCGGTATCCTCAAGGCGGGAGCCGTCTGCCTCCCGCTGAGCCCGGACGAGCCGTCCGAGCGCAACCAGGAGATCCTGCGGAACGGGGCCGCTGCAGCGCTCATCGCGCCCCGCGCCGCGGCCGAGCGGCTCGACTTCGCGCACCCGCACTTCGAGGTGTCCGATCGCGTGTCGACGACCGCGCCGGCCGTCGTCACGGTGCCGGGCGACGCAGCCTTCATTTTCAGCACCTCGGGCTCGACCGGCCGGCCGAAGCAGGTGACTCTGTCCCACGAGAACTGCGCGGTCCAGATCCCGTGGATCGTCGACGCGTTCGGCGTCGGCCCCGGCGATCGCCACCTGCTCAAGATGTCGGTGAACTTCGTGGCCCTCGTGCACGGCCTGCTCTGGCCGCTGCTGACCGGCGGCAGCACGGTGGTCGTCCCTCCGGGCCGACAGACCGACCTCGGCTACCTGGCGAGGTTGACGGCCAGGAAGCAGATCACCATCTCCACCTTCATCCCGTCGGTCATGCGCTTGTTCCTCGAACAGCCCGAGGCCGCGAGCTGCACCGCGGTGCGCCATGTCCTGTGTGCGGGCGAACCCCTGCCCCCGGCCCTGCAGCAGCGGTTCTTCGCGATCTTCCCGGAGACTGCGCTGCACAACGTGTTCAGCAGCAGCGAGGTGCCGGTGGTCTCGCACTGGCGGTGCAAGCCGGGCGAGGAGCGCCCCGCACCGATGGGCTACCCGGTCACGGACATCGTCGACGTGCGCGTGCTGAACCCCGACCACACTCCGACAGCTCCGGGCGAGATCGGCGAACTGCACGTCAGCGGACCCGGTGTCACCCTGGGCTACTTCGGCCAGGCCGAGCTCAATGCCGGCCAGTTCTCCGAGGTGGGTTTCCGCACGGGGGATCTGGTCCGTCAGGACGCGGATGGTCTCCTGACCTCAGCAGGACGAGCCGATCACCTCGCCAAGGTCAGGGGGTTCCGCATCGAACTCGGCGAGGTGGAGGCCAGCCTCGGGACGCACCCGGACGTCCGTCAAGCCGTCGCGGTGGTGCGCGAATCCGAGGGCCAGAGCCAGCTGGTGGCCTACGTCGTGGGCCGGGCCGGGCGCCGAGAACTGCGCGAGCACCTCGCGAGCCGACTCCCCGAGTACATGGTTCCCGCCCGGTTCATCAACCTTCCCGAGATTCCGCTCTCGACGAACGGCAAGGTCGACCGGGGAGCACTTCCCGAGCCCCGCGAATCACCGGTGGAGCGGACCCGCCCGATCGTCGCGCCGCGTGACGACATGGAGGCGGAGATACTCCGGATCTGGCAGCAGGTGCTCGACCTCGACGACATCAGCGTCCAGGACTCCTTCACCAAGGACCTCGGTGGTGACTCGTTGCAGGCGGTCGACGTCGCCAGCAGGTTGGACAGCCTGCTGGCGACCGAGCTGCCGTTCGAGGTGTTCCAGGGAGCGGAGACGATCGAAGAACTCGCCTCCGCCTGCCGCCGCCACCTCGCTCGACGATGACCACGGGGGCGGGTGAAGCCTGGCCCGACATCTTCCTGACCCGGATCGGCGTCGCGGTCGGAGAGTCGAACGACATCGCGGTGCTGCCCGAAATCTTGTCGTCGGAGGCGCTGGAGCAGCTGACGCGAGGCGGGCTGGCGCACTTCCGGCAGTCCGACCGGCAGGCCTGGCAGCTGGCAGCAGACAGCGCGACGTCGACGCTCGATCCGTCCTCCTCGACCGCAGCCGTCGATCTGGTCGTCTACGCGACCAACACGTTCTGGGACAGCGCCGACCCCGAGCTGGACGCGGCGCGGTTCCTTCAGGCCATGGGACTGAACCGCACCCCGCTGATCGGCGTCGGCCTGGCCAACTGCGCGAACCTGGCCGTCGCCGTGCGCACCGCGGTGGCCTGCTTGCGCGGCGGCGACGCCACCACCGCGCTGGTCGCCACCACCGATGTCTGCCGACCGGGGCAACGCCTGCTCGGTGGCGGCATCGGGGTGCTCAGCGATGGCGCTGCCACCTGCGTCGTCAGTACCCGTCGCCCCGAGCACGGTCTGCAGCTGCTCGGCACGACCATGACCGTCGAGGCAGGACTGCATGCTCTGACGTCGGAGTCCGAGCCGATGGCGATGGCCATGGCGACGGCCCGCGGAGTGCGCCGGGCAGCCGCGGCGCTCTACGAGAGGACCGGGCTCGGTCCGGCAGACTTCTCCTACCTCGTCACCAACAACTACCTCGAGCCCACGCTGAGGACCTTCGCGAACGCGGCGGAGGTGCCGTTCGACCGGACCTACCGGGGCACCGTGGCGGGCTACTCCCACTGCTTCGCGGCAGACGCTCTCATCAACGTGTCCGCGATGGCGTCGGAGAGCATCATCGAGCCGGGCGATCGGATCCTGGCCATCGTTTCGGGCTACAACTCGTGGGGATGCATGGCTTTCTCGGTCGTCTGAGGCGGGGGTGCAGCCGCCTGATCGTCCTGGGACCCGGCGCACAGCGGACGATGCCGCCTAGTACTCCAGCAGGATTTCGCTGTCTGACCTGGTCTTTCGCCGGGTGGCGGGAGTGTAGCGGGACTTCGGTCGTGCGGGGGCGGTCTCACGGAGACCGCCCCTCGATCGTGCGACAACGCCGCAGGTAGTGACAGCGGCGGGCGACTGCTTGGCGTCGGCGGCGCCAGTTCGACCAGCTCAGCGCGTGGTGTCGTCCGCGGTGTCCGCTCAGGTGCGGGGGCCGGGCACGACAAGCTGCCAGGAGTCGCCGAACCTCCGCCACTGTGAACTCGACGGCCCCGGCTGTCCCACCGGTTGCGCCCCCTTTTCCCAGGGCTGGTGTGCCGTGGCGGCCAGGAAGGCGTGCGCGAGCATGGCCAAAGTGATGTGCCGATACCAGCCCACGTAGCGGCGGACTTCGTACTGGTCCAGGCCGCACTCGTTCTTCGCGGCCTGGAAGCACTCCTCGATCGCCCAGCGCGACCCGGCGACCCGCACCAGCTCCTGGACCGTGGTCTGAAGGGGTGCGTAGGCGAGGTAGTAGGCGATCTCGTCGGGCTTGCTGATGCTGCGCCGGGCCAGTGCCCACCGCATCCGGTGGGGGACCTCGCCCTGGTAGTCGAACTCGGCGACGGCCGGCAGCCGCACTGCCGCCCAGTGGTAGACGCGGGGCCCCTTCGCGCCGTCGCCGCACAGGTAATGGGCAGCGGCGAGGCGAGGGCCCGCAGCACCATGTGCCGGGCCAGTTCGCCCTTGGTGGCGAACTCCCGCTCGTCGGGGACCCTTGCGGTGCGGCAGCGTTCCCGGTCCTCGGTCCAGGACTTCGGGAGGTAGAGCTCGCGGTCGACCAGAGCCCGGCCGCGGGCGGAGGCGTAGGCGGCGAAGACACCGATCTGGCAGTTCTCGGTCCGGCCGGCGGTTCCGGAGTACTGGCGCTGGACCCCGGCGGAGGTGGTGCCCTTCTTGATGAACCCGGTGTCGTCGATGATCAGTACGCCGTCGTTCTCGCCGAGCTTGTCGGCGACGTATTGCTGCAGGTCGTCGCGGATGTCGTCGGGCTCCCACTTCGATCCGGCGAGGAGGTGCTGCAGGCCGTCGGGCGTGCGGTGGCCGGCCTGTTCGGCCAGCTGCCAGCTGTTCTTTCGTGCTACCGGGGCGAGCAGCCCGCGTACGTAGTCACGCATGCGGCGGCGGAGCTCGACTCGGCCGAAGCGGTGCCCGATGGTCAGGAAGAGATCGTCCAGTTCGAGGTCCCACTGCGCGGCGGCATACTTGGTGATCACCCTCGGAGGCTGCCCCGCCGCTGTCACTACCTGCGGCGTTGTCGCACGATCGAGGGGCGGTCTCCGTGAGACCGCCCCCGCACGACCGAAGTCCCGCTACACTCCCGCCACCCGGCGAAAGACCAGGTCAGACAGCGAAATCCTGCTGGAGTACTAGTACTGCAGCCGTAGATCGTTATGCGGGTTCGTAGGTGTGGCCGCGGCGGTGGTAGTGGCTGGTGCGGGCGTGGTGTTGGTGGTGGCGTCGCCATCGTGACCAGGCCAGTGGGCAGGCGAAGGTGGGAGCGGGTCGGGCGAAGCTGAGGAGTAGTCGGCGGACCTCGTTGCAGTTCAACGCGATCAGACCGGCCGTTGCAGTGGCGGTGGGGGGCTCGGTCGCGGCGATGACGGCGAGCAGGGCGTGAGCGAGCATGGCTAGTAGGGTCCAGCGTTGCCAGGAGGTCCAGCGGCGGACTTGGTGCTCGTCGAGCCTGGCCAGGCCTTTCGCGGTTTGGAAGGATTCCTCGATGGTCCAACGCCGCCCGGCGACCCGGACCAGCTCGCGTAACGGCACCGGCTGTGGGGCGTAGCAGCGGTAGTAGGCGTGCTCGCCGGTGTCGCAGTGGCGGCGCACCAACAGCCACCAGCACTCCGATTGCGATGCGTGGGCCGATGTGGTCAGGGTGATCATGGCCCAGTCGTAGAAGCAGTGGCCGTGTGTCGGCGTACGAGCTGAAGTGCAGAGCCGCGTACGGATGAACGTGCAGAGGTGTCAGGCGACTTCGGTCTCTCGCTCGATGGCCTTGAGGCGATTCTTCAGGCGGTAGCTGGGACCGTTGATCGAGATCACTTCGCAGTGGTGCAGGAGGCGGTCGAGGATGGCGGTGGCGAGGACCTCGTCGCCGAAGACCTGGCCCCATTCGCTGAAGGTCTTGTTCGAGGTGAGGATGATCGAGCCCTTCTCGTAGCGCTTGGAGATCACCTGGAAGACCAGATTCGCCTCGGCTCGTTCCAGTGGCTGATAGCCGACCTCGTCCACCACCAGGACGCTGGGCCGCAGGTAGGTGCCGAGTTTCCTGGCCAGCCGGCCGGTCTCCTCGGCGGCTTTGAGGTTGCGGACCATGTCGTCGAGGCTGGTGAAGTAGATCGAGTAGCCGGCCCGGCAGGCCGCGACGGCGAGGGCGACGGCGATGTGCGTCTTGCCGACTCCGGGCGGACCCAGCAGGGCCGCGTTGGCCTTGGCCTCGACGAAGGAGAGGGTGGCGAGGTCCTTGACCTTGCGCGAGTCGAGTTCGGGCTGGAAGGAGAAGTCGTACTCATCCAGCGTCTTGTGGTGGGGCAGGCGGGATAGTCGCAGGCCCTGGCGGAAGCGGCGGTCGTCACGGACGGCGAGTTCCTCGGACAGCACCAGGTCGAGGAAGTCGAGGTAGCCCAGCTTGGCTTCGTCCGCCCGGCGGGTGTACTCGTTGATGGTCTCCGCCAGGTGAGGCAGGCCGAGCTTGCCGGCCGTGGTGCGGATGCGGTTGCCGGTCAGCTCGCTCAAGAGGATTCCTTCGTCGGTCGGTTGGTGGTGAAGGGCCGGGTCCCGGTCAGCTCGTCATAGACCGACAGCGGTCGGCGGCCGACCTCGATCTGGGTGGCGGCGGCTCGGTTCAGCAGTGCCTGCAGCGGCCCGGCCGCCTCGCCAAGGTCCGCTTCGTGCCGGGGCCGCGGCGGGACGTCACCCGTGGTGGTCCGGCGGCCCTTTCCGGTGGGCAGGCCGTCCCAGTGGCTCTCGTCGACGACGCGCGTCCCGCGGCCGATGGCCCGCGGGTGCATCGCCAGCAGCGTCTCGCCGCTGCCGTCGGGAGCGGTCGAGTGGAGCATGACCTGCGACTTCGTGGCCCGGACCTCGACCAGCTGACGGGGGCGGACACGGCGGGCGGGCACCGAGTAGAGGTTGCCGCCGAAGGCGACCAGGCAGTCCTTGCCGACCGGCCGCAGGTGTCGCTCGGCCACCAGATAAGGCGTCGGCGGCAGCGGCTTGAGAGCCGCGTGGTCACGGGCCGCCCGCTCGCCGATGACCTCCCGGTGGGTCTTGTGGATCTGGGCTCGCCGCTGCGGCACCCAGGACAGGAAGGCGGCGTCCATCTCCTCGAGGGAGGAGAAGGCCCGTCCTGCCAGCACATGGTCGCGGACGATCAACACTTGCCGTTCGACGCGGCCCTTGCCGGTGGGCCGGTAGGCGGCCAGCACGTCGATGTCGAAGTCGTAGTGTCCGGCGAAACCGACCGCTTCCGGGTGCAGCGGGACGGCCTCGCCGGGGGCGACGTGGCGGCGGACGACGGTCTTGGTGCGGTCGTAGACGATCGTCATTGGCACCCCGCTGAAGTGGGCAAACGCCCGGCGGTGGCAGTCGAAGAAGGTCTGCAGATCCTGACTGGTGGTGAAGCAGCAGAACGGGTCGCGCGAGTACGACAGCGTCATGTGGAACGAGTAGACCTTCGCGATGCCCACGTGGGCGAGGACCTTGCCCTCGTCGCCCCAGTCCACCTGGGCCTGGGCCCCGGGGATCACCTCAAAGCGGCGGTGCATGCCCGCCAGCTCCTTTGGTGTGATGCCAAGCTCCTCGGCGATCCTGGGGCGGGCTTCCTGGACGTAGAGCTTGGTCCGCTGGTAGTTGCCGGTGAACCCGTACTCCGTGGCCAGACGCTCGTGGATGACGGCGGCCTTCATCAGGATTTCCGCCCGCAGCATCGAGTCGACCAGCGGCGCGAACTCGTCGAGCACTCTCGCCCGGGACCGTCCGCTCGGTGACCGGCGCGGCGGCGACACGGGCCCGTCGGCAGACAGGTACTTGCTGACCGTCCTCCAGTTGAGCCCGGTCTCCTTGGCGACCTCCGACAGGCTCATGGCACCGGACTCGACCAGACCGCGAAAGCGCCGCAACTCCAGCCAGCGTTGCGGATCCAGGACCACGGCCCACCCCTCTCTGCAACCCCAACAACAGGCAGCAGAGTGCCGGGCATCGTCCCTCAACACATCAAGAACTCTGCACGTTCATCCGTACGCAGCTATGCACGTTCACGTGTACGCCGACACCGTGTGATCCGGCGCCGGCGGACAGCCGTTGCCATGCCCATCGCGGCAGGTCGGCGGTCAGGGCATCTGCACGGACCGGCCCAGTTCCGGCTGGGACGCGGCGATCGCAGCCGATGGCCAGGACGTAGCCGAGCTGGTGGCGTTCCAACTCGACGCGCAGGCTGGGGTCGGCGCCGTAGACCTCATCGGCGGCCACCCAGCGGGCCGGGACACCCGCGGCCAGCGCGGATCAGCATCCCGGTCGCCAGCGCGGGCTTGGTCGCGAACTCGATCTCGGCGGGCACCCCGGCTCGCTGGAGACGTTCGGGGTCCTGGATCCAGGAGCGGGGCAGGTAGAGCTCGCGGTCGATCATCGCGTGCCCGCGTGCCCGCGTGCCCGCGTGCCCGCGTGCCCGCGGGCGCCGGCGTAGGTGAGGTAGACCGCGACCTGGGCGTTCTTGATCCGATCTGCGGTGCCGGTGTACTGGCGCTGCCCCCCGACGGTCGCGGTGCCCTTTTTTCAGATCGCCGGTCTCGTCGACCACCAGCACCGCGTCGGTGTCGCCGAGCGCGCCGATGACGTGCTCGCGCAGGTCGTCGGGGGACGCCGTCTGTGTCCCACACCGCCCGGTTGAGCAGGTGCTGCATGCCGTGCGGATCGGCGTCACCCGCGTGTTCAGCGATGCTCCAGCAGCTCTTCCGCGGCAGGTCCGCGAGCAGCGCGAACACGAACTTCCCGGCACGGCGGCGGGCCTCCACACGGGCGAACCGGCCTGCCATCCGATCGAGCAGCCTGTCGGCCTCAGCCCGCCATCGATCGGGTTCTACGCTGAGACCTGCGGCCACTGCTTGATCATCGGATGTCGACACAACGGATGAGGATCACGCGGTGGCCGCGCTGTGTCCGGGACCGCCACGCCGAGAAGATCACGAACTACGACTGCAGTACTAGAGCAGCGTCCGGACCGTCCACAACTCCGGGAACTCCCGGCGCTGGACCCGCCGCTGCAGCCAACTCACGCCTGACGTGCCTCCGGTGCCGACCTTGGCGCCGATCAGCCGCTCCGCGACGAGCGCATGAACCGCCCGCCACCGGCAGAATCCGTAGGACAGCTCGATGAGCGCTTCCGCCAGGTCGAAGAGGGACTGGTGCTCGCGGCGGTTCTGGTAGACCTCCCGCCAGGCGTCGACCACGTCCGGGTGCTCCTCGTAGGGCTCACTCCAGTCGCGGTCGAGGCACCGGTCCGGCAGGGGAACGCCTCCCTTGTGCAGCTGCTCGAGGACGGCGTCGTAGAGGCTGGGCCGGGACAGCAGCTCACGCAGACGTCGGGCCTCCGCGGCCGGCACGCCGCCGCGGAGGAGGAACGTGTGATCCCGTTCCCCGAGGCGCGTCATCAGCTCCCGATAGGTGACGGACTGGGCACCCGAGGCCGAACCGAGCGCACCGCGGAACGCCCCGAACTCCGCCGGGCTCAGGGTGCCGAGGACTTCCCACGTCTCCCTCAGCACTCCGTGGACGCGTTGCGCGCGCCCCACCTGGGTGATGGCGTCGAGCAGGTCTCCCTGCTCGACGTGGCGCTGCAGGCGGTCGATCTCCCCCACCAGGAGCTTCAACGTCAGCTCGGCGACCTGGTGCATGATGAGGAACAGGGGTTCGCCGGCGCCGTTCGTGATGCACGCCTGCAAGGACAGGAGCTTGTCCAACTGGAGGTACTGCGCGTACGAACCGTGATCCCGAGCAGGGGCACCAGTTCCGTGCGGAGAAGTCATGCCGTCCACCTGACGTGAGAGGGGCTCGTCCTGGTCGGGCTTCACGCCTCGTCGTCGAGTGCTGCTCGGGCCACGTCGGCGAGGGCGTGCTCCAAGAGGCCCCCCAATACCTCCAGGTCGCCCGACGACAGCACACGTCGCGGAGCCGTGAGAGAGACACCGAACGTCGACTGCCCCGGGGTGTCGAACACCCATGCGTCGATGTTCAGCTCCGTCAACGCCGAACGGCCGGGCGGCTCCGGCACATCGAGTGCCCCCAGCTCCGGGACCTCCGAGCAGAAGTCCCAGCCCGAGCTCGAACCCGATCTCGATCCGAACCTCCCGAGGTAGTTCACGCCGATCTGCCCGATGGGATGCTTCTCGAGAACGGCCCTCGTCTCGGGGTTGAGGTGTCGCAGGAGCCCGTAACCGATGCCCTTGTCGGGAAGACCCGACAGCGCGTCGACCGCACTGGCGTGAGCTGCGCGGGCCGAGACGGAGGGGGACCCCGGCACGGCGACACGCACGGGATAGGCGGTGGTGAAGCACCCAAACGTCCTCGTCAGGTCCACGCCCGGGAAGACGGACTCCTCCCTCCCGTGCCCCTCCAGCCACAGGAGCACGGACGAGCCCACGGTCGCATCGGTCCGACGGAACTCGGCCACCGCCACCGCGACGCTCGCCACCAGCAGACCGTCCATGCCGCCCGCACCCCGTTCCGCGGCCGCCAGCAACGATGCGGTGTGGTCGGGAGGGAGTACGAGACGTGCGTGGACGAGCGTGTCCGTCAGGTCGACCGTGGGGTCCAGGCGGTTGCGCCCCACGGGCTCGTCGGGCCCGTCGACGACCGACCGCCAGTACTCGAGTTCCTGGACGCGCGTGCGCGCAGCAGCTTCCCTGGTGAGGATGTCGACCCACTCCCCCATCCCGGTCGCCGGCAACGGCGGGACCTCTCGGCTGCCGGCCACCGCTGCGGGCGCCGAGAGAGCGGCCAGATCATCCAGCAGGACACGCCACGACACCCCGTCCACCACCGCGTGGTGGACCACCGCCAGGAGCCGACGTGCCTGCGTCGTCGCAGACTCGAACCAGACGAACTGGCCGATCACGCCCCCTGCGGGATCCAACCTCTGCACTGCCGAGTCGCGTTCCGCGACCACGAGCGACTGCCATGCCGCGCCCTCGACACCGTCAGGCACGTCGACCACTGTGATCGATGTCGCCACGGGGACGTTCGCGCGTGGGCCGACGACCAGGCAGCCGTCGCGATCCAGACGGCATCGGAGCAGCTCGTGCCGCTCAACCACCTTCTCCAGCAAAGGGACCAGGTCGGTCCGGAGGAAGCCGTCCGGAGCCTCGAAGAGGGCCGCCTGCGCGGACCGCTCGAACCCGGGTCCGGCGTCCCGGTTCCACTGCGTGACCGGGAGGAGCGGAATGCGCTTCTCCTGCGCCGGCCCGGTCGCCCGGTCGGACGACGGCACCTTCACGGCGGTCGTCCGGGCGACAGCGGCCAGTTTGGCCACGGTCCGGAGCTCGATCATCTGTCGAACACTGAACCGCAGGCCACGGGCGCGAGCCAACGAGACGACGCGCATCGCGCGGACGCTGTCCCCGCCCACCGTGTAGAAATCATCGTCGACACCGATGGTCTCGCGTCCGAGGACCTCGCAGAAGATGTCGGCCACGCTGCGTTCCGCCGGACTGGACGGCGACGCGGAGGCCTCGGACGTGAACTCCGGCACCGGCAACGCGGCCGCGTCGAGCTTGCCGTTGGGCATCAGGGGCAAGCGCTCGAGGACCACGAGGACGGCGGGAATCATGCTCGCGGGCAGCCTGTCGACGAGCCACGTCCGGCACCGCGCTGCCAGCTCGTCCCGCCACGCACCCGGGTCGCTCCCGCTGGTCCCCGACCACGTCCCGGCGCTGCCCGCCGGCACCGCATACGCGATCAACCGGCGCCCGTCGTCCTCGAACCGACCACCCGCGGCGCGGACGACCGCCTGGTCGACATCAGGGTGTTGGACGAGGACCTCCTCGATCTCGCCGGGCTCGATGCGGACGCCGTTGATCTTCACCTGCCCGTCCACCCGGCCGCGGAACACCAGTTCGCCAGCCTCGTTCCAGGAGACCAGGTCGCCGGTCCGGTACATGCGGTCCCCGGGCTCGGCGAAGGGGCATGCCACGAACCGGGACGCGGTCAGGCCCGGCTGCCCCAGGTACCCCCGCGCGAGGTGCGGGCCGTGCAGGTAGAGCTCGCCCGGCTCGCCCGTTGGGAGCGGCTCCAGCCGGCCGTCGAGGACGTACGCGTCGGTGCCCGCCATCGCCGGCCCGATCGGGATCTCGACCTCGTCCGCCGACAGTGCACGGCTCACGGTGGCGCAGACCGTCGTCTCGGTCGGCCCGTACCCGTTCACCATCCGGCGCCGCGCGGACCACGTCCGGATGAGGCCGAGCGAGACCTTGTCCCCGGTGGTGAGGAGCGACTCGACGGTCGACAGGGTTCCGTCGCCGGCCGCCGCGAGCACCTGCGGTGTCAGCATCACCGCGGTGACCCCGTGACGGGCGATGGTGTCGGAGAGCGACTTCCCAGGAGACAGGTCAGCTCGGTCGGCGAGCACCAGGGTGCTCCCGGAGGCGAGAGCGACGCACACCTCGGACAGCGACGCGTCGAAGGTCGGGAAGGCGAACTGGAGGACCCTGCTCCGCGACGTGATGTCCATCGATGTCGCCAGCGTGGAAACGAGGCCGGGAATCCCCGCGTGCGAGACCAAAACACCCTTCGGGTTGCCGGTCGACCCCGAGGTGTACATGACGTACGCCAGATCGTCGCGCGTCGCGGGCGCATGACGCTGCTCCGCCTCGCGCTCCGGGTCGGGAGGACGACGCTCGGCGTCGAGGGCCTCGACCGTCACGATGCCGCTCCGCTGCGGCAGAGCCGACCGGACGCTCTCGTCGGCGACGATCAGGAACGGCGAGGCATCGCCGATCATGAACTCGATCCGCTTCCCCGGGCTGTCGGGATCGATCGGCAGGTACGCACCTCCCGCGCGGAGCACGGACAGCACGGTGGTCCAGAAGCTCAGGGGGTTCCGCACCGCCAGAGCGACGACGGACTCCCGCCCGACCCCACGGTCGACGAGCGCACGTGACCGTCGGACGATGACGGCGTCGAGTTCGGCGTAGGTGAGCCTCGTGTCGTCGCCGTAGACGATCGCGACAGCATCCGGGGTTCGTTCGGCCTGGTCCCTGAGGAGATCGTTGATCGTGGTCGACGGCGGGTTCGCGTGCGCGTTCATCGTGCCCTCATTTCCCAGGATCGGTCGAGGAGACCTTCTCGAGGACGATCATCCCGAATCTGAGGAAGGATGGCTCCGCCCGATCGTCCACCCAGATCGGAACCGCCGCGCTCTGGAACCCCCTGTTCACCGACGACAGCACGAGCGCCCCACCTCCTGCGAACGCCGACTGACCCTGGTGCAGCAGGTACCAGTTCTCGGAACCGCCGCCCAGGAACAGCTTGAACTCCATGCCGTCGCTCGCCGCCCGGATCTCCAGCTTGTGGCCGTCCGCCTCGTACGTTCCCACGCAGTGGGATTCCTGCAACGTGTTGGCGGCAGCTCCGTCGGCCGGCCACTGCCGATCGGTCGCGGCCAGCAGGATCTCGGAGTACAGGGGGAAAGACGGGAACGAATTGGTCATGACCAGGAATCCACGGTCCTCTTCCTTGAACATCCTCAGGAAGATGTGCTGCCCCTCGGTCGCAGCTTCGAAGCCGAAGGACTCGTCGTCGAAGAGTAGCCACCCGAGTCCCCATGAGTCGTACATCGGATGGCCGGGGATACCGATCTGCGGCGAGCGCATCTCGCGAGCGAGGGTCTCCGACAGCACCCGGACGCCGTTCCCGCCGACACCGTCGGACATCGCGCACCGCGCCAAGAGGCTGATCTCGTGCGGCGTCATGTAGATGGTGGTCGATCCGAAGCAGTCGGCCACCCGTTCGAGATCAGCCGGCGCCACGGGTTGGTATCCCTGGCCTCCCGCACGCGCCGAGTACCCCGTAACCACGGTCTCGTCGAGTCCGGAGAGCCCGCCTCCGTCCTCCGGCTCCGCGATCGCCGATATCCCGAGCGGCGTGAGCAGCATCGTGTTGACGGCGCGCTGCCAACTCTCCTGCAGGATGTTCTCGATCAGCACGGCAGCCACGGCCGTACCGATGTTGTTGTAGGCGAAGACCTGGCCGGGTTCAGCGATCTGCCGATAACCCTGGAGACCCTCCACGTACTCTGCAGGAGTTCGGGGATTCACCTGGTTCCAGACCTCGAACGCCTGGTCCACCCCCGTTGAATGACTGAGCGCGGATCGCAGCGTGATCGGTGCGCTCACGCCGTCCCGTCGTAAGCACGCCCCGGGAACGCGGTCGCACAACGGTTCGTCCAGCGAGACGACGCCCCGGTCGACGAGCATCATGGCCACGTACGCGATGAGGACCTTGGAGAGGCAACCGATGGGCTGCCGGGACTCGTCGGACCAGTCCCGCGCGGTGTCGAGGTCGCCGTGGCCCGAGAACGTGTAGTACGTGCTGTCGCCGTCGAGGAGTGCAACAGCCCCACCCGGCAGGCCCTCCGCGTCGACGACATCGTCGAGCGCAGCCCGGACGCGGCGCAACCTCTCTTCGGTTTCCACGGCAACCTCGTTCGACGTGTTGCTGGTCATCGCCGCCGGCTCCTTTCGCAGTGACGGTGGAGGTGGAGTGGGGGCGCCTAGGGGACGAGCGTCGTCCTGAGGGACCTGTAGCCGTACAGGAAGTTCGAGTACACGCGCTGCGGATGTTCCTCGGTCTCGATCGACGTAACGGACTCGGCGAGCGCCTGCAGCAGGTACGTGAGACTTGCCCGGCCCAGGGCGGCACCCAGGCAGAAGTGGGGACCCCAGCCGAAGCCGAGGTGCTTGTTGGGACGCCGGGACAGGTTCAACGAGCCGGGATCGTCGAACGCCTCCTCGTCGCGGTTCGCCGAGACGTTCCACAGGCTCACGACGTCGCCGCGAGCGATCCGGGTCCCACCGACGGTGACATCCTTCTCCGCGGTGCGGGCGAAGTGCATCGCCGGCGTGGCCCAACGGATGAGCTCTTCGACGGCGGTGTCGTAGTCGACCGACCCGCTCTTCAACGACCGCCACTGGTCAGGGTGGCCGTGCAGCGCTCTCACGGCCGAGGTCGCGGACATGCGAGACGATTCGTCACCACCCAGTATGAGGCTGTAGCAGTTGAGTGCGACGTCTTCTGTGCTGAGCTGTTCACCCTGTACGCGCCCGTGCGCCAGAGCGCTGATCGGGTCATCTCCGGGTGCCGCCCGTCTCTCCTCCACCAGATCGATGAAGTAGAGGATGATCTCGTTCCGGGCGTTCAGGGCGTCGAGCAGGGTATCATCCAGGCTCGTGGACGACAGCGTCTGCTTGTTCCACTCCATCAGCATCGTACGATCACTGCCCGGCACCTGCAGCACATCACAGATGGTCTCGATCGGCATACGGTCCGCTATCGACTCGACGAAGTCGAACTCACCGCTCCCGGTCCATCGCCGCACCAGTTGACGACTGCGTCTGAGCAACGTCGGCTCCATGCGGCGGACGTACTCCGGCGACAAGGCACGGGCCATGAGGATGCGCAGCTCGCGGTGCCGCGGCGGATCGGTCACCGCGAGCATCTTCCCGCCCGCAGAATCAGGGCCCCGGAGGAGCACGTCCAACACGGTCCCCCGGGACGAGGACAGACCGTCGACATTCACGTACGCATCACGAACGTCCCGGTAGCGCGATACGACCCAGAATCCGGGACGATCGCTCCTCGGCTCGTGCCAGGTGACGCCCCGACGGCGGGACTCCGCCCAGAAATCGTCGCCAGCTCCGGTGCCGCCCATGAAAGAGGGGTCCGCCAGATCCTGCTCGATGGGCCACACGCCGTCCGCTGACACCATCAGTATCTCCTCGTACCGTGCCGGCGTTCGAGTGCGTGGCTGTTCACACGCAATGGTCTACTTGATGAACATCGGGATCGTCAACGTGCGCATCTGCCCCGGGCCCACGAGCAGGCTCGTGCTCCGACGGTCGATCGAGGACGGACAGCTCGGTCCGATGGCGGGCGGATCGCCCGCGTCGAGGGTCACCGTTGCTGCTGCGGATTCCATTCGGGCCGTTGTCTGACCTGCTGCGGAACAACTGCCGGACCAACTCCGAACGTGCTGGTGACGCCGATGTGCACGGCGAGCAACACCTGCCGCGGCACGTTGTTTTGGCAGATTCCCGGGACGCCGACGCCCGAGCACGTAGGGTCGGTAGGGTCGGTCGCGCAGATCGTGATCGACCCCGACCCGGTACCGCCACGGGCCGCCCACCGGGCCGCCGAGGCGACACCCACCAGGCGAAGGAGACAGCACCATGACGACCGCCGACGGCGCCGCGCCACTGGTCGACGACACGACCGAGCCCGCGCCCGAGGAGCTGGCCCTCGGGCGCTACGAGCTCTATGACCCGGGGAAGCTGTTCGCCCACGACAGCACCTACATCAACTTCGGGTACTGGGCGGAGGCCACCACGTTCACCGGGGCCAGCGAAGCGCTCACCGACGCGCTCGCCCGCACGGCAGGGCTCGCACCCGGGGACCGTGTCCTCGACGTGGGCTTCGGTTTCGGCGCGCAGGACTTCCGATGGCTCACGACGTACCCGCACAGCACCATCGACGCCGTGACGATCACCGCGAGCCACCTCGCGCACGCCAGATCGCGCGCGGAACGCGAGGGCCTCACCGAGCGGATCACCTTCCACCGGTGCTCGGCGACCGCGATCGAACAGGCCTTCATCGCCGGATCCTTCGACCGGGTGCTGGCGCTGGAGGCGGCTTTCCACTTCGACACGCGCGCGGAGTTCTTCCGCCAGGCCCACACCCTGCTGCGCCCGGGTGGGGTGCTCGCCGTGACCGACATCGTGCCCCGGCATCCGCAGGCGACCGGCACCGACGACCCGCTGCGCACGTCGATGTTCGCGGGTATGGCACCGGAGGCGAACTGGTACGGCGTCGACACCTACCGTGACCGGTTGGCCACGGCCGGGTTCGACGACGTCGAGATCAGGTCGATCCACGGCGACGTGTTCGCACCCTACCTGCGCGCTGCGCTCCGGACCGTCGACGACCCGGAGTACGTCGAGCGCGTCGGTACCGAGCTCGCCGACCTCGTCCGGGAGAACCTCAGCGACCAGGCGGCGCTGCACGCGCAGATCGACGGCCTCGACTACGTCCTGGTGCGGGCAGCCAAGAGCTGAACGCGCGCCCGCCACGGCTCGGGGGAGAACACGGGCACGGGCGGTGGGGTCGCCGTGCAGATCGCGCCGGCGAGGGCCTGACCGGCGGGAAGGCCGCAAGAACCACGACCACGGCCCGTCCGCTCGGAGCCGTGGAGCAGCGGACATCCCGCGCCCCGGCAACCCGCGTCCAACATATCGTCGGCTCACGCCACCTTCCCCCATCTGTCCTTGCTGATACGTTGTGAAGATGGGGTCGTGGCGAGACGCGGATGATATGTCCGAACGAATCAAGAGGAAGTGGTTCCGGCAATTTGTCACCCGGTCGTCCCAAGAAGAGCACCAGACCCATTACGAAGAGATCTACGACCGTTTTGCGAACTACACGCTTATACCCGAAGACTCCTTCTGCGACAACCTCGCCCTGATCCATGAGCGATCGCGCGCACTCCGAGGCGCGTTCGTCGAATGCGGTACCTGGAAGGGCGGGATGGCCGCGGCGATGATGCAGATCGGCGGTCCCGGGCGCAAGTACCACTTCTACGACTCGTTCGAAGGCCTTCCTCCGGCGGCCACCATCGATGGACCCGACGCTGTCGCCTGGCAGTCCGACTCCGACGATCCGTTCTACCTCGACAACCTCCACGCGGATTACGACGAGTTCCTCTCCCTCATCCGTTCCTCGGGCGATCACGCTGACCACGTCTCTGTCGAGAAGGGGTGGTTCGACGACACCGTCCCGAACTACTGCGGTGATCCGATCGCGGTCCTGCGCATCGACGGGGACTGGTACCGATCCACCAAGCTGTGCCTCGACGTCATGTTCCAGCACGTCGAGGTCGACGGTGTGGTCATCCTCGACGACTACGACTTCTGGGACGGGTGCAGCAGGGCTGTTCACGACTTCCTGGCGGAAACCGGTTCGACCGCCCGGATCCGACGTACGGGGGACAGTTCCATAGCCTTCCTCCACAAGATCGATCCGTAATCCGTAGCAGGCGATCACCGCGCTGAGCGGGCTGCCACCTCGGCGCATCCAGCGTCATGATCGAACGCTACCGCTACCGCGGAGCTCGGATCCCGACTCCGTGGACCATCGAACCGGCAGCCAACAACGGCTGACCACTGGCCAAGCCACGTGGAGAGCCGGATGCGTGGCCAACACGCACGTCCGGTTCG
The DNA here is from genome assembly GCF_059026085.1 of Streptomyces sp. a15. NCBI lineage: Bacteria > Bacillati > Actinomycetota > Actinomycetes > Kitasatosporales > Streptomycetaceae > Streptomyces > Streptomyces sp. A15. The sequence continues at coordinate 71 of NZ_JBWLKM010000022.1, read as the reverse complement.
GGTCGGCGGCCCAGAGAAACGGAACGGCAGCAATGCCGTTCACCGCGCTCTGGGCCGACCGCACATGGTCA
>NZ_JBWLKM010000021.1:102056-144767 GCF_059026085.1 Streptomyces sp. a15 | reverse complement strand
AAGCCGTCGACGTCGTACACGACTCTCTCCAGCAGCGGCTGGAACCAGTACGACGTGCTGACCGCGCCCGGTGACGTGAGCGGCGACGGCCGCCCGGACCTGATCGCGCGCAACACCTCGACCGGTGCGGTGTACCTCTACAAGGGCACGAGCACCGGCAAGCTGTCCGCCCGCGTGAAGCTCTACGACAACTGGAAGACGTACAAGAAGATCGTGGGCGTCGGCGACCTCAACGGCGACGGCATCGGCGACCTCCTCGCCCAGGACAAGGCCAACACCCTGTACCGCTACTACGGCAAGGGCAACGGCACCTTCGGCGCCCGCACCAAGCTCTTCGCGAACTGGGGAGGCTCGTACAACGCGATCGTCGGCGTCGGCGACCTCACCGACGACGGCAGGGCCGACCTCGTCTCCCGCGACACCAGCGGCAACGTCTGGCGCAACAGCGGCGACGGCAAGGGGTCGTTCGGCGGACGGGCGAAGATCGCGACCGGGTGGAGCGGCTACAAGTCCCTGTCCTGAACGGTTGGTTGTGCATGCAGGCGCCCGGGGTGTGTTCGCCCCGGGCGTCTTCGCGCGTCTCAGGAGACGACAGGGCGCTGTGCGCTCGCCTCCTGCGGATCCTGCGGATCCTGCGGATCCTGCGGGGTCCGCGCCAGGGCGTCGGGCGTCCCGCGGGTGTTCCTGACGTAGATCACTCCGAGCACCGCTAGCAGGGACGCGGCGGAGAGTGTGTACAGGCCGCCGTTCGTGCTGCCGGTCGTGTCCTTGAGGTAGCCGAAGAGGGTGGGGGAGACGAAACCGCCCAGGTTTCCGATGGAGTTGACCACGGCCAGACCCGGTGCGGCGATCTTCAGGTCGAGTCCGGACTGGGCCATCGGCCAGTACAGGGTGGCCGCGCACTTCCCGCCGACCGCGGCGAGCGTGAGGGCGGCGAGCCCGAACCAGGGAGAGCCCAGAGTGGCGAGGAAAGTGCCCACGGCCGACAGGACCAGGGCGATCGCCAGATAGGGGCGGCGGTCGGGGGCCTTGTCGGTGAAGTGGCTGACCGTGTACATCGCGATCACGGCACAGATCCACGGTACGGCCGTGAGCAGCCCGACCTGGAAGGGCGACAGCCCGCCGATGTCGTCGACCAGGCTCGGCAGCCAGAAGGTGATCGCGTACCCGGTGAGGGCCATCGCGAAGAAGACGCCGGTCAGCAGGGCGACCTGGGGGTGGAACAGGAGCTTGAGCCGCGAGACCTTCGGGGCGCGGCTGCGGGCCTCCTTGTCACGGTCGACGGCCGCGGTCAGCGCCGCCTTCTCCTCCCGTGTGAGCCAGCGGGCGTCCTCGATACGGGAGACGAGGAAGAACCCGGCGATGAACCCGACGAGGATCGAGAAGGCGCCCTCCAGCGCGAACATCCAACGCCAGCCGGCGAATCCGCCCGCCCCGTGCAGTTCGAGCAGCGCCCCGGTGATGGGACCCGTCACGATGTACGCCGTCGCCGAACCGCCGAGGAAGATCGCACTCGCCCGGCCCCGGCTGGAGTCGGGGAGCCACTGGGTGAAGTAGAGGAGCACGCCGGGGAAGAAACCGGCCTCCGCGACGCCGAGGAGGAAGCGGAGGGCGTAGAACATCGCGACGTTGTGGATGAAGCACATCGCCACGATCACCAGACCCCAGGTGATCATGATCCGGGTCAGCCAGACCCGGGCACCGAACCGCTCCATGAGCATGTTGCTCGGCACCTCGAACAGCGCGTACCCGATGAAGAACAGGCCCGCGCCGAGACCGTACGCGGTGGCACTCACCCCCACATCGGCCCGCAACTCGTCCTGGACGAAGCCGACGTTCGTCCGGTCCATCTGGTTGACCAGCAGCATCAGAACCAGGATCGGCAGCATGCGGCGCAGGAACTTGCCGACCGCTCGGCGTTCGGCGTCGGGTGTCACGACTTCTGACACGACTTCTGACATCGTTGTCTCCCTCGTGTGCACATACGTGAACTTCAATCACGTACGCGGGCACTGGGGGACGTTACGGAGGCTGATCTTCCGGGTCAATGGGTTGAGCAGATGTTCATGTACGCGAACGCGAACACGAGCAACTGGGGCAGCCCATTGACCCGGGGTGGGATCAGGGAGGCGGGATCAGGTGCCGTCGTTCGTCTCGTCCGGCGCGACGCCCATCGTGATGGTGCCCAGGACGCCCTTGGCGATGTTCTTCTTGTCGTACTTCAGCTTGAGGAGACCGCCCGTGGTGCCGCTCTGGTCGTAGATGGTGTCCTCGGTGAGCGTGGTGCGCTCGGTGGTACTGGTGGAGTACGGCTCGACCTCGGCGGAGGCGAGCACGGACTCCTCGTCGAAGAAGAACTGACCGGTGTGGCAGGCGTGCCCGCCCTCGTAGCCGGCGTCGGTCCACTCGCCGTCCACGTGCACCTTGGTGTGGATGTGAACACAGCGGCCGCGGTACCAGCCCGGGAAGACCGTCTTGAAGGTGACCCGGCCCTGCTTGTCGGTCTTCCACGTGCCGCGCAGATAGCGCTCGTCGTCGGTGGGCTCCTGGTGGACCCCGCCGGTGCCGCCGGTCGGCGCGCCCGACGGGGGCTCGCCGGTGGGCGTGCCACTCGGCGTGCCCGAGGGGGCGTCGGTGGGGGCGGTGCCGCCACCGCCGGCCGACGAACTCTCATAGCCGGAGTAGATGCCGAGCGCGTCGCAGTGCCAGATGTCGACGGCCGCGTTCGCGATCGGCTTGCAGGTCTCGGAGTCGATCACCTTGAGGGTGAGGGTGAGCGGGATGCCCTCCTTGTCCTCAGTGATGTCCTGGCGGATCTTGTCGGCGTCGATGTAGTAAGGACCCTCGGTGGTCTCCGAGGTGAGCTGGTAGCAGACCTCCGCGCCGGTGGCGGTGCTGCTCGCGGAGGCGGTGGCCGCCTTCCCGCTCTTCTCACCCGCGAAGGCACCCGCGGCGACGGCGCCGCCGACACCCACCGCCGCGGCCGCGCCCGCTCCGGCCACGACCACCTTGCGACGCGTCAGATCCCGCTTGTGTTTCGGCCCTTGGGCCGTCTGGTTTCCCGTCATGGACAGGGAAGTTAGGTAAGAAGGCTGTCAACGGCGTGGGAGAGGACTGTGGTTTGCCAAGCCACCGCGAGGGGGCCGGAAACCTACGGTGTCCGGAAACCGAGGGGCCCGGAAACCGACGTCGGTTTCCGGGCCCCTCGCGAAGAGAACTACTGAAGAGAACTACTTCGGCTGCGGCTTGCGCACCGACAGGTGCAGCTCCCTCAGCCGCGCCTCCTCCAGCTCCGTCGGCGCGCCCATCATGAGGTCCTGGGCGTTGCCGTTGAGCGGGAAGGCGATGGTCTCGCGGATGTTGGGCTCGTCGGCCAGCAGCATGACGATGCGGTCGACGCCGGGGGCGATGCCGCCGTGCGGCGGGGCGCCGAAGCGGAACGCGCGCAGCATGCCGGCGAACTTCTCCTCGACGGTCTCCCGGTCGTAGCCCGCGATCTCGAACGCCTTCAGCATGATCTCCGGCTCGTGGTTCCGGATCGCGCCGGAGGACAGCTCGACGCCGTTGCAGACGATGTCGTACTGCCAGCCCAGGATGTCCAGCGGGTCCTGGGTCTCCAGGGCCTCCAGACCGCCCTGCGGCATGGAGAACGGGTTGTGCGAGAAGTCGATCGCGCCGGTCTCCTCGTCCTTCTCGTACATCGGGAAGTCGACGATCCAGCAGAACCGGAAGACGTTCTCCTCGAAGTGCCCGGCGCGCTTCGCGGCCTCGACCCGCACCGCGCCCATGATCTTCGAGACCTCGTCGAACTCGCCCGCGCCGAAGAACACGGCGTGACCGGCGGCCAGCGACAGCCGCTTGGTCAGCTCGGCGACGTTCTCCTCGGTGAGGAACTTCGCGATCGGGCCGGTCAGCGAGCCGTCCTCGGCCACACGCACCCAGGCCAGGCCCTTGGCGCCCTGCGAGACCGCGAAGTCACCGAGCTGGTCGAAGAACTTCCTCGGCTGCGCGGAGACGTCCGGCACCGGCAGGGCACGTACGTGCTTGCCGGCGAAGGCCTTGAACTCCGAGCCCTCGAAGATGTCGGTGATGTCGACGAGCTCGAGCTGGGCGCGCAGGTCCGGCTTGTCGGAGCCGTACTTCAGCATCGCCTCGCGGAACGGGATGCGGGGGAAGGGGGACGTCACGTGACGGCCGTTCCCGAACTCCTCGAAGAGCTCGGTCATGAGCTTTTCGATCGGCTGGAAGACGTCCTCCTGCTCGACGAAGCTCATCTCGACGTCGAGCTGGTAGAACTCGCCCGGCGAGCGGTCCGCGCGGGCGTCCTCGTCGCGGAAGCAGGGCGCGATCTGGAAGTAGCGGTCGAAGCCCGAGATCATCAGCAGCTGCTTGAACTGCTGCGGGGCCTGGGGGAGGGCGTAGAACTTGCCCGGGTTCAGGCGGGAGGGAACGACGAAGTCGCGGGCGCCCTCGGGGGAGGTGGCGGACAGGATCGGCGTCGCCATCTCGTTGAAGCCCAGCGCCGTCATCTTGTGCCGGATCGCCGAGATGACCGACGTACGCAGCAGGATGTTGCGGTGCATGCGCTCGCGGCGCAGGTCCAGGAAGCGGTACTCCAGACGCCGCTCCTCGTTGACCCCGTCCTCGGTGTTGATCGTGAAGGGCAGCGGGGCCGCCGCGCCGAGCAGCTCGACCTCGCCGACCTCGACCTCGATCTCGCCGGACGGAAGGTCCGGGTTCACGTTCTCGGTTCCACGTGAAACAACCTTGCCGTCTACACGTACCGTCGACTCCTTGGACACCTTGTCCAGAGCCTCGTACGCCGGGGTGCCGGGGCGGGCCACCAGCTGCGTGATGCCGTAGTGGTCGCGCAGATCGATGAAGAGGATGCCGCCCAGGTCGCGCCGATTGTGCAGCCAGCCGCTCAGCCGGACGTCGGTGCCGACGTCAGAGGCGCGGAGCTCGCCGCAGGTGTGGGACCTGTACCGATGCATCGTCGTTCATCCAGCCTTCGCTGATCGGGGATCTCCGGGGCCCGGTGCCCGGACTTCCCAAGGGTACCGGCCACCCCACGATCGACTCCCCACCATTAAGAGCCCGGTGATCAGTGGCACTCCTCGTCCTCGTCTTCTTAAAGTGGGTCAATGCGCACTGGCGAGCCTCTGCCCGCCGTGGGGGAGGTTCTCGCCGCCCTCGCGACCGGCCTGTGGCACTGGGACACCGCCACGGGACTGGTCACGGTCGACACCGAGGCAGCCCGGCTGCTCGGGCTGCCCGCCGAGGAGACCGTCCTCACGGAAGCCCAGACCCGGGCCCGGCTCCACCCCGTCGACTGGAACGAGATCACCGGAGTGATCCAGCTCGCCGTCGCCGAGGACACCCTCGCCGAAGTGCGCGTCCGGATCATGGACGACCAGGGGCAGGTCGTCCGCGTCGTCCGCAGCCGCTCCAAGCCGTCCTTCGACCCGGTGAAGAAGGTGTACGAGCTGATCGGCACCCTCCAGGAGGTCACCGAACCCAGGCCCGGCACGCCCGCCGGACGCACCGCCGTCACCGGCGACTGGCGCCGCTCCCGCGAGGCCTTCCTGCTGGACGCGGGCCGCGCCCTGGCCGAGGCCCGCTCCACGACCGAGGTCCTGCGGGTCGCCGCCGGCCTGTCCATGCCCGGCTTCTCCCCGGACGGCCTCGCCGTCTTCGGCGTCGAGGGCGACCGCCTGACGATCATCGGCCACCACGGCCACCAGCCCGGCGACGAGAGCCCCTTCTCCCACATGGCCCTCGCCACGGACTACCCCGCCGCCGAGGTGGTCCGCACCGGCCGCGCCGTCTACCTCTCCTCCCCCGACGACTACAGGTCCCGCTACCCCGTCACCTGGCCGCTCGCCCAGCGCTTCGGCCGCCAGTCCTGGGCGTTCCTGCCCCTGACGGTGGCCGGCCGCACGATGGGCGCGTGGATGGCGGCCTTCGCGTATCCGGTGGCGTTCACCCCGGACGAGCGGTCGGTCCTGACCACGGTGGCCCGCATGCTCGCGCAGGCCCTCTCCCGGGCCGGGGTCGCGGAGTCGGAACGGGAGCTCACGGACGGCCTGCAACGCTCGATGCTGCCCACCCTCGGCCCCCAGATACCGGGCATGAGCGTCGCCGCGCGGTACGTCCCCACCGGCGGCGGCCTCCAGGTCGGCGGCGACTGGTACGACATGATCCCCCTGCCGGGCGGCCGCTTCGCCCTGGTCATCGGCGACGTCCAGGGCCACGACGTCCGCGCCGCGGGCCTGATGGGCCAGCTCCGCATAGCGCTCAGGGCGTACGCCTCCGAGGGCCACCGCCCCGACGCGGTCCTCTCCCGCGCCTCCCGCTTCCTGCACGGCATGACGTACGGCGACACAGAGGCCACCGACCTCCGCTTCGCGACCTGCCTCTACGTGGAGGCCGACCCCACGACCGGCATCCTGGACGTCGCCCGCGCCGGCCACCCCGACCCCGCGATCCGCATGGCGGACGGCACGGTCCTGACCCGCCCCACGGCCGGCGGCCTCCCCCTGGGCATCGACCCCGACGCCGACTACCCCACCACCCGGATCACCCTCGAACCCCGCGAGACCCTGCTGCTGTGCACCGACGGCCTCATCGAGACCGGCGGCCACGACATGGAGACCGGCTGGAAGCGCATCCGCACGATCCTGGAGGACCACAAGGGCGACCTGGAGGCCCTCGCCGACGCCCTGGTCCAGGCCGTGCACGGCCCCTCCTCCCACCACACCACCGGCCCACTGGCCGACCGCCGCGAGGACGACATAGCCGTCCTGCTGCTGTCCCGGCAGGGCGAGGGCACCGGCGACCCCGTCGTCGTACGCCCCCCGGTCCGCCGCACGATGCTCTCGGTGGCCCAGGCGGAACCGGAACGGGTCGCGGTGGCCCGGCAACAACTGCGCGAGCTCCTGCACGACTGGGCATCGGCGGACCAGGTGGACTCGGCGGTCCTGCTGCTCTCCGAGACACTGACCAACGTCCTCGTCCACACCGACGCCGACGCCCTGCTGCTCGCCGAGGTACGGGGCGACCCGGGCGAACGCCGGATGCGCGTCGAGGTAACGGACACCAGCGACGACCTCCCGCACAAGCGCAGACCGGGAGAGCTGGCGTCGTCCGGACGCGGACTGGTGCTCATCGAACTGCTCGCCGATGTGTGGGGGGTGGATCCGCGGGGCGAAGGGAAGAGCATCTGGTTCGAGCTCTGGGAGGCGACGGGGGAGGCGTCTGCGGACGGGACGTCATAGAGAAGGTACCTGTGCAGAATCGATGCGTCTGTCCACGTTCGGATGAACATCCTTGCTATTGACGCGAGTTGTTCCCACGCCTGCCTATTTTCCGAGGCGGAGGTGATGCTCGATGTACGAGCAGAAGAACACCCCGCCGGACCAGTCGGCGGGACAACGTCAGGACGCGATCGACATCAACGACTTCGTGTTCGCGGCCACGGGGGCGCGGGTGCGGAGGCTGACCATGCCGGACGGGACGCACTGGTTTCCCGCGGTGGATGTCTGCAATCAGTTGGGGTACACCAACCCTCGCAAGACTCTGCAGGACCATGTCCCCAAAGAGCACCGAGACATTCTCGAGACAGTAACTGGAGGTTACGCTCTCAGCATTCCTGCAGGTCGGGAGTGGCGACGAGACATGAACGTCGTGGACCTCCAAGGCCTGATCCGCTTGGTGAACGGCTGCACCAAGCCGGAGTCCCAGCCCTTCAAGGCGTGGGTCTCCGAAGTCATCGCCACCATCCAGCGCGACGGCTCCTACTCCCTGGAGCCTTCTCCCGCACCACTGGCCCACCCCGGCGGCTCCGCCTACCTCATGCCCCAACAGGTCGCCGACGCCATCATGCGGCTCGAAGAGCGGAACCTTCATGCGGACGAGATGCTGGCTGCCTCTGCGGGGGAGCGCAACGAACTGCTGCGGCGGATCGGCGAGGGCCAGGACAGGATGGTCGACGCACTGCGCGACCTGACCGAGGCCCTCAGGCAACCCCGCGCCGACTCCCGGCCCGCCGCAGCATCCGAGTTGACGCACCAGCAACTCCTCGCCACCTGGAAGGCGAGGAACCTGATCGTCACCGACGACGTCCACATGGTGGCCGCCTGCCTCGCTCCCGCCCTGGTGCAAGGCAGCGCCCGCTACCGGGTCGAGGAGATCGCCAACCGCACGGGACTGCCGTACGAACGCGTCCACGACTGCCTGCGGATGCTCATCAGGCGGGGCTGCGTACGGCAGGTCGGCTGCGCTCCGGACGGCGCGCCGGTCTACGTGCTGCCGTAGCACCACCCCACGCCGCAAGACAGGCCCGAAGCCGCAAAACGAAGTTGCGGCTTCGGGCCTGCTCGTAGCGTACTCAACCACCGGGCCCTTACAGGCCACCCTCGGACATCCCGTGCACGGCGGGGATCGTTCCCAGCCGCCCTTTCTGGAAATCGTCGAACGCCTGCTGCAGTTCCTCACGGGTGTTCATCACGAACGGCCCGTAGTGCGCCATCGGCTCACGGATCGGCTGACCGCCCAGGAGGACGACTTCCAGGTCCGGTGTGTTGGAGTCCTGCTTCTCGTCCGCACGGACCGTCAGCGAGGAACCCGCCCCGAACACGGCCGTCTGACCGAGGTGGATCGGACGCCGCTCCGCGCCCACCGCGCCCCGCCCCGCCATGACGTACGCCAGACCGTTGAAGTCCTCCCGCCACGGCAGGGTGATCTCCGCACCCGGCGCCAGTGTCGCGTGGATCATCGTGATCGGCGTGTGCGTGATGCCGGGACCGGCGTGGCCGTCCAGCTCGCCGGCGATGACCCGCATCAGGGCGCCACCGTCATGGGACGTGAGCAGCTGGACGTTGCCGCCGCGGATGTCCTGGTACCTCGGCGCCATCATCTTGTCCTTGGCGGGGAGGTTCACCCACAGCTGCAAACCGTGGAACAGCCCTCCGGACATGACCAGAGACTCCGGCGGCGCCTCGATGTGGAGCAGACCCGAACCGGCCGTCATCCACTGGGTGTCGCCGTTGGTGATGGTGCCGCCACCGCCGTTGGAGTCCTGGTGGTCGAAGATGCCGTCGACGATGTAGGTGACGGTCTCGAAGCCGCGGTGCGGGTGCCAGGGAGTGCCTTTCGGCTGGCCCGGCGCGTACTCCACCTCACCCATCTGGTCCATCATGATGAACGGATCCAGATGGCGGTAGTTGATCCCGGCGAACGCACGGCGCACCGGGAAGCCCTCACCCTCGAAACCGCTCGGCGCGGTCGTGACGGCGAGCACGGGACGGGCCGCGGCGTCTGCGGGCGCGGTGACGCGCGGCAGCGTCAGCGGGTTCTCGACGGTCACTGCAGGCATGTCGGTACCTCCTTGGTGCGTCCAGTTTAGTTGAGCATTGAACTTTCTGCCACCCGGAACAGAGAAAGCCCGGAGGGCATTCCCTCCGGGCTCTCGTCGGTAGGCGTCAGCCGTACACCCTGCGCACTCAGCCGTACATCCGCCGCATCGCGAACTCGACCATCTGCTCCACGGCCTTCGCGTCGAAGACCATGCGGTGCTCGCCCTCCATGTCGAGGACGAAGCCGTAGCCGGTCGGCAGCAGGTCGATCACCTCGGCGCCGGTGATGACGAAGTACTTGGACTCCTTGCCCGCGTACCGGCGCAGCTCCTTGAGCGAGGTGAACATGGGGATCACCGGCTGCTGGGTGTTGTGCAGGGCGAGGAAGCCGGGGTTGTCGCCGCGCGGGCAGTAGACCTTGGAGGTCGCGAAGACCTGCTGGAAGTCCTCGGCGGACAGCTGCCCGGTGGTGAAGGCCCGCACCGCGTCCGCGAGCGAGGGCGGGGACGGCTCGGGGTAGAGCGGCGGCTGCTGGCCGTAGCCGCCGACGCCGCCGGACATGGGCTGCTGCGGCGGGGCGTACCCCTGCTGTGCACCGACGTTCTGGTCGTAGCCGTACATGGGCGCAAGAGTACCGAGATCGACCGAGGGGCGGGCCGGTACGGGGCGGGCCGGTACGGGGTGGGTCGGTACGGGGTGGGTCGGTTCGGTGCGGGGTGGGTCGGCAAACCGACAGCGAATCGATAGTGACTTGACAGTCCGCGGCCTGGTGTTCTCGCGGCCACCGCTCATAGCGTCTGCCATGTCAGATAAAAGCGCCCACGAGACGGCACCGCACGGGCAAGGGGACAGCCATGCACGGACACCACGGCGACGAGGTCCACGAACACGACAGGGGACTCTCCTACGACCTTCCTGTCCTCGCCCGCCGCCGGATGATCCGGCTGATGGCGGGGGCGAGCCTGATTCCGCTGGTGGGCTGCACGTCGGAGGAGGACACCTCGGCGTCCTCGTCACCGTCGTCCTCCCCGTCGACCGAGTCGTCGTCCTCCTCGTCGCCCGTTCAGTGCGAGACGATCCCCGAGGAGACCGAAGGCCCCTTCCCCGGCGACGGCTCCAACGGCGTGAACGTCCTGCGGGAGAGCGGTGTCGTCCGCAGCGACATCACGCGGAGCTTCGGCGACTCCGCGGGCGGCACCGCCGAGGGCGTACCCCTGACGATCACGCTCACGGTGGTGGACGCCGCCTCCGGCTGCGGCACCCCCAAGAAGGGCGCCGCCGTCTATATCTGGCAATGCGACCGGGAGGGCAGGTACTCCCTGTACAACGACGGCGTGACGGACGAGAACTACCTGCGCGGCGTCCAGGAGGCGGACGACCAGGGCCAGGTCACGTTCAAGAGCATCTTCCCCGGCTGCTACCCGGGCCGCTGGCCGCACGTCCACTTCGAGGTCTACGGCAGCCTGGCCGACGCCACTGCGGCCAGGTCGATCACGAACACCTCGCAGCTCGCGCTGCCGAAGAACGTGAGCGACACGGTGTACGCCACCGACGGCTACAGCCAGAGCGGGACGAATCTCAGCGAGCTCTCCCTGGAGTCGGACAGCGTCTTCAGCGACAGCCACGACCAGCAGCTGGCGACGGTCACGGGCAGCGTCGGCCAGGGGTACACCGCGACGCTGACGGTGCCGGTGTGACCTGTCACAGATACCGGATCGGGGTTGCTTCTTATTACCGGCGGGTAGCATCATCGGTAGCTACTTGTTGGTATGTGAACTAGGTGCGAGGTCAGTCCCTCGCCGATCCTCTACGGAGCCGTCGCCATGGGGCACTACAAGTCGAATCTCCGCGACATCGAGTTCAACCTCTTCGAGGTCCTCGGGCGCGACAAGCTGTACGGGACCGGACCGTTCGAGGAGATGGACACCGAGACCGCGAAGAGCATCCTCGAGGAGTTGACCCGCCTCTCGGAGAACGAGCTGGCGGAGTCCTTCGCGGACGCCGACCGCAACCCGCCGGTCTTCGACCCGGAAACGAACACCGCGCCGGTACCGGCGACGTTCAGGAAGAGCTACAAGGCCTTCATGGACTCGGAGTACTGGCGCCTCGGCCTGCCCGAGGAGATCGGCGGTACGACCGCTCCCCCGTCCCTGATCTGGTCGTACGCGGAGCTGATCCTCGGCTCGAACCCGGCCGTGTGGATGTACTCCTCCGGCCCGGCGTTCGCCGGGATCCTCTTCGACGAGGGCAACGACGTACAGAAGAAGATCGCGCAGCTCGCCGTGGAGCGGACCTGGGGTTCGACCATGGTGCTCACCGAGCCCGACGCGGGCTCCGACGTGGGCGCCGGCCGCACCAAGGCGATCCCGCAGGAGGACGGCTCCTGGCACATCGAGGGCGTCAAGCGCTTCATCACGTCCGGTGAGCACGACATGGAGGAGAACATCCTCCACTACGTCCTCGCCCGCCCCGAGGGCCACGGCCCCGGCACCAAGGGCCTGTCCCTCTTCCTCGTCCCGAAGTACCTGTTCGACTTCGAGACCGGCGAGCTGGGCGAGCGCAACGGCGTGTACGCGACGAACGTCGAGCACAAGATGGGCCTCAAGGCCTCCAACACCTGCGAGATGACCTTCGGCGACCAGCACCCCGCCAAGGGCTGGCTGATCGGCGACAAGCACGACGGCATCCGCCAGATGTTCCGGATCATCGAGTTCGCACGGATGATGGTCGGCACGAAGGCGATCTCCACGCTGTCGACGGGCTACCTGAACGCGCTGGAGTACGCCAAGGAGCGCGTCCAGGGTCCCGACCTCGCGAACTTCATGGACAAGACCGCGCCCAAGGTCACCATCACGCACCACCCGGACGTACGCCGCGCGCTGATCACGCAGAAGGCGTACGCGGAGGGCATGCGGGCTCTCGTCCTCTACACCGCCTCGATCCAGGACGCGATCCAGGTCAAGGAGGCGGAGGGCGAGGACACCTCGACGGAGCACGCGCTCAACGACCTGCTCCTGCCGATCGTCAAGGGCTACGGCTCCGAGAAGGGCTACGAGCAGCTCGCCCAGTCCCTGCAGACCTTCGGCGGCTCCGGCTTCCTGCAGGAGTACCCGATCGAGCAGTACATCCGCGACGCCAAGATCGACACCCTGTACGAGGGCACGACCGCGATCCAGGGCCAGGACTTCTTCTTCCGGAAGATCGTCCGCAACCAGGGCGCGGCGCTGAACTCGCTCGCCGAGGACATCAAGAAGTTCCTCGCGCTGGGCACGGGCGGCGAGGAGCTGGCGGGCGCCCGCGAGCACCTGGCCAAGGCGGCCGTCGAGCTGGAGGCGATCGTCGGCCTGATGCTGACCGACCTCGCGGCGACCGAGCAGGACGTCAAGAACATCTACAAGGTGGGTCTGAACACGACCCGTCTGCTGATGGCCTCCGGTGACGTGGTCGTCGGCTATCTGCTTCTCAAGGGCGCCGCGATCGCCGCCGAGAAGCTGGAGACGGCCTCCGCCAAGGACAAGGCGTTCTACACCGGAAAGATCGCCGCGGCGAAGTTCTTCGCGGCCAACGTCCTGCCGGGCGTCACCCTGGCCCGCAAGATCGCCGAGGGTGCCGAGCTGGACCTGATGGAGCTGGACGAGGCCGCGTTCTAGGACACATCAGACCAGCCGTACACAGCTCCACATCGTCCACACGAGGGCCCGCTCCGCATCGCCGGGAGCGGGCCCTCGTACGTCGTTAAGGTGAACCCCATGAGCGCACCCTCCCGCTTCGACCGCGGCCACACCGACGACCTCATGTCCTTCCTCACGGCGAGCCCCTCGCCGTACCACGCGGTGGCCAACGCGGCCGAGCGCCTGGAGAAGGCCGGATTCCGACAGGTCGCGGAGACGGAAGCGTGGGACGGGACGACAGGCGGCCGGTACGTGCTGCGCGGCGGGGCGATCGTGGCGTGGTACGTGCCCGAGGGCGCCGAGCCGCACACTCCCTTCCGGATCATCGGCGCGCACACCGACTCGCCGAACCTGCGGGTCAAGCCGCGGCCCGACACGGGGGCGCACGGGTGGCGGCAGGTGGCCGTGGAGATCTACGGCGGTCCGCTGCTGAACTCGTGGCTGGACCGCGATCTGGGCCTGGCGGGCCGGCTGACCCTGCGGGACGGTTCGACGCGGCTGGTGAACATCGACCGGCCGCTGCTGCGGGTGCCCCAACTCGCCATCCACCTGGACCGTTCGGTGTCGTCGGAGGGCCTCAAGCTCGACAAGCAGCGCCATTTGCAGCCTATCTGGGGGCTCGGCAACGACGTCCGGGACGGCGATCTCATCGCCTTCCTGGAGGAGGAGACGGGGATCGGCGCGGGCGAGGTCACCGGCTGGGACCTGATGACGCACTCCGTGGAGGCGCCCGCCTACCTGGGCCGGGACGGCGAGCTGCTCGCCGGGCCGCGCATGGACAACCTGCTGTCCGTGCACTCCGGCGTGGCCGCGCTGGCGGCGCTCGCCGGGGGCGACCTGCCGTACATCCCCGTCCTCGCCGCCTTCGACCACGAGGAGAACGGCTCGCAGTCGGACACCGGCGCGGACGGACCGCTGCTCGGCAGCGTGCTGGAGCGTTCGGTGTTCGCGCGCGGAGGATCGTACGAGGACCGGGCGAGAGCCTTCGCGGGGACCGTCTGTCTGTCCTCCGACACGGGCCACGCGGTCCACCCCAACTACGCGGAGCGCCACGACCCGACGCACCACCCGCGCGTCAACGGCGGCCCGATCCTGAAGGTCAACGTCAACAACCGCTACGCCACGGACGGTTCGGGGCGGTCCGTCTTCGCCGCCGCCTGCGAGAAGGCGGACGTGCCGTTCCAGACCTTCGTCTCCAACAACTCCATGCCGTGCGGCACGACGATCGGCCCGATCACCGCGGCCCGCCACGGCATCATGACCGTCGACATCGGCGTGGCCATCCTGTCGATGCACAGCGCACGGGAGTTGTGCGGCGTCGACGACCCGCATCTGCTGGCGAACTCGCTGGTGGCGTTCCTGGCGGGCTAGGTTCCGGCCTCCAAGGGTTCCGCCCGGCATGGGGGTTGACAACCGGGGTACTCGCAGTCACGGACCGGATCGACCGGACCGGACAGGGAGGCGACACTCATGGGCCTCGGCGGGTGCATCATCCTCATCGCCGCGGGAGCCATCCTCACGTTCGCGACCGACTGGGACATGCAGGGGGTCAACCTCGATCTCGTCGGCATCATCCTGATGGTCGTCGGACTGATCGGCGTCAGCACCTTCAGCAGCATCGCGCGGCGCAGGCGCGTCGTCATGCCGCCCAGCACACCGGTCATCGAAGAGGAACGGCACCACAGCAGGCGGAACGGATACAGCGACGGCTACGGCGTCTGACCGGTATGCGGACATGACGCATCGACAGAAAGCCGACCCACCCCAATAGGGGCATACGCACTGGAGCGGCACAGGGCGCGAGGGCTCCGCGACGGCGGGGCCGAGTTCGAGGGTGCGGGACAGATCGGTTCCCGCACCCTCGCGCCTTTGCGTTGAGCTGATCATGGTGCCGCGGGGAGTCGTACGGGCGGGTGCGGGTCTACGGGCAGGTCGAACCACACCGCCTTGCCCTCCGGGTGCGGATGCTCGTGCCCGCCGTACGGGATGTCCGGGCCGTGACTCCAGCGGCCCTCGGTGACGGCGTCCACCAGACACAGGCCCCGTCCGCCGCCCTGCTCCCACATCTCCGTGGTCAACTCCCTTATCACCGGTGGGTTTTCGTCCCCGTCGTACACCACCACCCGCAGCCGCCCCTCCTCCACCGCCAGCCACAGCACCGTGCTGTCGCCCTTCGCGTGCACGCAGGCGTTGGTGACGAGTTCGGAGGTGCAGAGAATCGCGTCGTCGACGAGGGTGCCGTCCAGTTCCAGGGTGCGCAGGACGGTGGCGACGAAGTCGCGGGCGATGTGGGGCGACGTGTCGAGGGGTGGGCAGATGAGGGTGTACGAGGGCATGGGGCATCAACTCCGGTGGGTGAGGGGGATTGCGCGAGCCCGGCCGCGTTGCTGTCCGGCGCCCCGGTGTCGATGGTCGGGGTGGCACTTCCAACGGGAGGTGGGCGTGCGGGAGTTGCGGATGAGTGACCGCGGGGGCACTCTCCGTGAGATACGTTACGACCGTAGCGGCTCAGCCTGATACGCCTCAACCGGTCTGGAAAAGTACGACGAACGAGGAGGACGCCATGCCGCCGAGGGTCAACCCCACTGCCCGACAGGGCAGACTCGGTGCTGAACTGCGCAAGCTGCGCGAGGCGGCAGGCATCGAGTCGCGGGATGCCGCCGCCTTCCTCGGCGTGAACCAGACCCAGATCAGCCACATCGAATCCGGCCGGTTCGGAATCAGCGAGCAGCGGCTGCGCAGATTGGCCGGCTTCTACGAGTGCGGCGACAGCCAACTCGTGGACGCATTGGTCGAGATGGCGGTGCCGCGGTTCAAGGGCTGGTGGGAGGAGTACCGGGGCGTACTGCCTCCTCAGGCGCTCGACCTTGCCGAGTTGGAGCATCACGCGTCGTACGTCCGCGTATTCGAGGTGGTGCACATCCCCGGAGTCCTCCAGACCGAGGAGCACGCCCGTGCGGCCTCACTCTTCGTCGAACCCAGCCTTCCGGAGGAGGACCGCGAAGCCAGCGTCTCGTTTCGGATGCGGCGTCGACAGGTGCCGGAGTTGGGCACACCGTACGACGTCGTCATCCACGAGGCCGCGCTGCGCATGCGCGTCGGCGGTTCCGATGTCACCCGCGTCCAGCTCGAACACCTGCTTGAGGCGTCCGACTCGAAGTCGTTCACCCTTCGCGTCATCCCCTTCTCCGCCGAGGGTTTTGCGGGGGCCGGCTACCCCATGCAGTACGTTGGCGGAGTCGTGCCCCAACTCGACACCGTGCAGATCGACACGACCCACGGCGCCGAGTTCATCGACGCCACAGCACGGCTGAACCGCTACCGAACCCTCTTCGAGAGCATCGACAAGGCAGCCCTTCCGCAGGATGCTTCCCTCGACCTCATCCGCCGTATCGCACAGGAACTGTGAAGGAACCCCCGTGCCCGAAACCCTCCACTGGCAGAAGTCGTCGTTCTCCGGAGGCGGCTCCGACACCAACTGCCTGGAGATAGCCGCCACCCCCACCACCCTCCACCTCCGCGAGAGCGACACCCCGGCCACGATCCTCTCGCCCACCTCAACCGCCCTGAACGCCCTGCTCACGGCAGTGAAACGCGCCGCGACGTCCCGTCGGTGACGGCACAGTCGCACGCTGGCAATCAGACGGATACGGCGTTCCGCTGGGCCGTGTCCTGGCCGGCGCCAACCGGCACGTGATCGCCAGGCTCCCCTTCGGGAAAGCGGCCCGCACCGTTTCCGCCGGAATCTCCTGCGGCCCGCCCGGCCTCATCGACATCCGTAGCCCCCGAACGACAACGTCGGTCCCCAAGACCACAACCGGATCTTGGAGACCGACGTCACGCGAGCCCCCGGCTCAGGCCCTCAGGCCGTGGCCAGGCCGAACACGTGCATCCTGCCGCCGCTCGTGCTCGTCGGCAGCGTCACGCTCGCCAGCGTCTTGCCCGCCGTCAGGGTGATCGGCACGGTCGCGAACACGTACGTGTCCACGTCGTCCTTGCCGCCTCCGGAGAGCCGGTACGCGCTGCGCACGGCGACGGTGTTGCCGTAGGACGGATTCTGCCCACCGCCGCCGAGCGTCCAGTCGCTGAATCCGACCGTCACCTGCTGGGTGCTCCCGTCGGTGTACGTCAGCGTGAGCGTGCCGGTGCTCGCGCCGTTGCTCGCGCTGCCCAGCAGGGCGAGCTTCGTGGCCCCCGCCGAGCTGCCGGGCACGTCAAGGACCTGGTCGTCGCCGCCGGCCACGATGTTGTCGGGGTCCCCGGGGTTCACCTTCGGCCAGGTGAAGCTGAAGTCCCCGCTGGTCACCGTCGAACCGGGCGTGACCTTCTGGTCGGCCAGGGCCTTGGCCGAGTAGCTGGCGCCGCCGCCGTCGAAGTCGCCCGTCGGATCGCTGTCGTCGGCGGAGATCCCGTTGTTGTCGAGGTACCACAGCACGCTCCCGCGCGGGGCGACGGTGACGGCGAGCGACGCCTTCGCGACCGCCGTGCCGGAGGCGTCCTTCAGCGTCAGCGGGACCGTGTGGAAGCCGTTGTCGGCGCCCGCCGCGGCCGTCACCGTGAACGTCGCGGTGCCGGTGCCGCCCGCTCCCGGCACGGCGACGTCGCCGTCCGCGGGAGTGACCGTCAGGCCGTCCGGCGGGGCGGCCGTCCAGTGCAGGGTGCTGTCCTCGTCGCGCAGCGACCGCACGGTGACGGTCACCTTCCCGGAGGTGTCCCCGGGCTGCACGCGCACGCGTGCGGGGCCGACACCGGTGAAGTACGGCTGCTCGCCCTGCCGGAAGGAGGGCGGCGCGTCGCCCGCTGCACTGCCCCAGGAGGTGTTCGCCTCGGTCCCCAGGCTGTAGTCCAGGGTGCCGCCGTCGGCGACGAAGGACTCCGGCAGCCAGGCGCGGTCGCTCGCCTTGCCGTTCACCTTCAGGGACTGCACGTAGTACTTGTCCGCCGAGGCGCCGGGCGCGTTCACGGTGATCGTCTGTCCGCTGCCCCGATGGATGGTGATCTTCGAGAACAGCGGGCTGGCCAGGACCATTTCGGCACGGCCGGGCACCTGCGGATACATGCCGAGCGCGCCCCACACGTACCAGGCGGACATCGTGCCCAGGTCGTCGTTGCCCACCAGACCGTCGGGACCGGGTCCGTAGAGGGTGTTCAGGGCGCGTCGTACGACGTCCTGCGTGCGGTACGGGGCGCCCGCGTAGG
This sequence comes from Streptomyces sp. a15, assembly GCF_059026085.1. Taxonomy (NCBI): domain Bacteria; kingdom Bacillati; phylum Actinomycetota; class Actinomycetes; order Kitasatosporales; family Streptomycetaceae; genus Streptomyces; species Streptomyces sp. A15. Next base: position 126,541 of record NZ_JBWLKM010000021.1, on the reverse strand, counting down.
CGTAGGCGTACGGGGAGTTCAGGGACGGCTCGTTGCCCAGGAAGGCGTACGGCTCGTGGGGGCCCGCGTTCAGCTTCGTGAAGAAGGTGTCCAGCCGCTTCACGGCCGCCTTGTCACCGCCCACCGCGCGGAAGAGCCCCTCCAGGTCGTACGGCACCATCCACTGGTACTGGGCGCCGTTGCCCTCCATGTACGAGCTGGAGTCCGCCGGATCGTACGCGTCCAGGAAGGAGCCGTCCCGGTTGCGCGGCTGGATGGAGTCGTTGGCCGGGTTGAACAGGTTCTGCCAGTTCTGCGCACGGCCCATGAACTCGGCCTGGGTGGAGGTCTGGCCGAGCCGCCCGGCGAGCTGCGCGATGCCGAAGTCGGCGGTCGTGTACTCCAGGGTCGTGGAGGGGTCGCCCGGCAGGTAGCCGAGCTTCTTGTAGTCGGCGAGCCCGTACCGTTCCACGTACCGCGCGCCGGACGGCTGCACCGTCGTGGCGCCCTTCACCATGGAGGCGAGCGCGTCCTTCGCGTCGAAACCCGTGGCCCCGAAGGCGTACATGCTCGCCAGGATCGAGTGGTACGGGTCGCCGTTCATGACGCCGTTGAAGTCGTTGTTCACCGACCAGCGGTCCCATACGTCGCCCGCCTGGTGGGCCTGGTTGTACATCGACTGCGCGATGTCCCCGGCCTCCTTGGGGGCGAGCAGCGCCAGGAGCTGCACTTCGGAGCGGTAGATGTCCCAGCCGGAGAAGTTGGCGTACTGGACGTGCCCCTTGGCCACCTGGTGGACCCGTCCGTCGAAGCCGATGTACTGGCCGTCGGTGTCACTGAAGACGTTCGGCTGGATCAGCGAGTGGTACAGGGCGGTGTAGAAGGTGGTCCGCTGCGCGTCGGTGCCGCCTTGGACGCGGATCTGGTTCAGCCGCTCGTTCCACGCCGCACGCGCGCGTGCGGCCACATCGTCGAACCCCAAGGACCCCTGCTCGGCCTTCGCGTTCGCCGCGGCGCCGTCGACACTGACGTACGACAGGCCGACCTTGACGCCGACCGAGCGGTCCCGGGCGGTGTCGAAGGTCACGTACGCGCCGGAGCCGGGCCCGGAGACGCTGACGGACTTCTGCTCCACCTTCTCGTCGGCCGTGTCACCCGTCGCCGCGTCGGTCTTGTCCATGTCGACCTTCGGGCGCGCGGTGCCGCGCACGCTCTCGTCGCCCGGGGTGACGGAGTCGTTGTGCCAGGTGCCCACGGAGGCGAAGGGGCGGTCGAAGGTTGCCGAGAAGTACACGCGGTAGCGGTTGATGCCGCCGCAGAACTTTCCGCTCGCCACGTAACCGCTGATCGTACGGCGGTCCTCGCTGATGGTGGCCTGTGCGTCGTTCGCACCGCCGATCGATCCGGAGACGTTCACCAGGAGCGAGGCGGTCTTGTCGCCCTCCGGATAGGTGAACCGCCCCGCGCCCGACCGCTGCGTGGCGGCCAGTTCGACCTTCGTTCCGGAGTCGAGCGTGACGCCGTAGGAGCCCGGCGAGGCCTTCTCGTCGTCGTGCGAGAAGCCGTCCAGGTAGCGGTCGGGGTCGGTGGCGGGGGAGGTGGTGACCTGCCCCGAGTACGGCATGAAGGGCAGGTCCTGGGCGCCGTAGCAGCCGGCACCGGACAGGTGGGTCAGGCTGAAGCCGCGGATCTTGTCGTCGTCGTAGAGGTAACCGCCCGGCTGGGAACGGTCGGTGTCCGGGCTCCACTGGACCATCCCGAACGGGGCGACGGCCCCCGGGAACGTGTTCCCGGCACCGCCGCCGGTACCGAAGTCGGGCCCGCCGGCTTTCGTACCGACGAAGGGGTTCACGTATTGGGCGAGGTCGGTGGTGCCACCGCCGTCGGCCACGGTGTCCGCCGGGGCCGCCTGCGTCGGCACGGACGCGCCGAGGGTGACGAGGGCGGCCCCGATGGCCACGGCGGCAAGAGAGAGTCCCGCGCTCGCACGCGGGCGCGGGCGCGGGCGCGGGATGAGTGTGCGTGGGGGGTGCATAAGGCGAGGCGCCTTTCGTCGAACGCCTTTGCGGGCACGTTTGGACCCGCAAGTCATGGGCATCCAATCGGCTTTGCGGACATAAGGGCGTGATCGACATCAAGATGCACATGGTGCGCTCCGTTTCGTCGCGGGCCTGCCGTTTTCTGCGTGTTCGGTGAAGGGTCCGGTGATCATGTGACGTGTGGGCCTGTAGTTGGCCGTTCACTGTCCGGCTGCGCGTGGTCGGGACACACCGCGCCCGATCCGCACTCGGCTGTCGCGCCCCGCCGGCCCCGGCCGGGCCGTCAGCTCCTTCGCCGTCGCCCCCTGTCGCCACTGCGGCACAACCGACGTCGGGACCGGGGCCTTCACCCCCGCCGACACCCCGACCAGGACCTCCGGCGGGCGGGGAACCGGCGCGTCTGCGACCTCGACGGAAGCGGCCAGGGCCTCGGCGAGCTCCACCCGGGCGATCACCCGGCGCTCCAACACCGCCTCCACCGCGCCGAGTTCAGCAAGAATCCGCTCCGCTTCCGCACGAAGCTCCTCTGCCCGCACCCGGGCAGCAGCCTCCCGGGCCTCCAGCAACCCCATCACCGATGCCACCGGTCATCCCCACATCGCCGAGAACGAACGGATCGCCCGATCCCCGCAACGACACCGCAACCATGCCTGACCAGTGGAAAGTCACCGATCACAGCCGGAAGGACAACAGCTTCTCTTCCGCGCGGCCCCTTAGGAGAGCGCGTGCCCCGTCGTCGCGTCCACGTGGTCCGGCACCTCGTCGTGGCGGTCGCCGACGGTGAGGGTGCCAGTGGGTTCGAAGACGAGGATCGCGGTCGCCTCGGGGGCGTACGGCTTGTGTTCCGTGCCGCGCGGGACCGTGAAGAGCGAGCCCTTGGGGAGGACGACCGTGCGTTCGCCGTCCGTCTCCCGCAGAAAGATGTGCAGCTCGCCGTCGAGGACCAGGAAGAACTCGTCGGTGTGGTCGTGGACGTGCCAGACGTGCTCGCCCTCGACCTTCGCGACGCGTACGTCGTAGTCGTTGACGGACGTGACGATGCGAGGGCTCCACAGCTCGGTGAAGGAGGCGAGGGCGGCGGACAGCGCGATGGGTTCCATGGGCTCATCGTGCGGGGTGCGAGGTTCACCGTACGAGTGCTAGAAATCGCACATGACGCAAGGATCCTCTCAGCGCCCTCACCGGGTGGCCGTGATCGTCGACGAGGGCACGAACCCCTTCGAGGTCGGTGTGGCCACCGAGCTCTTCGGGCTGCCGCGGCCCGAACTGGGGCTGGAGAACCCGCCGTACGAGGTGACGTTGTGCGCGCCCGCGCCCGAGGTGCGGATGAACCACGGCTTCTTCACGCTGACCCGGGTGCCCGGCCTGGACGCCATGGACGACGCCGACACGCTCGTCGTGCCCGGGCGCCCGGACAACGTCGTGCCGCGCGGCGCCGCCGTACTCGACGCGATCCGGCGCACGCACGCGCGTGGAGCCCGCGTCATCAGCCTGTGCACGGGCAGCTTCGCGCTCGCCGAGGCCGGGCTGCTGGACGGGCGGCGGGCCACGACCCACTGGCTGTGGGCGGACTCGTTCCGGGAACTGCACCCCAAGGTCGTGCTGGAGCCGGACGTGCTGTTCGTGGACGAGGGCGACATCCTCACGGCCGCGGGCAGCGCCGCCGCGCTCGATCTCGGGCTGCACATCTGGCGCCGGGACCACGGCGCCGAGATCGCCAACGCGGTGTCCCGGCGGCTCGTCTTCGCCGCCCACCGGGACGGCGGGCAACGGCAGTTCGTGGAGCGGCCGGTGCCGGACGTACCCGACGAGTCGCTGGGGCCGCTGGTGGCGTGGGCGCAGGAACGGTTGGGGGAGCCGCTGACGGTGGCGGACCTGGCGGCGCGGGCGGCGGTCTCGCCGGCGACCCTGCACCGGCGCTTCCGCGCACAGCTCGGGACGACCCCGCTGGCCTGGCTGACGGGGGAGCGGGTGGCGCTCGCCTGCCGGCTGATCGAGCGCGGGGAGGAACGGCTGGACGTGGTGGCCGCCCGGAGCGGCCTGGGGACGGCCGCGAACCTACGCGCGCGCGTGCGGCGCGAGACCGGCCTCAGTCCGTCGGCCTACCGGCGGCGTTTCGGACCGGCCGCCGGGGAGGCGGTGAGGGTATGAGGACGGTATGAGATTCCTCGTACGCGACCGGCTCCTCGGCATCGGTGACGACTACTGGATCGAGGACGACCGCGGCAACAAGGTGTTCCTCGTCGACGGCAAGGCGATGCGGCTGCGGGACACCTTCGAGCTGAAGGACACGCAGGGGCGCGTCCTCATCGACATCCGCCAGAAGATGTTCGCCCTGCGCGACACGATGGTGATCGAACGGGAGGGCGAACCGCTCGCCACGATCCGCCGCAAGCGGCTGTCACTGCTCCGCAACCACTACCGGGTGGCCCTGGCGGACGGCAGCACGGAGCTGGACGTCAGCGGCAAGATCCTCGACCGCGAGTTCGCCGTCGAGTACGACGGCGAACTCCTGGCCGTCATCTCCCGCCGCTGGCTCCACGTCCGGGAGACCTACGGCGTGGACGTCGTACGGGAGGACGCGGACCCGGCGCTGCTGATCGCGGTGGCGGTCTGCGTGATCCACCTGGCGGAGAAGGAACGGGAGGACTGACGCCTCCGCCGCCGGGCGTGAGACTCAGCCGTCCGGGCGTGAGACTCAGCCCGTCCGGCGTTTGAGGACGAGGCCCTTCAGGCCGAAGCGGGGGTCTGGGGGCGCAGCCCCCAGGGACGGGACGGGAAGGGGCGGAGGGGGCGAAAACCCTGGCGCGCACCACAGCCCACCTTCACCGACGCGGCACCGCCACCCCGAGCACCCGGTCCTTCAGCGCCGGGAACTGCTCGCGGGTCGTCGCGACCTTCCCGGGGTCGAACTCCACCGTGAGGACCTCCTCGTCGGCCCCCGCCTCCCCCAGCACCTCACCCCACGGACCGACCACGATCGAGTGACCCGCCTGCGGAACTCCGGCGTGCGTCCCGGCCGTTCCACACGCGAGCACGAACGCCTGGTTCTCCACCGCCCGCGCCTGAGCCAGCAGCGTCCAGTGCGCCCGGCGGCGCTCCGGCCAGCCCGCCGGGACGACCAGGGTCTCGGCACCGGCGTCGACGAGACCGCGGAAGAGTTCGGGGAAACGGAGGTCGTAGCAGGTCGCCATGCCGACGGTCGTGTCCGGCAGGCGCACCGTCACCAGCTCCGCACCCGCGCCCATCAGCACGGCCTCGCCCTTGTCGAAGCCGAAGCGGTGGATCTTGCGGTAGGAGGCCGCCAGATCGCCGGAAGGAGAGAAGACGAGGGAGGTGTTGTAGAGGGTCCCGTCCGGGGCGCGCTCCGGAATCGAACCGGCGTGCAGCCACACGCCCGTGTCGCTCGCCGCCTTCGCCATGGCCTCGTACGTCGGCCCCTGAAGCGGCTCGGACTCGCCCGCGAACTCCTCGAACGCGAATGCCCCGGTGGTCCACAACTCGGGCAGGACGACCAGGTGGGCGCCCGCCTGATCCCGTACCAGCGAGGCCACACGCCGCCGACGTGAGTCGACCGATTCGCCCTCGTCCACGGCGATCTGGATCAAAGAGGCGCGCACACTACCACCGTCCTGGCATTCGAGACGTCCACACGGGCCTACGATCGTCACACGAAAGCACTGCCAGCGTGCCTCACAGCAGCGTAACTTAGCGTCCCAAGACACCCGCTGACAGCCACCTCCCGCAGGCAACGCCGCCGCAACCGCCCGAGTACCGACCGCCGAGGGGTCCCGTTCCGTGAGTCTGCATCCCACTCTCCAGCCCTACGCCGACGCCTGGACCCACTCCATCGAAGCGATATCCGAGCTGGTGCAGCCGCTCGTGGAGGGTGAGTGGAACCGACGAACGCCGTGCCCCGGCTGGTCCGTCCGTGACATCGTCTCCCATGTCATCGGCCTGGACTGCGAGATGCTCGGCGATCCGCGCCCCATCCACACGCTGCCGCGCGACTTGTTCCACGTCACCAACGAGCACCAGCGCTACATGGAAATGCAGGTCGACGTCCGCCGTCACCACACGGCGCCGGAGATGACCTCCGAGCTGGAGTACGTGATCATCCGTCGCAACCGCCAGCTGCGCAACGAGTCCCGTGACCCCGGCAAGAAGGTGCGCGGCCACGTCAGCACCGAGGTCACCCTCGAAGAGGCCATGCGCGATCACGCGTTCAACGTGTGGGTGCACGAGCAGGACCTGCGCGCCGCCCTCGGCCGTCCCGGCAACCTCGACTCCCCGGGCGCGCACATCGCTCGTGACGTGCTGCTCGCCGCGCTCCCCGACATCGTGGCGGTCAAGGCCGAGGCTCCCCGCAGCTCGGCGATCGTCTTCGACGTGCACGGGCCCATCGAGTTCCTGCGCACGATCCGCATCGACATCCAGGGGCGCGGCACCCTCGAAACGGTCCCCGCGCTCGGCCCCGCCGCCACGCTCACCCTCGACTGGGAGACGTACGTCCGCCTCGCCTGCGGCCGTGTGACGCCGGAGGCGGTCGCGGACCGGGTGAAGGCGGAGGGGGATCCCGCACTGACGGGGGCGATCCTGCGGAACTTCAGGGTGACGCCGTAGGGACCTTGTCCCAACCGAGTCGGGTGGTGGGTGGGCAGGCCTCACGCAGGAACGTGCACAGTCTCCACCCGACTGGCGACCAACCGCTCCCGCTCCCTGCGCGCCGCCCGCTTCCGCAACCGCAGAATCTGACTGACGCCCACCGCCTGCAGCACGAACACCGAGGAGAACGCGACCCCGTAGTCGTCCCCGGTCGCATCCAACAACACCCCGATGGCGAACAGGGTGGTCATCGACGCGACGAAGCCCCCCATGTTCGTGATCCCGGACGCGGTGCCCTGCCGCTCCGGCGGATTCGCCGGCCGGGCGAAGTCGAAGCCGAGCATGGAGGCGGGGCCGCAGGCGCCGAGCACCGTGCACAGCACCACCAGCAGCCACATCGGCGCGTGCTCGCCGGGCCAGGACAGGGTCACGGCCCACATCAGCGCCGTCGCCCCGACGGTCCCCAGCGCGAGCGGCAGCCGCGCCTCGTGATGCCGGGCCACGACCTGCCCGTACACCAGTCCGACGACCATGTTGGACAGCACGACGAGCGTCAGCAGCTCCCCCGCCGCGGCCCGCGACAGCCCCTGCGCCTGGACCAGGAACGGCATGCCCCACAGCAGCAGGAACACCATCGCCGGGAACTGGGTCGTGAAGTGCACCCACAGCCCGAGCCGGGTCCCCGGCTCCCGCCAGGACGCGGCGATCTGCCGCCGTACGTAGGCCGCCCCCTGGTGCGGGAACGGCTCCGGCTCGTGCCCCTTGGGGTGGTCCTTCAGGAACAGCAGGAGCAGCACGAAGACGACGACCCCGGCGAGCGCGCTGCCCGCGAAGGCCGCCGTCCAGCCGATGCCGTGCAGCAGCCGTGCCAGTACGAGGGTGGAGACCAGGTTGCCCGCCATGCCGGCCAGCCCGGCGAGCTGCGCGATCATCGGTCCGCGCCGGGCCGGGAACCAGCGGGTGCCGAGCCGCAGCACGCTGATGAAGGTCATCGCGTCCCCGCAGCCGAGCAGCGCGCGCGAGGCGAGGGCCATGCCGTACGACGGCGAGAAGGCGAAGCCGAGCTGTCCGGCCGTGAAGAGGACGACCCCCAGGCCCAGCACCTTCTTCGTGCCGAGCCGGTCCACCAGCAGGCCGACGGGGATCTGCATGCCCGCGTAGACGAGGAGCTGGAGGATCGAGAAGGTCGACAGCGCGGAGGCGCCCACGTGGAAGCGGTCGGCGGCGTCAAGGCCGGCGACACCGAGGGACGTACGGAAGATGACGGCGACGAAGTAGACGGAGATGCCGATGCCCCAGACGGCCATGGCGCGCCGTCCGCCCGGCGGGTCACCCGGCAGGGTGACCGACGTCGAGCTCATCGGACCTCCCCCCGCGCCAGGTGGGAGAACCAGTCGACGTGCCGGTGGACGATGCCGACGGCGGCGTCCGCGTCCCCGGAGCGCAGGGCGTCGAGGATCTCCTCGTGTTCGACGAGGGTCTTGGCGATGCGGTCGGGGTGGGAGTGCAGGACAGCGACGCCCATGCGCAGCTGGCGGTCGCGGAGTTGGTCGTAGAGGCGGGAGAGGATGGCGTTGCCGCCGCTGCGGACGATCTCGGCGTGGAAACAGCGGTCGGTGACGGCGGCCCCGGCGAGGTCTCCGGCGGCGGCCTGTTCCTTCTGCCGGGCCAGCAGTTCCTCGAGTCGTTCGATGAGTGCCGCGGAGGCCGGTACGGCCTTGCGCGCCGCGTGTTCCTCGACCAGCAGCCGGGTCTCGACCACGTCCTTGATCTCCTGGGCGGAGACGGGCAGGACGAGCGCTCCCTTTTTCGGGTAGAGCTTGATCAGCCCCTCCACCTCCAGCCGCAGCAGCGCCTCGCGCACCGGCGTGCGGGAAACCCCCACGGCCTCGGCGAGCTCGCCCTCGGTCAGCAGGGTGCCGCCCTCGTAGCGGCGGTCCAGGACACCCTGTTTGACGTGGGAATACACACGGTCGGCGGCGGGCGGGTGCTTGACGGCCAGGCTCATGCCCACAGCTTAGATACAACACGTACGCATGATGGCGACCGTCCAGCATCCGGACGTCGGCCGAACCGGAGCGCCAACCGCCGGCAAAGAACGGGAACCCGCCCCAGCGGCCGCACAACCTTCTGTGCTAGTTACGAGTCACACACCTGCGGCCCCACCTTCTTCGCACACGTCAACTCGGCCGCATTTTCAGGGGCATTCGACAAAATCGGGGTATCTCAGTTGATAACCGGCATCAAGGACGGCTTCCGGGTTGTCCGCTTCCGCCGAGCCGCCGCCGTCACCGTGACCGCAGGCGCCATGCTCGCGTCCGGAGCCCTCACCGCGGCACCCGCGCAGGCCGTCACCGCGCCCACGATCGTCGCCAAGGGCGGCTACGTGATGAACAACGCGAACGGCGCGGGGCTGTACGGCAAGGCCGCGAACACCAAGCGCTCCACCGGCTCCACCACGAAGATCATGACCGCCAAGGTCGTACTCGCGCAGTCGAACCTCAACCTCGACGCCAAGGTCACGATCCAGAAGGCGTACAGCGACTACATCGTGTCGAAGGGCGCCTCCTCGGCCCGCCTGATCGTCGGCGACAAGGTCACCGTCCGCCAGCTGCTGTACGGGCTGATGCTGCCGTCCGGCTGCGACGCCGCGTACGCCCTCGCCGACAAGTTCGGCTCGGGCACGACGCGTGCGGCGCGCGTGAAGTCGTTCATCGGCAAGATGAACACCCAGGCGAAGAGCCTCGGCCTGACGAACACGCACTTCGACTCGTTCGACGGCATCGGCAACGGCGCGAACTACTCGACGCCGAAGGACCTGACGAAGCTCGCCAGCAGCGCGATGAAGAGCACCACGTTCCGCACGATCGTCAAGACGAAGTCGTACACCGCCAAGACGATCACCAAGACCGGCAGCACCCGCACCATGCCGACGTGGACGAACACCAACACCCTCCTCGGCAGCTACAGCGGCACGATCGGAGTCAAGACCGGCTCCGGTTCCGAGGCCGGGTACTGCCTGGTCTTCGCCGCCACCCGCAACGGCAAGACGGTCATCGGCACGGTCCTCGCCTCCACGAACGCCACCCAGCGCGCGACGGACGCGAAGAAGCTCATGAACTACGCCTTCGCCAGGCTCGGCTGACCCAGACCTTCGTCAACCGGCCGACATGTTTGAGTAAAGGGCCCCTCGCCTTCGGCGGAGGGCCCTTCACCATGTCGGCCGTGACCACTCCCGGGACCATCCTCCGCCCCGCGCGCCCCGCCGACCTGGACGCCATCACCGACCTGCACACCGAGGCCCGCACCGCGTACTACCGCGCGGGCGGCTACTCGGGCGCGGAACTCACCTCCGCCGAGGCCTGGTCACAACGCCGGGCGGCCTGGGAGCGCGCCGTCCGGGACGACACCCGAAGGGTGCTGTGCGCGCTGCGGGGCGAGGAGTTGGCGGGCGTCGCGGCGATGGGCCCGCCGCTCGACACCGACCTGGACGCCACGACCGTAGGACAATTGCACCAGATCCATGTCCGCCCCGACTGCTGGGGACAGGGCGTCGGCGGCCGGCTCCACGCCGCCTACGTCCGTTTCCTGCGCGAGGCGTCCCTGCACACGGGGGTGCTCGAAGCCTGGGAACGCAACCGCCGGGCCCACGCCTTCTACGCCCACCACGGCTGGCACCCGGACGGCCACCGCAGACCCGGCCCCGCCGACGCGGACTACGTGCGGCTGCGCATCGACGTCTCCACCTGATCGCCAACCACGGCAGGCACCCCGCGCGCCCGTCCCAAACCCGGTTGTACGGGCACCCGTTCGGCGTCTAGCGTCGGGGCATCGGCGTGTAGCTCAGCAGGAGAGCACCGGGCTCTGGACCCGGAGGGCGCGGGGGCGGAACCCGCCACGTCGGCTTATGAAGGACGACGCTGACAAGCAGCACTTCGTGGGGACGGCAAGCTCTTCGTACCCGTCGGCCCAGTTGGCCAAGGCATTCCGGACCGCGCTCACGCACCAGGACGCCGACACCCGCCTCCGCGCGGAGAAGCGGCAGGGGCAGTGGCGGGCCGTCCTCGCGGGCATGGCCAACGGGCTCCTGAAGGTCGGATCGCGTACCCCGGTGAAGGGGTTGCCGGCCTGGGTGACTCCCGAGGTCGTACGAGGCGGCTTCGTCACCGGAGCGGCGAGCGCCGGAGGACCGCTTCAGGAGTACGAGGCCGAGGCAGCCCGCCGGGCGGGCGTGGCCCAGGACCGGGGCGCGCTGTTCGCGCACGCCCTCACCGACGACGGGCTCGAGGAGCTGTACGGGCTGCTGGACAGCGGGCGGTACGAGGTGACCGTCCCGGAGGAGGCCGCGCTGCTCACCGCGGCCTGGCTGACGCGTGCCGGGCAGGTGGACGCCGCTCTGGAACTCGTCGTGGAACTGGCGCCGTTCGCGGGACGGCTGCGCTTCACTCCCCGCCCGGCCGGACGGCCGGCGCCCGATCCCGCTGCGGTACACCGGAAGACCGTCGCCGATGCGGGCGGCACCCTGGCCCGGCGACGCCCCAACAAGGCCGTCGAGACACAGCGCGAGGCCCTTGCGGTCTGGCAGCCGTTCGGGGACGAACTGCTCGTCCACTGGCTGGAGACCGCCGAGGACGGCAGGGTGCTGACCCGCACACCGGACGAGGCCTGGGTCGAGCGGGGAGCGGAGCTGCTGCGCCGCTACCGCCGGCTCGCGACGGACCACACGTACTGCGCCAAGCACCGCGACCCCAAGGAGAACCTGGGGATTCTGCGGGGCGCGCTGGAGGAGACGGTCGCCGGACGGCCGCTGGACGCGCGTCGGCTCGGGCTGCTGCGGCACGCCGTCGCGTCCATGGTGCGCAGGCGTGGGCTGCCCGGCGCCGAGCGGCACACCTCGCTGCGCCGCGAGCAGGCGGCCCAGGCGGCGCTGCCCTCACATCACGCGCTGGCCCAGCTGGTACTGCGCCGCCTCTCCGGGCTGCCGCAGGAGGCGGGGGTCGCCGAGGTAGCCCCGCTCGTCGCTCCCGTGAGCGGGCGGGAGGCACGGGAGACGGGGCTGCCGGCCGGGGCGGCGATACCCGCGGGCGTCCGGCAGACCGTCGAGGCCGCGCTGAGCGCGCCCATCGACACGCTCGTGGAGCGCGGTGTCGTGCCGTCCGCCGAGGTGCTCGCGGAACTCGTACCGCAGTTGGTCGCCGTGACCACCGCCCAGGCGTACCCGGACGAGGCGCTGCGGACCCTCGCGGCGGCGAACTACCGGGCGTTCCGCAACCGCCGTTCGCTGCTGCTGCTCAACCTGGAGCGGCAGGTGCGGGTGGAGGAGCTGCCCTGGGTACGGGCGATCGCCCCGCAGCGTGCCGGCGTCGAGGCGGGTGAGGCCTCGGCCGCCGCCCTGCGTCAGCTGGGCGAGCTGGCCGTGCAGGCGTTTCCCGGCACCGTCCTGCCGAATCCGCTCGTCCGCGAACTCGGCGTACTGGCCCGCCAGGCCGAACTCGGCGCGCCGCTGGTGGAGGAGCTGGCCGCGGACATCTTCATGGGCACGTTCAGCCCGAAGTTCCTCACCGCGGCCCGGGTCGCGGCGGAACTGCTCGGCGGTGGCTCGCTCTACGAGCGGTACTACGCCATCGACTACCGGGCCGTCCGCAACCTGGCGATCGTCGAGGCCGGTCAGTCGCTGACGCGGTCGTACGGGGCCCGGACGTCCCCGGGCTTCGCGAAACTGTGCGTGGAGCGGGCCGGTCTCTCCGGTTCGGCGTACGGGTCGGTGGCCGAGAACGGCATGGTGATCGAGCAGGCGCAGATCCTCACCACGCACAATCTGGCCGCGCTGGTCCACCGGGCCGGTGTCAGCCCGGCCCTGGGCTGGGAGGACCTGGCCCGGCGCTGCTTCGTCACCCTGTGCCGCCTCACCGCCCGGGTGCAGGCCAATCCGCGGCCGCTGAGCACGATCAAGGACGCGGCCTACGCATGGCGGCAGATGCTCTTCCACCTGTCCCTGTGCACTCCCCAGGAGCAGACGCGCACGCTGACCTGGCTGACCGAGGAAGCCGCCCGCCACCCCGACCACGTGAGAGCCCGACTGTCCCCCGCCCTCACCGGGCTCCTCCAGGTCGCGGAGGGCGGCTCGCCGGACGAGGGCGACGGCCGACGGCTCCTCGGCTGGAGCACGGGCGGGCACTGGATGCGAGGGGACCGGGAAGACCGGGAAGACCGGGAAGACCGGGAAGACCGGGAACTTCACGGAGACCAGGAGACCTGGTGAGTGACCGGGCCCGGTGAGGCAGAGGCCGCGCACCCCCTCCGGGATGCGCGGCCCTCGTCCCGCTACGCCCAGGTGATCAGCCGCTTCGGCTGTTCCAGGATCGCCGCCACGTCCGCGAGGACCTTCGAGCCCAGCTCCCCGTCCACCAGGCGGTGGTCGAAGGACAGGGCCAGGGTCGTGACCTGGCGCGGCTTCACCTTGCCCTTGTGGACCCAGGGCTGGAGCTTGATCGAGCCGACCGCGAGGATCGCGGACTCGCCCGGGGGGAGGATCGGCGTGCCCGTGTCGACGCCGAAGACGCCGACGTTGGTGATGGTCACGGTGCCGCCCTGCATGGCGGCGGGGGACGTCTTGCCCTCCCTCGCCGTCGCCACCAGCTCGCCCAGGGACTCCGCCAGCTGCGGCAGGGTCTTGGTGTGGGCGTCCTTGATGTTCGGAACGATCAGACCGCGCGGGGTCGCGGCCGCGATGCCCAGGTTGACGTAGTGCTTGAGCACGATCTCCTGGTTGGCCTCGTCCCAGGACGCGTTGACGTCCGGGTTGCGCCTGATCGCGACCAGCAGGGCCTTGGCGATCAGCAGCAGCGGGTTGACCCGCAGGCCCTGCATCCCGTGTTTCTCGGGGGCCCGCTTGATCTCCTCGACCAGCTTCATGGTGCGGGTCACGTCGACCGTCACGAACTCCGTGACATGCGGGGCCGTGAAGGCCGAGCCGATCATCGCCGCGGCCGTCGCCTTGCGGACGCCCTTCACCGGGATGCGGGTCTCGCGGGCCGCGTCGTACGACGCCACGGGCACCGCGGCGCGGGCGGGGGCGGCGGACGTGGGTGCGGACGTAGGTGCGGGCTCCGCGACCGGGGCCTGTGCCTGCGTCACCGGCTCGGGCGCCGGTGCCGCCGCCGCGTGCACGTCCTCCCGCGTGATGATGCCGTCCGGGCCGGACGGGACCACCGTCGCCAGATCCACGCCCAGGTCCTTGGCCAGCTTGCGCACCGGGGGCTTGGCAAGGGGGCGCTGCTTCGCCGGCGCGGCGGAACCGTGCCCGTTCAGCTCCGCCTGGATCGCCGTCGAGGCCTCCTGGGCCGGGATCTCCGGGCCCTTGCGGGGGCGGCGCTTGGTGGAGGAGGTCGCCACGCCGTACCCGACGAGGACCGGCTGGCGGCCCGAGCCCGCCGACTTCGGCTCCTCGGGCTTCGCCTCCACCGCGGCGGGCGCCGACGCCTGTGCGGGAGCCGCACCACCGCCCGACACGTCCACCGCGATGATCGACGTGCCCACGTCCACCGTGGTGCCCTCGCCGAAGTGCAGTGCCCGTACGACTCCGTCGTAGGGGATCGGCAGTTCCACCGCCGCCTTCGCCGTCTCGACCTCGCACACCACCTGGCCGTCGGTCACCGTGTCGCCCGGCTTGACGTACCACTTGAGGATCTCGGCCTCGGTGAGCCCCTCGCCCACGTCCGGCATCTTGAACTCGCGTACGGACGCATCCGTCATCGTCGTCACGACCCTCTCCTCAGTACGCCAGGGCACGGTCGACGGCGTCGAGTACCCGGTCCAGGCCCGGCAGGTACTCCTCCTCCAGGCGGGCCGGCGGATACGGGGCGTGGTAGCCGCCGACCCGCAGCACCGGGGCTTCCAGGTGGTAGAAGCAGCGCTCGGTGATCCGGGCGGCGATCTCCGCGCCCGAGCCGAAGAACACCGGTGCCTCATGGACCACCACCAGGCGGCGGGTCTTCTCCACCGAGGTCTGGATCGAGTCGAAGTCCAGGGGAGACACCGAGCGCAGGTCCAGGATCTCCAGGGACCTGCCCTCCTCGGCGGCCACGTCGGCGACTTCCTTGCAGAGCTTCACCATGGGGCCGTAAGCGGCGAGGGTGAGGTCCGTGCCCTCGCGGACGACCTGGGCCTTGTGCAGCGGGCCGGGGATCGCCTCCGTGTTCACCTCGCCCTTGTCCCAGTAGCGGCGCTTGGGCTCGAAGAAGATCACCGGGTCGTCGCTCTGGATCGCCTGCTGCATCATCCAGTAGGCGTCCGACGGGTTCGACGGGGAGACCACCTTCAGGCCCGCCACATGCGCGAACAGCGCCTCCGGGGACTCCGAGTGGTGCTCCACCGCGCCGATGCCGCCGCCGTACGGGATCCGGACGACGACCGGCATCTTGACCTTGCCCAGCGAGCGCGCGTGCATCTTCGCGAGCTGCGTGACGATCTGGTCGTACGCCGGGAAGACGAAGCCGTCGAACTGGATCTCCACCACCGGGCGGTAGCCGCGCAGGGCCAGGCCGATCGCCGTGCCGACGATGCCGGACTCGGCGAGGGGGGTGTCGATGACCCGGCTCTCGCCGAAGTCCTTCTGCAGGCCGTCCGTGACGCGGAAGACGCCGCCGAGCTTGCCGACGTCCTCGCCCATGATCAGGACCTTGGGGTCCGTGTCCAGGGCCGTGCGCAGCGATTCGTTGATCGCCTTCGCCAGCGCCATGGTCTTGACCGGCGTGGAGGTCGTGGAAGTCATCGTCTCGGCCATCTCAGTTGTCCCCCTCTGCGGCGGCGAACGACGCCTGGTAGGCGGCGAACTGCGCCCGCTCCTCGTCCACCAGCGCATGCCCGTCCGCGTACGCGTGCTCGAACAGGGCGAAGTGGTCCGGGTCCGGCATGGCACGGACCGCTTCGCGCACTCGCCTGCCCAACGCCTCGCTCTCGGCCTCGAGTTCCGCGAAGAATCCCTCGTCCGCGTGGTTTGAGGCCTCCAGGAAACGGCGAAGGCGCAGGATCGGGTCCTTCGCCTCCCAGGCGGCCCGCTCGTCGTCGTGGCGGTAGCGGGTGGGGTCGTCGGAGGTGGTGTGGGCGCCCATGCGGTACGTGTACGCCTCGACCAGCGTCGGACCCTCGCCGCCGCGGGCGCGCTCCAGCGCCCACTTGGTGACGGCCAGGCACGCCAGTACGTCGTTGCCGTCGACGCGGACGCCCGGGAAGCCGTAGCCCTGTGCGCGCTGGTAGAGCGGGACGCGGGTCTGCTTCTCGGTGGGCTCGGAGATCGCCCACTGGTTGTTCTGGCAGAAGAAGACCACGGGGGCGTTGTAGACCGCGGAGAAGGTGAAGGACTCCGCGACGTCGCCCTGGCTGGAGGCGCCGTCGCCGAAGTAGGCGATGACCGCCGAGTCCGCGCCGTCCTTGGCCACGCCCATCGCGTAGCCGGTGGCGTGCAGGGTCTGCGAGCCGATGACGATCGTGTAGAGGTGGAAGTTGTTGCTGTTCGGGTCCCAGCCGCCGTTGTTCACGCCGCGGAACATGCCGAGCAGGTTGGACGGGTCCACCCCGCGGCACCAGGCGACGCCGTGCTCGCGGTAGGTGGGGAAGACGTAGTCGTCGTCGCGCAGGGCCCGGCCGGAGCCGATCTGGGCGGCCTCCTGGCCGAGCAGCGACGCCCACAGGCCCAGCTCACCCTGCCGCTGCAGGGAGGTGGCCTCGGCGTCGAAGCGACGGGTGAGCACCATGTCGCGGTACAGGCCGCGAAGCTCGTCGGGGGTGATGGCGGCGACGAACTTGTCGTACTCGGCGCTCTTGACGCGCTTGCCCTCGGGCGTCAGCAACTGGACGAGTTCGGGCTCACCACTTGGCGATTTCTTTGCGGTCGGGCGCTTGCCGGCCGTGCTTTTCGCACCGGTCGTACCTGCGCTGCGTCGCGGTGTGCGCGCGGCAGTGCTCTCCACGGTCACGTGTGCTCCTCCGTCGGTCCGGCTACCCGGGTTCGCCGGGCGCCAGTGCGGCTCACCTGGGCCCTCCGGACGCACGGGGTGGGTGCGGCTCGTTCGGGAACAGGCGTGACAGGTGCCCCGGCGAGCGCCCTGCAATAGGCACGTTACCCAGTGCTCCACATTTCTGTGAAACCCCTTCTGACCTGCGATTTTGCTTGGATTTCCAAGTAAATCGAGAAATCGGGCACCATCCCTGGTCACAGCCTTGCAGGGGGCCGGAACAACGGCACGTTATCTCGGTGACCCAGGTCACGGGAAGAGTCTCCCCGAAGCGGGCCTCGCGCACGCGCATGACACCGACCGCGTGCGCGAAGAAGGAAAAATCAGGGTATTTCTTCGTGGTCGGCGAGGCGGGCACGGCCGCCGACACGCTGGTACGGGTTCCGGCCACCCGGCCCGACGTCGCGGTCCTCGACGTACGGCTCCGACAACCTGAGTTTCGCCCCGGCCCGGCCCGGAAAGCCACTTCCAGCACATCCCGTGATCGAAAGCGACTGTCTGTGACAACCCGCAGCTCAGGGGCCTTGATCGTGCCCTAGCATCGGGCAGCGTGCCGCGCTCTTGTGTACCACCCCTGCTGCCCCACGCGCCCCCGCTGGGCGCCCTCCTCAGCCAGTACGCCGCCGGGTCCGCGCTCACCTGTGAGCCCGTCGACCAGGGGCTGCTCAACCGCGGCTACCGGCTCTGTACGACCCGCGGCCGCTACTTCCTCAAGCACCACTTCGACCCCGAGACCGCCGCCCCCGCCGCGATCGCCCGCCAGCACCGGGCGACCCAGTCCCTGGCCGACCTGGGTATCCCGGTCGCACCCCCGCTGACCGGCCGCGACGGACGCACGGTCGCCGTCGTCGGCGGGCACGCCTACGCCCTGCACCCCTGGATCGACGGCCGGCACCGCCACGGCGGCCAGCTCACCCCCGCCCAGTGCGAACGGCTCGGAGCGCTGCTGGGGGTCGTCCACGCGAGCCTGGAGCGCGTGATGCACAGGCACGCGCGGGCGCGCACGGAATCGGTGGAGTCCGGGGAGCCGCCCGAGACGGCCAAGGCGGCCGACACCTTCGCCCTCATCGACGACCTGCTCGCCCACGTACGCCGCCACCGCCCCGCCGACTCCTTCGACGAACTGGCCCGCCACCGGCTCCTGGAACGGCGCGCGCTCCTGGAGCAGCACGCCGACCGGCGTCCGCCGCGCGGCGGTTCGGTGGGCTGGGTACACGGCGACTTCCACCCGTTCAACCTGCTCTACAAGGGGGACGCCCCCGCCGCGATCGTCGACTGGGACCGGCTCGGCGTGAAGCCCCGCGCCGAGGAGGCCGTACGCGCCGCCGCGATCTTCTTCGTACGGCCCGCGGGGGCCCTCGACCTGCCGAAGGTACGGGCGTACGCGCGCGCGTACCGGCGTGCGGCCGGCGCCACGCCCTCCGAACTCGCCGCGGCCGTGCACCGGGTGTGGTGGGAGCGCCTCAACGACTTCTGGATGCTGCGCTGGCACTACGAGCGCGGCGACACCCGCGCGGACCCCCAGTTCCCGGCGGCCTCGGCGCTCGCGGTGTGGTGGACGCGGGAGTACGACGCGGTGTGCGACGCGTTTACGGACTGAGTCCCGGATCCCGGAGAGGGCTCTGAACGAGCACGCGCGCGTGGAGCCCGTTTCCGGGCCGCACGCGCGCGTGGATGCCTGTGAGGTGCAGGCGACGATCAGCCTCCGGTGGTCCCGCCGTTGCCCGTGACGCCCCCGACGGTCTCGCCGGTCGGGTCCGTGGTCGTCGGGTCGTCCGTCGGCTCGGTGGTCGTCGGGTCGTCCGTCGGCTCGGTGGTCGTCGGGTCGTCCGTCGGCTCGTCCGTCGGCTCCTCGGTGAACGACTGCGACGGCGTGGCGGAAGGCGTGTACGACGGCGTCCACTCCGAGCCGGACCCCGTGCCCGTGCCGTCGTCCGTGGACGTGTCGGTGGGCTCGTCGGTGGGCTCGTCGGTCGGCGACTCGCTGGCCGTCTGGTTGTCGGTGGTCTGCGAGGTGGTCGGCGACGGAGTGGTGTCGGTGCCGCCGCCGTTCCCGTCACCGCCGTTGAGCGCGAGCGCGACGCCCGCCGCGATGGCGATCACCGCGAGGACGGCGAGGATCCACAGCTTGCCGCGGCCGCCGCCGCCCCGGTTGCCGCGTCCCTCGAAGCCGCCGTCGTCCCCGCCGCCGTAGCGGTTGGGGAGTATCGGCTGCGGGATCTGTGTGGTGCCGGAGGAGTCGCCGCCGGGGTGCTGCATGAGCGCCGTGCCCGCCATGCCCGCGGCGGGCGTGTGCCGACCGTCGTGCGTGGCGACGGGTCCGGTGTTCCAGGTGCCGGTGTGGCCGCCCTGCTCGTAGAGCATCTGCAGGCCGTACTGGATCAGCCCGCGCATCTCCTCGGCCGTCTGGAAACGGTCGTCCGGCTCCTTGGCGAGCGAGCGCATGACAAGGCCGTCGAGCTCCGGGGGAACGGCGTCGGAGACCTCGGACGGAGGCGTCGGGATGTCCTGGACGTGCTGGTAGACGACCGACAGCGGGGTCTCGCCGGTGAACGGCGGGCGCAGCGCGAGGAGTTCGTAGAGGAGGCAGCCCGTGGCGTACAGGTCGGAGCGGTGGTCGACGGCCTTGCCGAGCGCCTGCTCCGGGGAGAGGTACTGCGGGGTGCCCATGACCATGCCGGTTTGAGTCATCGTCGTGGAAGCGCCGTGCAGGGCGCGGGCGATGCCGAAGTCCATCACCTTCACGGCGCCGTTCTCGGTGATGATGACGTTGGCCGGCTTGATGTCGCGGTGCACGATGCCGTGCTGGTGCGAATAGGCAAGCGCCTCCAGCACACCGGAGACGATGATCAGCGCCTGCTCGGGGCCGGGCGCCTCGGCGTTGAGGAGCAGGTCGCGGATCGTGCGTCCCTCGACGATCTCCATCACGATGTAGGGGACGGACTGGCCGCCCACGAAGTCCTCGCCGGAGTCGTACACGGCGACGATCGCGTGGTGGTTGAGCCCGGCGACCGACTGGGCCTCGCGCGTGAAGCGGGCCTTGGAGACGGGGTCCTCGGCGAGGTCGGCGCGCAGCAGCTTGACCGCCACGGTGCGTCCGAGCCGCACGTCCTCGGCCGCGAAGACCTCGGCCATGCCGCCCCGGCCGAGTCTGCGGGTCAGCCGATACCGGCCGTCCCCGACAAGTCCGCCATTACCCCACAGTTCCGGCGCATCTGACATCCCGCCGCCAGTCGCCTCGGGGTCGGACGGGCCCTGAGCGCGCTGCTGCTGTGCCATCAGTCCTCGCCGTCGTTTCTGCCCGCGGTGCGCGCGGTGTTGTTACGGTCTCCGTCGGCCACGCTACAGCCTCCGCGCAAGCCTCCGGTCCGGGAAGACCCCGGGGACCGGCCCGTGACGGACCGGCCATCAAACCCGTAGTACGTGCAGACGTGCAAATCCTGTGTACCGGCCGTACGTCCGCTGTAACGCTTGCGCGACCTTTCTTTCGCGTACGGTCACGGAACGGGCACCGCGCTTGACGTGTCAGTGCCCTCCGGCAGACTTGGCCGGGAATAGCACTTTGGATCAATGGCACGCACGGCGCCTGAAGGCCTACGGGGGACGCAGAGACATGAGCCAGGACGGCGCACACGGCCAGTACGCGGGGCGGGCGCTCGCCGGCGGCCGCTATCAGCTGCGCGACTTGCTCGGCGAAGGCGGCATGGCCTCGGTGCACCTCGCCTACGACGCCGTGCTCGACCGCCAGGTCGCGATCAAGACCCTGCACACCGAGCTGGGCCGCGAACAGGCCTTCCGCGAGCGCTTCCGCCGCGAGGCCCAGGCCGTGGCCAAGCTCACGCACACCAACATCGTCTCGGTCTTCGACACCGGCGAGGACGCGCTGGACGGCACGACGATGCCGTACATCGTCATGGAGTACGTCGAGGGCCAGCCGCTCGGCTCGGTGCTGAACGCGGACGTACGGCAGTACGGCGCGATGCCCGCCGACAAGGCGCTGAAGATCACCGCGGACGTGCTCGCCGCGCTGGAGATCAGCCACGAGATGGGGCTGGTCCACCGCGACATCAAGCCGGGCAACGTGATGATGACCAAGCGCGGCGTCGTCAAGGTCATGGACTTCGGCATCGCCCGCGCCATGCAGTCCGGTGTCACCTCGATGACCCAGACCGGCATGGTCGTCGGCACCCCGCAGTACCTGTCGCCGGAGCAGGCGCTGGGCCGGGGCGTCGACGCCCGCTCCGACCTCTACTCCGTCGGCATCATGCTGTTCCAGCTGGTGACCGGTCGGCTGCCGTTCGACGCGGACTCGCCGCTGGCGATCGCGTACGCGCACGTGCAGGAGGAGCCGGTGGCTCCCTCGTCGATCAACCGCGCCCTGCCGCCGGCGGTGGACGCGCTGGTCGCCCGCGCATTGAAGAAGAACCCGAACGAGCGTTTCCCGAGCGCCGAGGCCATGCGCGACGAGTGTCTGCGGGTGGCCGCGTCCTTCCAGGCCGCCGCCCCGAGCATCGTCCCGGGCGCGCCGACGCAGAGCGGCTCGGGCGTCGGCTCCGCGGTGTTCCCGCCGGTCGACCAGGCGACGCCGGGGCCGATGGGCAGCGTGCAGACGCCGTACCAGCAGGCTCCGACGCCGAATCCGTACGGCACCCCGCACCCGTCGGCGCCTTCTCCGGCGTACGGCTATCCGCAGCAGGCCGGCTACCAGACGCCCGGCCCGGCCGGGTACGCGCCGCAGCACGCGTCGACTCCGCCGCCGTACAACCTCACGCCCCAGACCGCCCAGACGTCGTCCTCCGGCGGCGGCAAGGGCAACAAGCCGGTGATCATCGGCTCGATCGTGGTCTCGCTGCTCGCGGTCGGCGGGCTGATCGTGGCGCTGGTGATGAACAGCGGCCGGGAGGAGGCGAGCGGCGACAGCGGCCCGACGGTGTCGGCGTCGACGTCGACCAAGGCGGCGGGCTACCGCGGCCCGGACACGACGAAGGTGATCGAGAAGACCGAGTGCACCGAGCCGGAGGAGTCGTACAACGACCCCGACCAGGTGCGAATGCCGGACTTCACGTTCAAGAACTGGGACTCGGTCCTCGCCTGCCTCCAGGCCGCCGGGTGGAACTACGACCCGACCCGCGTGGACGAGAACACCTACGGCGAGGACACGGTGATGAAGCAGTACCCCACGGCGGGGACGGACTTCGACCCGAAGAACCCGCCGGAGATGCAGTTCGACGTCTCCACGGGCAACCCGCCGTCGTGACGTGAACTCGCGATGTGAGCACGTGACGCTGAGTTTGTGACGCTGAGTTTGTGACGCTGAGTTTGTGACGTGAAGGGGCCCGGCAGCTTCGGCTGCCGGGCCCTTTTCGTCCGTGGTGGTGTCTGCGGGGTTACAGGTACGGCCCGCCCGAACGGCCGCCCGCGCGCAGGTCCTCGCCGCCCTCCTCGTGGCCGCCGACGCCCGGCGGGAGGGCGCGGCGCATCTGCTCCAGCTGGGCACGCGCGGCCATCTGCTGGGCGAACAGGGTGGTCTGGATCCCGTGGAAGAGGCCCTCCAGCCAGCCGACCAACTGGGCCTGCGCGATACGCAGTTCCGAGTCGCTCGGGGTGGCCTCGTCCGCGAACGGCAGGGACAGCCGCTCCAGCTCCTCGACGAGCTCCGGGGCCAGCCCGTCCTCCAGCTCCTTCACCGAGCTGGCGTGGATCTCCTTGAGCCTGACCCGACTCGCCTCGTCCAGGGGAGCCGCGCGCACCTCTTCAAGGAGCTGCTTGATCATGCTTCCGATCCGCATGACCTTCGCCGGCTGCTCGACCATCTCCGTCACGGGAACCTCGCGGGAGTCCTCGTCTCCTCCACCGCCGAGAGCCATCCCGTCCTGGCCAACGACCAGGATCTGGGGATTCTCCGGCGACCGTTCGTTCCTCGGCATCTCCATGCCGCCATTCTCTCGCACCCGTACATCTCACCACCGTGGTGCCCCCGGTAAGGGCTGATCCACCGTTTACGGAGGCTCGGCCTTGACATCGATCCTCTGGAGCAGCCTGGAATGCCAGGATCGTGGGTGAATGTCAGGCTTGGTCCGTGACTTCATGGCTGCGCTCGTTGCGCGTGACGGCGGTGCTGATCGTGGTGGGGGCGGGGGTGGTGGTGCTGCCGCCCGGGGGCGAGTGGGCGTACGCGGTGTCCGCCTCTCCCGCTCCCGCCTCCTCACCTTCTGCATCCGCATCCGCATCCGCTTCCCCGTCCCCTTCCCCTTCCCCCTCCGCATCCGCCTCGGCCAAGCCCTCCCGGGCCGGGAGCCGCCCGGGTGAGGGACGCCAGCGGCCGGGGCGGCGGGACGAGGCGGAGCAGGCGGAACCGGTGGACACGGAAGCCGCGGTGCCGGAGGACGAGGGGGCGGCGGACGCCGACGAGGACGCGGACGCCGGCCTGGACGGCGGGACGGACGGGGACTCCACCGCCGTACCGGAACCGCCGCGCGGAACCGCTGCCGAGACCGCTGCCGTGCCCCCCGCACAGCCGCGGCGGCCCGCGAAGAAGACCGTCGCCCACCCCGCCGAGCCCGCACTGCGGATCGTGCCCCTCGGCAGCGGGCTGATCCTCGTCGGGCTCGGGCTGGGGCTCGCCTTCGTGGCGCTCCGGATACGGCGGAGCGCCGCCTGAGGCGTTACGACGTGACGAGCAGGACCTTTCCGATGTGGCCGCTCTCCTCCACGACCCGGTGCGCGGCGGCCGCGTCACTCATCGGAAGCTCGCGGTCGACGATCGGACGGACGTGACCGGCGTCGAGCAGCGGCCAGACATGCTCGCGTACGGACGCGACGATCGCCGCCTTCTCGCCCAGCGGGCGGGCGCGCAGGGAGGTCGCGCTGATCGCGGCGCGCTTGCCCAGAAGCGCGCCGATGTTCAGCTCGGCCTTGATGCCGCCCTGCATGCCGATGATCGCGAGCCGGCCGTTCACGGCGAGCGCCTTGACGTTGCGGTCGAGGTACTTGGCACCCATGTTGTCGAGGATGACGTCGGCGCCTGCCCCGTCGGTGGCCTCCTTGATCTCGGCGACGAAGTCCTGCTCGCGGTAGTTGACCAGGATGTCGGCGCCCAGTTCGGCGCAGCGCTCCAGCTTCTCCCTGCTGCCGGCCGTGACGGCGACCTTGGCACCGGCGGTCTTGGCGAGCTGGATCGCCATGGTGCCGATGCCGCTGGAGCCGCCGTGCACGAGCAGGGTCTCGCCGGGCCGGAGGTGGGCGATCATGAAGACGTTCGACCAGACCGTGGCGACCACCTCGGGCAGCGCGGCGGCCGGCTTCAGGTCGACGCCCTTGGGCACGGGCAGCAGCTGGCCGGCCGGGACGACGACCTTCTCGGCGTAGCCACCGCCCGCGAGCAGCGCGCACACCTCGTCGCCGACGCTCCAGCCGGAGACACCCGGGCCGGTCGCGGCGATCCGTCCGGAGCACTCCAGGCCGGGGTAGGGGGAGGCGCCGGGCGGCGGGTTGTAGAAGCCCTGCCGCTGCAGTATGTCGGCGCGGTTGACGGCACTGGCCGCCACCTCGACCAGCACCTCGCCCTCGCCGGGCACGGGATCCGGGACCTCGTCCCACACCAGCGCCTCGGGCCCACCAGGTTCGGGAATCGTGATCGCATGCATGAAGGGGACGCTACCCGTCGGTCGTTGGTCGGACCCTCGTCGGTCCTCGGGTCGGTCCTCGGGTCGGTCCTCGGGTCGGTCCTCGGGCCGGTCCTCGGCCGGTCCTCGGCCGGTCCTCGGCCGGTCCTCGGGTCGGTCCTCGGGCCGGTCCTCGGGCCGGTCCTCGGGCCGGTCCTCGGGCCGGTCCTCGGGCCGGTCCT
>NZ_JBWLKM010000021.1:0-101956 GCF_059026085.1 Streptomyces sp. a15 | reverse complement strand
CGGGCCGATCCTCGGGCCGATCCTCGGGCCGATCCTCGGGCCGATCCTCGGGCCGATCCTCGGGCCGATCCTCGGGCCGATCCTCGGGCGGATCCTCGGGCGGACCCACTTCCGTCCCTGGTCGGATCCTCGTCGGTCCCTGGGCGGACCCTTCGTCGGTCCTTCGACCGATCCCCCGGAAATTCGCTGGGCGCGACCGATGAGTTTGCGCGACCGTAAAGGTCTCCCCATGCGTAACCCAAGTGCGTGGAAGGAAACCCACCATGAGCCAGCACACGTCCGGCCTGGCCATCGAGACCGCAGGCCTGGTGAAGACGTTCGGCGAGACACGGGCCGTCGACGGAGTCGACCTCGCGGTGCCGGCAGGCACGGTCTACGGCGTCCTCGGCCCGAACGGCGCCGGAAAGACGACCACGGTTAAGATGCTCGCCACCCTGCTCCGGCCGGACGGCGGCGAGGCCCATGTCTTCGGACACGACGTCGTACGAGACGCCGACGAGGTCCGCGGCCGGGTCAGCCTCACCGGCCAGTACGCATCGGTGGACGAGGACCTCACCGGCACCGAGAACCTGGTCCTGCTGGGCCGGCTGCTCGGTCACCACAAGAAGGCCGCGCGGGAGCGTGCCGGGCAGCTGCTGGAGGCCTTCGGCCTCACGGACGCGGCCGCCAAGCAGGTCAAGCACTACTCCGGCGGCATGCGGCGCCGTATCGACATCGCCGCCTCCATCCTCAACACCCCCGAGCTGCTCTTCCTCGACGAGCCGACGACCGGCCTCGACCCGCGCAGCCGCAACCAGGTGTGGGACATCGTGCGCGCGGTCGTCGCCCAGGGCACTACCGTGCTGCTGACCACGCAGTACCTGGACGAGGCCGACCAGCTGGCGTCCCGGATCGCGGTCATCGACCAGGGCAAGGTGATCGCCGAGGGCACCAAGGGCGAGCTGAAGGCCTCCGTGGGCGCCGGTTCCGTACATCTGCGACTGCGTGATCCGGCGCAGCGGCCGCAGGCCGAGCAGGTGCTGCGGCTGGCCATGGACGCGGACGTGCAGCTGGAGCCGGATCCGGTGGCGCTGACGGCCCGCGTCGGAAGCGGGGCGTCGAACGGGCAGGGGGCGGCCGAGCAGGCGGCCCGCGCGCTCGCCGAGCTGGCCCGCACCGGCGTGATCGTCGACAACTTCTCCCTGGGGCAGCCCAGCCTGGACGAGGTCTTCCTCGCCCTCACCGGACACGACACCCACGACGCGAAGAACTCCACCGACACGGACGACTCGAAGGACGAGGTGGCGGCATGAGCACCGCGACGACCACGGAGACCAAGGACCTCGCCCCCGTCAGGGCCGAATCCCTCGCGGCGCTGCTCGTCACCGGTGAGCGGCCGCCGCGTCCGAGCGCCCTGTCGGCCTCACTGACCTTCGGCTGGCGGGCCATCCTCAAGATCAAACACGTGCCGGAACAGCTCTTCGACGTCACGGCGTTCCCGATCATGATGGTGCTGATGTACACGTACCTGTTCGGGGGCGCCCTGGCCGGGTCCCCGAAGGAGTACATCCAGTTCCTGCTGCCGGGCATCCTGGTGATGTCGGTCGTGATGATCACGATGTACACCGGCGTCTCGGTGAACACCGACATCGAGAAGGGCGTCTTCGACCGGTTCCGCAGCCTGCCGATCTGGCGGCCGTCGGTGATGGTCGGCTATCTGCTCGGCGACGCCCTGCGCTACACGATCGCGTCCGTCGTGATGCTCACGGTCGGCATGATCCTCGGCTACCGCCCGGACGGCGGGGTCGCCGGAGTGCTTGCCGGGATCGCGCTGCTGGTCGTGTTCTCGTTCGCGTTCTCGTGGATCTGGACCATGTTCGGGCTGATGCTGCGCACCGAGAAGTCGGTGATGGGCGTCAGCATGATGGTGATCTTCCCGCTGACCTTCCTGTCCAACGTCTTCGTCGACCCGAAGACCATGCCGGGCTGGCTGCAGGCGTTCGTCAACAACAGCCCGGTGACCCATCTGGCGTCGGCGGTGCGCGGCCTGATGGCGGGCGACTGGCCGACTGAGGAGGTCGCCTGGTCGCTGGGCTGGGCGGGCCTGTTCGTGGCGGTCTTCGGGCCGATCACGATGCGGCTGTACAACCGCAAGTAGCCCGCCCCTCAACCGCCTTACGGCTTCACCGCCTTACGGCTTCACCGCGACCAGGAGCCCCACCCCATCACCGCTCTCAGTCCTGGCGCAGCGGGCGGACGTCGGGCGCGATCTGCGAGCCCGGCGTCGCCCGCACGATGGTGATCAGCCGGTCCGTCAGCTGCAGCGTGCCGACGGCCGCATCGTCGTATCCGAGCACCCGATGCCCGCGTACGACGCTCACCACCAGGTCGTCCGTCTCCTTCGGGCGCTTGCCCACCTCGGCCTTTATGACCGGCCGTTCGATGATGTCGAGCCCGCTGCCCTGCTGGATCAGATCCTCCATCACCATGCCGGCCGCGGGGCTCAGCACGGACAGGCCGAGCAGCCGCCCGGCGGCACTGGCGCTGGTGATCACCGCGTCGGCGCCGGACTGCTTCAGCAGCGGGGCGTTCTCCTCCTCCCGCACCGCGGCCACGATCTTCGCGCCCTTGTTGAGCTGCCGGGCCGTCAGCGTCACGAGGACCGCCGTGTCGTCGCGCTGCGTCGCGATGATGATCTTCCGGGCCCGATGCACCTCGGCCCGCATCAGGACGTCGCTGCGCGTCGCGTCCCCGATGATCCCGGCGTACCCGTCCGCGGTCGCCGCGTCGATCACCTTGGAGCTGGGGTCGACCACGACGACCTGCTCCTTCTTCAGTCCCGTCGCACAGACGGTCTGGATCGCCGAGCGCCCCTTCGTGCCGAAACCGATGACGACGGTGTGGTCACGCAAGGTGGACCTCCAGCGGTTGAGTCGCCATTCCTCACGCGTGCGCTCGGTGAGAACCTCGAGCGTGGTGCCGACCAGGATGATCAGGAACAGCACGCGCATCGGCGTGACGACGAAGATGTTGGTGAGCCGGGCGGCGTCGCTGACCGGGGTGATGTCGCCGTATCCGGTGGTCGAGAGGGTGACGGTCGCGTAGTAGAGGGAGTCGAGGAGGTCGACGGAGCCGTCGGAGTTGTCGTTGTATCCGTCATGGTCGGCGTAGACGATCAGGGCGGTGGCCGCGAGCAGGAACAACGCCATGGACACGCGCCTGGCGACCTGCCGGAACGGATGCTCCACCACCTTCCGGGGGAGTTTCACCCGATGAGTCACGAGATGCTCGTCCGCCTGACGGGCGATCGCGTCCTGGCCCGGAAGTTTCACGTGAAACACACCCCGATTCCGGCCGTGGCCCAGGGCAGGTCGAGCAGTTCCGTCTCCTCACCGGGCCGCGCCCCGCCCGGTGGTACGACGGCCAGGGCGTCGGAGCCCGCGATGCCCCGCAGCATCGCCGGGCCGTTGTAGTGCAGCGGCACGGCACTGTCACCGCGCAGGACCACGGGGATGAGCCGGGTGTCGTGCGGATGCCCGTGCGCCTCGTCCCGCAGCGGCAGCGTGTACGGCTCCGGGGCGGGGCGTGCCGCGAGGGTGCGCAGCAGCGGCTCGGCGAGCGTGAGCAGACCGGAGACGGCCGCGAGAGGGTTGCCGGGCAGGCCGACGAGGTGCTGGTTCTCCTTGGTGCGGGCCAGCAGCATGGGGTGGCCGGGGCGCACCTTGACGCCGTCCACCAGGAGTTCGGCGCCGATGCGCTGAAGAGTGGGGTGGACATGGTCGACGGGGCCGGAGGCGGTGCCGCCGGTGGTGACGATCACGTCGGCGCCCGAGGTGGTGATCGCCTTGTGGAGCGCCTTGGCGTCGTCGCCGAGCCGGCGTACGGCGGTGACCTCGGCGCCGAGCGCGCGCAGCCAGGGCGGGAGCATCGGGCCGAGCGCGTCCCGGATCAGCCCGTCGTGCGGCTTGCCCTCGGTGAGCAACTCGTCACCGAGGACGAGGACTTCGACGCGGGGGCGGGGTACGGCGGTGAGGGTGTCGTATCCGGCGGCCGCGGCGAGACCGAGCACCGCCGGGGTGACGAGGGTGCCGGCCGGGAGGAGGTGGTCGCCGCTGCGGCACTCCTGTCCGCGCGGGCGGATGTCCTGGCCGTGCGCCATCTCGCGGGTGGCGTGGAGGTGGCCCTTGTCGTCGGTGCGGCCGTGCTCGCTGCGCAGGACGGCGGTGGTGTCGAGGGGGATGCGGGCGCCGGTGGCGATCCGGACGGCCTCGCCGTCGGTGAGCGGCTCGGGCTCCGCGCGTCCGGCGAGTACGCCCTCCTCCCGAACGGCCCAGGGGCCGGGGCCCGCGACCGCCCAGCCGTCCATCGCCGAGGTGTCGAAGGAGGGCAGGTCGATGAGGGCGGTGAGGGGGGCGGCCAGGGTGAGGCCGAGGGCGTCGTCGAGGACGACGGAGACGGGGGCGCGGTGGCTGCCGCGGGTGACGGATCGAGCGGCGCGGGCGGCGATCGCGCGGGCCTCGGGCCAGGGGGTGGCCCGGTGGCGGGGGTCCGGTGGGGAAGACGCGCCGTGCCGGCCGGCTTGCGGGGCGGGTGCGGGCACGTGATCACCGGCGGTGTGGCCGTTCCCTTCCTTCACGAGGGCGAGCACCTCCTCGACGTCGAAGTCCTCGGCGTCCTCGGCGTCCTCGGCGTCCTCGGCGTCCTCGGCGTCCTCGCCGGTCCGGGCGGCGCGGGCGGTCATCCGGCGTCCGGGCGGGCGTCCGGCGTGGCGTCGGGGGCCTTGTCCGGCTTGGCGTCGGCGGTGTCCTCGTCTGCCCAGCGGAGGGCGAGGGCGGCGGCCTTGCGGGACGCCTCGGCCACCGCCTGAGGGCCTCCCCCGGCCTGCGCGGCCGCGTAGCCGACGAGGAAGGTGGTCAGCGGTGCCGCGGGCCTCGCGACGCCGTGGGCGGCGTCACGGGCGAGGTCGAGCAGCACACCGGTGTCGACGTCGAGGTCGATGCCCAGCTCGTCCTTGACTGCGGAAATCCATTCATCCAACACGTGCCCATGCTCCCTGATGCGTGCCCTTGCAGTGGCGATGTCGTCCCAGGTGTCGCAGTCGAAGGACGCGACGGGGTCCGGGACGCGGGTGAGGTCGAGACCGGCGGTGAGCCGGCGCAGAGGCAGCCCGTTCGCGCTGCCGTGCGCCTTGACGAGGGCGGCCAGTTCCCGGCGCAGTGCGGACGCGCGGTACGCGGCCACCAGCGGCTGGTCGCGGCCGTCGGCGTCGGTGAGCAGCACGCCGTCGGCGCCGGTCGCCCCGAGGGCGGTCAGCAGCCGCCGTACCGTCGCCTCGCCGAGGAACGGCAGGTCGGCGGAGAGGACGACGACCTGCTCGGCCGTGGTGTGCCGCAGCCCGGCGTCGAGCGCGGCCACCGGTCCGCCGCCGGGCGGATCCTCGCGTGCCCAGGTCACGGGCCGCGCGGTCGGCCGGGGATCGGCGACGACGACGGTGGTACGCGCGTCGGCGCAGGCGGCGAGCACCCGGTCGAGCAGCGCCCGCCCGCCCACCCGTACGCCGGGCTTGTCCGCACCGCCGAGCCGCCGGGCGGCACCGCCGGCGAGTACGACGGCGTCGTACTCGGCGTCAGCGAGGTGCGGCTCGTGGGCGGTCACCCCCCGAGTATGCGTGCCGCCGCGATCACAGGGAACGCCGATCACAGGGAAGGCGGGAGGGGTCTCGCCGTCACAGCGTGATCAGAGGGTGCGCAGGAGGACCGCCGGCTGTTCCACGCAGTCCGCCACGTACCGCAGGAAGCCGCCCGCCGTGCCGCCGTCGCACACCCGGTGGTCGAAGGTGAGCGAGAGCTGGACGACCTGGCGCACCGCCAGCGCGCCCTCGTGCACCCAGGGCTTGGGCACTATGCGGCCGACGCCGAGCATGGCGGCCTCGGGGTGGTTGATGATCGGCGTGGAGCCGTCGACGCCGAACACTCCGTAGTTGTTCAGCGTGAAGGTGCCGCCGGTCAGTTCCCGGGGCGTGAGTCGGCCCGCGCGGGCCGACTCGGTCAGCCGGGCGAACTCCGCGGTCAGCGACTCCGCGTCCCGCGCCTGCGCGTCCCGTACGACGGGCACGACGAGTCCCCGCTCGGTCTGCGCGGCGAACCCGAGGTGCACGGCGTCGAGCCGGACGATCTCCCTGGCCTCCATGTCCACGGTGGAGTTGAGCTCGGGGTAACGGGCCAGGGCGGCGGTGCAGATGCGGGCCAGGAGGGCGAGGAGGGAGATCTTCGGCCCTCCGGCGGCGTTCATCGCGGTGCGCGCCCGCATGAGTTCCGTGGCGTCGGCGTCCACCCAGCAGGTGGCGTCCGGGATCTCGCGCCGGCTGCGGGAGAGTTTGTCGGCTGCGGCGCCCTGGATGCCCTTGAGGGGGATGCGGGTGGCTGCGGCGGTCGGTGCGGTCGGTGCGGAGAGGGCCGGGGTGGCGGTGGTGGTCGGCGCCACGGGCAGGTGTTCTTCGGCTGTCGGCATCGCCGTATGCCCGGCCGGGACCGCCGTACGCCCCTGCGCGGCGGCGGCCCGCAGCGCGTACTCGACGTCGGCCCGCAGGATCAGCCCGTCGGGCCCGGAGCCGTTCAGCTCCCTGAGGTCGAGGCCGTTCTCGCGGGCGAGGCGGCGCACCAGCGGCGAGATCACCGGAACCGGACCGTCGGCCGACTCGGAGGCGCCGACCTGCCCGTTCGCCGCAGCGGCCGCCGGAGCAGGCTGTCCCGGCCGCACCCTGCGGCGGCGCGCGGGCGCCTGAGAGGTGCCGTATCCGACGAGTACGTTGCCCGAGGCCTCGGCCGGGGCGCCGGAGGCCGGCGCACCCACGGCGACCGTGATCAGCAGCGCCCCGACGGGCAGTTCCGTGCCCTCCTCGCCGAAGCGGGCGGTGACGACCCCTGCGTAGGGGCAGGGCACCTCGACCATCGCCTTGGCCGTCTCGACCTCGACCACGGGCTGGTCGACGGCGACGACGTCACCGACCTCGACCAGCCAGCGGACGATTCCCGCCTCGGTGAGCCCCTCCCCGAGGTCGGGGAGCTTGAACTCGAGCACTTGTGCCATCAGCCCTCGGCCTCCCATTGCAGACGCCCCACGGCATCCAGGATCCGGTCCACGCCGGGCAGGTGGTGACGCTCCAGCATCGGCGGCGGGTAGGGGATGTCGAACCCGGCCACGCGCAGCACCGGCGCCTCCAGATAGTGGAAGCAGCGCTCCGTGACACGGGCCGCGATCTCCCCGCCCGGGCCGCCGAACCCGCCCGACTCGTGTACGACGACCGCTCGCCCGGTCCGCCGTACCGAGGCGCAGACCGTCTCGTCGTCGAACGGCACCAGGGAGCGCAGGTCGACGACTTCGAGGTCCCAGCCCTCTTCCCGGGCTGCCTCGGCGGCTTCGAGGCAGACGGGCACGGACGGCCCGTACGTGATGAGTGTGGCGCTCCGGCCCGAGCGCCGCACCACCGCGCGGCCTATCGGTTCAACGGTCTGCGGGTCGTCCGGGTTCCAGGAGTCCTTGGACCAGTACAGGCGCTTGGGTTCGAGGAAGACGACCGGGTCGTCGGAGGCGATGGCGGCGCGCAGCAGGCCGTAGGCGTCGGCGACCGTGGCGGGCGTGACGACATGGAGGCCCGGAGTCGCCATGTAGTACGCCTCGGACGAGTCGCTGTGATGCTCGACCCCGCCGATGCCGCCGCCATAGGGGACGCGGATGGTGAGCGGGAGCGGCATCGCGCCGCGGGTGCGGTTGCGCATCCTCGACACATGGCTGATCAGTTGCTCGAACGCCGGGTAGGCGAACGCGTCGAACTGCATCTCCACTACCGGGCGCAGCCCGTACATCGCCATGCCGACGGCCGTGCCGAGGATGCCCGCCTCGGCCAGCGGGGTGTCCGTGCAGCGGTCCTCGCCGAACTCCTTGGCGAGCCCGTCGGTGACCCGGAAGACACCGCCGAGGGTGCCGACGTCCTCGCCCATGACGTGCACGGTCGGGTCGGCGGCCATGGCGTCGCGCATCGCGCGCGTGAGCGCCTGCGCCATGGTGGCCGGCTTGAGGGCGACGGTCGTCATCAGTGCGCCCCTTCCTGTCCCGCCGCCAGCTCGGCACGCAACTGGGCCTGCTGCTCGCGCAGTTGCGAGGTGGGCTCCGCGTACACGTGGGCGAACAAGTCCATGGGGTCGAGCGGCGGGTCCTGGTTCATGCGCTCACGCAGGTCGGCGGCCATGGTCTCGGCGGCGTCGCGCGCGGCCTGGATGCCCTGCTCGTCGAGGAGGCCACGCTCGGTCAGCTCGTGCTCCAGGAGGGCGATCGGGTCGTGCCCGCGCCAGGTCTCGACCTCGGCGTCGGCGCGGTAGCGGGTCGCGTCGTCGGCGTTGGTGTGGGCCTCGACGCGGTACGTGATCGCCTCGACCAGCGTGGGACCGCCGCCCTGGCGCGCGTGCCGTACGGCGTCGGCGAGGACCTGGTGCACGGCGGCGGCGTCGTTGCCGTCGACCAGGCGGCCGGGCATGCCGTAGCCGACGGCCTTGTGGGCCAGCGACGGGGCCGCGGTCTGCTTGGCGAGCGGGACGGAGATGGCGAAGCCGTTGTTCTGGACGAGGAAGACGACCGGGGCCTGCCAGACGGCGGCGAAGTTCAGCGCCTCGTGGAAGTCGCCCTCACTGGAGCCGCCGTCGCCGACCATCGCCAGCGCGACCACGTCGTCGCCCTTGAGGCGGGCGGCGTGCGCGAGGCCGACGGCGTGCGGGAGCTGGGTGGCGAGCGGGGTGCACAGGGGGGCCACGCGGTGCTCGCGCGGGTCGTAGCCGGTGTGCCAGTCGCCGCGCAGGAGGGTGAGGGCCTGGACGGGGTCCACACCGCGGGCGACGGCCGCGAGGGTGTCGCGGTAGCTGGGGAAGAGCCAGTCGCGGTCCTCGAGAACCAGCGCGGCGGCGACCTCGCAGGCCTCCTGGCCGGTGCTGGACGGGTAGACCGCCAGGCGGCCCTGCTTGGTGAGGGCGGTGGCCTGCGCGTTGTACCGGCGGCCCCGTACCAGTTCGGCGTACAGACGGCGCAGCAGCCCGGGATCGGCCTGTGCGGCCGCCTCGGTGCCGAGGACGCGGTACGGACGCGCGTCGGGCAGCAGCGGCGCGGGGTCGGTGCGGGGCTGCCAGGCGGGCGGCGGGGTCGGCTTGTAAGCGCCCCGCTGCTCCATGACCGTCATGACGGCACCTCCTCGTGGGAGCGGCTTCAGGCGCGTCACGGGTGTGATGCGCCTCACCTACCGATTGTTCGGTCGTCGGCACATTTTGGCTACCGGCACCCTCAGGCTGTGGACAAACGGTTCTGCACAGCCTCAAATGAACGCAGTACGTCCATGGTAGAGAGGCGGGGGCACATGGCATCTGAACAAATGGCCGAGAGCCCGGAAGGCAGCGGCCCCCAGCCGCCCGCACGCCCGCTCGATCCCATCGATCTGGACATCCTGCAGATGCTCCAGGCGGACGGCCGCGCGTCGATAAGGTCGGTCGCCGAACGGGTCCATGTCTCGCGCGCCAATGCCTACGCCCGTATCAACCGCCTCATCGAGGACGGCGTCATCCGTGGCTTCGGGGCTCGGGTCAACCACGAACGCGCAGGTCAGGGCACCTCGGCGTACATCACCCTGAAGATCGTCCAGAACTCCTGGCGCACCGTTCGCGAACAGCTCAGACAGCTGCCCGGCGCCTCCCACATCGCCCTGGTGGGCGGCGACTTCGACGTACTGCTCCTGGTGCACACGTCCGACAACAGGGCCCTGCGCGAGCTGGTGCTCACCCGCCTCCAGGCGATCCCCGAGGTGCTCAGCACGCGCACGCTGCTGGTATTCGAGGAGGAGGACCTGGAGCCGCAGGGCTGACGTCAGTACTCCTCGCGAAGCCCTGAGAACACCAGCCGCGCGACGGCGTCGGCGACCTCGCGCTCGTTCATGCCCCGTCCGTCCGGCCGGTACCACTCCACGATGGAGTTGATCATCCCGAAGACGAGCCGCGTCGCGAGCCGTACCTCCACGTCGCCGCGCACGTCCCCGTCGGCGGCCGCCGCCTTGAGCAGCTCGGCGACCCGGTGGTCGAAGTCACGGCGCCGCTCCAGGGCCCATCGCTCGGTGCCGGTGTTGCCGCGCACGCGCAGCAGCAGCGTCACGTACGGCAGTTCGGCGATGAGCACCTCGACCATGCGCCGTACGACGTACTCCAGGCGCTCGGCGGAACGCCCCACGCGCGCGTGCTCCTCGTCGAGGATCCCGAAGAGGCCGTCCAGCGCCCGGCTGACGGCGCGGCGCAGCAGCTCCTCCTTGCCGGAGACGTGGTGGTATATCGACGACTTGGAGATGCCGGCCGCCTTGGACAGGTGCTCCATGGAGGTGCCGTCGTAGCCGCGTTCGTTGAAGACCTGGACGGCGACGGACAGCAGCGTCTCCGGTGTGTACGTGTCGCGCTTGGCGGTGGTCATGAGGTGCTGCCCTCCCGCTTGTCGGTGGCGTACGCGTGGCGGTACAGCGCGAGGGACGGCGCGTAGCGCCCCGAGGGGTCGCGCATGTGCAGGTCGTCGAGGAGGGCGTAGGCCCAGTTGCGGCCGAGCCGGCGGCTCCACTCGAAGGGGCCCAGGGGGTAGTTGACCCCGAGGCGCATCGCGGTGTCGATGTCCTCCTCGGTGGCCACGCCCTTGGCGACGGCGTCGTGCGCCAGGTCGACGATGCGCGCGACCGTACGCGCCACGATCATGCCGGGGACGTCGCCGATGACGCTGACCTGCTTGCCGAGCGCCTGGAAGAGGCCGACGGCCTCGGCGAGGGTCTGCTGGGCGGTGTCCTGGGAGGCGGACAGGGCGATGCGGGTGGCACGGCGGTAGTCGAGTGCGAGGTCGAAGTAGACGACGTCCCGGAACTCGACCGAGGTCTGTCCGTCGGCGAGGGCCAGCTGGCCGCCGCTCGGCAGCACCAGGCGGGTGCCGTGGTCCTCGTCGTCCTCGCGGACCGGGATGCCCGCCTCGCGGACCAGGTTGAGCAGTTCGGCGGCGGGGCCCAGGTCGCCCTCGGCGACGACGTACGCGGGCGGCTGGGCCGGTTCCGCGGTGTGCGGTTCGGGACGGTCGGCGGCGTCGTCGTAGTCGTACCAGCCGCGTCCGGTCTTGCGGCCGAGCCGGCCCGACTCGACCAGGCGGCGCTGGGCGAGCGAGGGCGTGAACCGCACGTCCTGGAAGAAGGCCTGCCACACGGAGTGCGTGACCGACTCGTTGACGTCCTGGCCGATGAGGTCGGTGAGTTCGAAGGCGCCCATCTTGAAGCCGCCGCACTCGCGCAGGACCGCGTCGATGGTGGCGGGTTCGGCACCCTGGGCCTCGTGGACCGCGAGGGCCTCCGCATAGAAGGGCCGCGCGATGCGGTTGACGATGAAGCCCGGGGTGTCGGCGCAGGCGACCGGGGTCTTGCCCCAGGCGCGGGCCATCTCGTACGCGCGCGTGGCCGACGAGACGTCGGTGGCGAACCCGGAGACGACCTCCACCAGGGGCAGCAGCGGCGCGGGGTTGAAGAAGTGCAGGCCCACCAGGCGGCCCGGGTTGCGCAGGGCGCCGCCGATGGCCGTCACCGACAGGGACGAGGTGTTGGTGGCGAGCAGACAGTCCTCGCCGACCACGTCCTCCAGCGCGCGGAACAGCTCCTGCTTGACGTCCAGCCGCTCCAGGACGGCCTCGACCACGAGGGCGCAGTCCGCGAGGTCGGCGAGGTTCTGTGCGGGCAGCAGGCGCGCGCGTGCCGCGTCCCGGTCGGCGGCGCCGAGCCGGTCCTTCTCGACGAGCCGGTCGAGGCGGGCGCCGATCGTGTCGGCAGCCTCCTGGGCCCGGCCGGGAGCGGCGTCGTACAGCCGTACGGAATGGCCGGCGACCAGCGCGACCTGGGCGATGCCCTGGCCCATGGTGCCGGCGCCGACGACGGCCACGGGGCTGCTGAGGTCGAGTGCTGTCATGTGCGCGATCCTCCCGCACGGGGTTTTCCACAGATGCGGCGGACCCCCTTGTCCCGACCGATCGTTCGGTTACTCTAACTCTGGATGGCTGTTCCTGCCCATGTTTCTGCCCAGGTCATGAGCTCGACGAAGAGTTCTTGAGACGAGGAGTTGGTCCCGCATGGCCGCCGAACTCACCGCGCACGATCTGATCGCCAAGCACCGGCCCACCCTCGACCAGGCGCTGGAAGCGATCCGCACGCGCGCGTACTGGTCCCCGCACCCCGAACACCCCAAGGCCTACGGCGAGAACGGCAGCCTGGACATGGCGGCGGGCAAGGCCGCCTTCGACGCCCTCCTGGGCACCCGCCTCGACCTCGGCCAGCCCGGCACGGACGACTGGGTGGGCGGCGAGGTCTCGCCGTACGGCATCGAGCTGGGCGTGACCTACCCGCACGCGGACGTCGACGAGCTGCTGCTCGCCATGAAGGCCGGCCAGAAGGCCTGGCGGGACGCGGGCGCGGAGATCCGCGCGGTGGTGTGTCTGGAGATCCTCAAGCGGATCAGCGACCGGACGCACGAGTTCGCGCACGCGGTCA
The DNA here is from genome assembly GCF_059026085.1 of Streptomyces sp. a15. Lineage (NCBI taxonomy): Bacteria > Bacillati > Actinomycetota > Actinomycetes > Kitasatosporales > Streptomycetaceae > Streptomyces > Streptomyces sp. A15. The sequence goes on along the minus strand of NZ_JBWLKM010000021.1, from coordinate 89,391 downwards.
TGCACACCTCCGGCCAGGCCTTCATGATGGCGTTCCAGGCGGGCGGCCCGCACGCGCAGGACCGCGGCCTGGAGGCGGTGGCGTACGCGTACGTGGAGCAGGTCCGCACCCCGGACACGGCGGAGTGGACCAAGCCGCAGGGCAAGCGCGACCCGCTCGCGCTCACCAAGCGGTTCACGCCGGTCCCGCGCGGGATCGCCCTGGTCATCGGCTGCAACACCTTCCCGACGTGGAACGGCTATCCGGGCCTGTTCGCCTCCCTGGCCACCGGCAACGCGGTCCTGGTGAAGCCGCACCCGCGCGCGGTACTGCCGCTCGCGCTCACCGTCCAGGTCGCGCGCGACGTCCTCACCGAGGCCGGCTTCGACCCGAACCTGGTGGCGCTGGCCGCCGAGCGTCCCGGCGAGGGCATCGCCAAGACCCTGGCCACCCGCCCCGAGATCCGGATCATCGACTACACCGGCTCGACGTCGTTCGGCGACTGGCTGGAGGCCAACGCCCGCCAGGCGCAGGTCTACACGGAGAAGGCCGGCGTCAACACGGTGCTGGTCCACTCCACGGACGACTACAAGGGGATGCTGTCCAACCTGGCCTTCTCTCTGTCCCTGTACAGCGGCCAGATGTGCACCACCCCGCAGAACCTGCTCGTCCCGCGTGACGGCATCCGCACCGAGGAAGGCCCCCGGACCTTCGACGAGGTGGTCGCCGACCTCGCCCGCTCGGTCGACGGCCTGCTCGGCGACGACACGCGCGCGAACGCCCTGCTCGGCGCGATCGTCAACCCGGACGTCAAGGCCCGCCTGGAGGCCGCGGCCGGTCTCGGCGAAGTCGCCCTCGCCTCGCGGGAGGTGAGCAACCCGGAGTTCCCGGGAGCCGTCGTCCGCACGCCCGTCATCGTGAAGCTGGACGGCGCCAAGCCGGACGACGAAGCCGCCTATATGAGCGAGTGCTTCGGCCCCGTCTCCTTCGCCGTCGCGGTCGACTCGGCGCCCGACGCGCTGGAGCTGCTGCGGCGCACGATCCGCGAGAAGGGCGCGATGACGGTCGGCGCGTACACCACCGACGAGGAGGTCGAGCAGGCCGTCCAGGAGGTCTGCCTGGAGGAGGCGGCCCAGCTGTCGCTGAACCTCACAGGCGGGGTGTACGTCAACCAGACCGCCGCCTTCTCCGACTTCCACGGCTCGGGCGGCAACCCGGCCGCCAACGCGGCGCTCACCGACGGGGCGTTCGTGTCGAACCGCTTCCGGGTGGTCGAGGTGCGCCGGGAGGCCTAAGGGACGTGCGGTGCGCCCCCGGTGGCGCTCCAGTGGTACAGCGTCATGGCCACACTGGTCGCGAGGTTGTAGCTGGAGACCTGGGGGCGCATCGGCAGCGCGACCAAGTGATCGGCACGCGCGCGCAGGTCGGCCGACAGCCCGCTGCGTTCCGAGCCGAAGGCAAGGATCGCGTCGTCCGGGACCTTGGTGCCACGGATGTCCTCGCCCTCCGGGTCGAGGGCGAACACCGGCCCCGACGGCAGCTCTGCCACCGTCAGCCGTTCCACGGCGGTCGCGAAGTGCAGCCCGGCGCCGCCGCGTACGACGGTGGGGTGCCAGGGATCGAGCGTCCCGGTGGTGACCACTCCGGTCGCCCCGAAACCGGCGGCCAGCCGGATCACGGCCCCCGCGTTGCCCAGGTTGCGCGGGTTGTCGAGGACCACGACGGGCGCGGTGCGGGGGGTGTGCGCCAGCCTGTCCAGGTTGGCCGCGCGGGACGGACGTACGGCCAGGGCGGCGATCTCGGTGGGGTGCGGGCGCGGCACCAGACTCCGGTACGCCGGCGCCGGGACCTGGGTCAGGAGCGCGTCGAGTGTGTCCCGTACGTCCGGCGCCAGTTCCTCGGCGAGGGCGAGCGCGGCCCTCCGGTCGGCGGTGACCGCCACCGGGACCTCGGCGCCGAAGCGCAGCGCGTGCTTGAGGGCGTGGAAGCCGTCGAGCAGCACGGACGTGTCGGCGAGCTTGTGCCAGACGTCGAGGGGGCCGGGGGCGCTCATGCCCTGAAGCCTACGGGCGCGTCCCCCGCGTCCCCCGCGTCCTTCGCACCGCCGGGATCCCCTGCGCTCGCCGTGCTCTCCGTGGTCTCCGTGGTCTCCGGGGCGCGCGGCTTCGGCAGCGGTGTACCGCCCGTGCCCGTGCCCATGCCCGCGAGCAGCCGTCCACGCGCGCGTGCCGCCCAGCCGCCGAGTCGGCGCAGGAACGACGTCGGCAGGAAGACCGCGTCGGCGGCGATCATGGCCAGCGAGAAGAAGGGCAGTCCGAGGATCACGGCGATCGCGGCGTGCTCGAAAATCATGACCGCCAGCAGGACGTTCTTGACGCGCCTGTTGAAGAGCGTGAACGGGAAGGCGACCTGCGCAGCGACGGTGCCGTACGTCACCAGCATCACCATCGTGCCGCTGGCCGCCAGCGCGTCGGCGAGCGCGGGCCACGGGGAGAAGTAGTCGAGGTGCAGGGGGTAGTAGACGGCGGTGCCGTCCTGCCAGCGCGAGCCCTGGATCTTGTACCAGCCCGCCGTGGCGTAGATCAGACAGGCCTCGGCCATGATCACGAGCAGGGCGCCGTTGTGGACGATGTTGGCGACGACGTCGAGCAGGATCCGGGGCTCGCGGGTCTTCGCACGGCGTCCTATGAGCCACCACAGGGCCTGCGCGAGCCAGACCGTCCACAGCAGCAGCGGCACGAACTCCTCGCCGTCGAACAGCCGACCCGACAGGGTCACCGCGGCCAGCGCCAGGCCGAGCACGCCCCACAGAGCCGGGCCCACCCGGTCCGGAACGTGTTCCCCACGCGCGCGTGCCTCGCGTCCGAGCCGCGCCCGCCGCGCGTCCAGCGACCACACCTGGCCGCAGCGCGTGAACACCAGGTAGATGCACATCAGGTGCAGGACGTTGTCGCCGCCGTCCCCCATGAAGATGCTGCGGTTCTGCAGCGAGAGCACGCCGACCATGAACAGCACGGACATCGTGCGGGTGCGCCATCCCAGCAGCAGCAGGACGCTCGTCAGGACGGCCAGCGCGTAGACGGCCTCGAACCAGAACCGGCCGTCGGACCACATCAGGGCCGTGAAGGCACCGTTGTCCGAGACCAGCTGCTGGGCGAGATCCCAGCTCCAGGGGCCGTCGGGGCCGTACATCTCCTCGCGGTGCGGGAACTCGCGCAGCAGGAACAGCAGCCAGGTCCCGCTGAAGCCGATGCGTATCACGGCGGTCTGGTACGGGCCGAGGACGGACTCGGTGACACGGGCGATGCCGGCGGAGACGCCGAGCGCGAAACGGTTCACTTGACGTCCCTCTCGGTGCTGTCCGCCGTGATCGACCACCAGGGCAGCACCCGGTACACCGGCTCGTCCGACACCTTCTCCTGGCTCCACTGCGGCGGGCGCACATTGGTGGTGCGGGAGCGGATCTGGACGAGATCGATCGCGCCGCCCTTCCCCGCCGCGTCGTCGCGCTCCAGGCGCAGCAGCACGATGCGGCGCAGATACGTCTCGGACAGGGAGCCGCGCAGACCCACCGGGCGGTTGTCGCTGTCGTGGGTGGCGACGAAGAAGTCCCAGGCCCGGCGCAGCTCGTTCTGCTGGGTGTGGCTCGGCAGCAGGTTGCCGTCGATGGCCCGGCCGTCCTCGGCGGACAGGTCGTACCAGCCGGTCGTGCGCACGCCGCCGTCCGCCGTGTCGATCTGGGCCCGGACCTGGACGGCGATGTTCTGCTGCAACGGGTTCGGCGCGAACAGTTTCCAGTTCTGCTCGAACTCCGGGTAGATCCAGTCGTCGATCGCCCGGCCGTGCTCCTTGGTCACCGTGTTCGACGGCGCGACGTGCAGGAACACCATGCCGATGTGCACACAGACGGCGACGGCGACGACCGCGAGGGTCACGGCGACGGCGATCTGGTAGCGGAGGGAAAGGGCGGCGACGCCGGTGCGGGCCTCACGGGGCGCCTGGTCAGGTGGCGGGTCGCGCGGATCGGGCGGGTCGGGCGGGGAGCTCTGGGGACCGGCGGGCGCGGCGCCCGGCTCGCCCGGCCCGTGCGGGGCCTTCGAGCCTCCGTCGTGCACGTCCATTCCGCCCCGTTCCCGTTCCGGTCCGTCTTCCGGCCGCCCTGCCGCCTGCTGTGCGCCATGTGCCATGTGCCCTGTGCCGTGGTCCGCCGCCGCCTGCCGCGAGGCACCTGGCGAGGGACGCCGTAGCGCCCACGCACCACCATTCCGCCGACGCTCGCACGGAACGGTACTCAGGCCCGCGCGCCCGGCACAGCCCCCACCGGCTCTTCCGCGAAGCCACCTCGGTTGCCCACAGGCGTGCCCGGGGATGCCCGGAGGTTATCCACAGCGGTTGACACCTTACGGCGCCCGTCACACCATGGAATCGCACGAACCGAACGATCGGTCGGGAGCAAGCACCGGCAGAGTCCAGGTCGAGGGGGACCTCATGGCGACAGCAGCCACGCACCAGACGGCGCGCACACTGGCGTACGACGGCCAGGACGGCACACAGGCCGGCGTCGACGACACCGCCGCGTACGAGAGGGCCTTCGACGCCGCCGTGGCCGCCGACGAGCGCGTCGAGCCACGTGACTGGATGCCCGACGCCTACCGCGCGACCCTGGTCCGGCAGATCGCGCAGCACGCGCACTCCGAGATCATCGGCATGCAGCCGGAGGCTAACTGGATCACGCGCGCGCCCTCGCTGCGCCGCAAGGCCATCCTGATGGCCAAGGTCCAGGACGAGGCGGGACACGGGCTCTACCTCTACAGCGCGGCCGAGACCCTCGGCACCGGCCGCGAGGAACTGCTCGACAAACTCCACACCGGCCGCCAGAAGTACTCCTCGATCTTCAACTACCCCACGCTGACCTGGGCGGACATCGGCGCGATCGGCTGGCTGGTGGACGGCGCAGCGATCACCAACCAGGTGCCCCTGTGCCGCTGCTCGTACGGCCCGTACGCGCACGCGATGGTCCGTATCTGCAAGGAGGAGTCCTTCCACCAGCGCCAGGGGTACGAGCTGCTGCTGGCCCTCAGCCGCGGCACCCCCGAGCAGCACGCGATGGCGCAGGACGCGGTGGACCGCTGGTGGTGGCCGTCCCTGATGATGTTCGGCCCGCCCGACGACGAGTCCGCGCACTCCGCGCAGTCGATGGCGTGGAAGATCAAGCGGCATTCGAACGACGAGCTGCGCCAGCGCTTCGTCGACATCTGCGTCCCCCAGGCCGAATCCCTGGGCCTCACGCTTCCCGACCCGGACCTGAGGTGGAACGAGGAGCGGGGGCACCACGACTTCGGCCCGATCGACTGGACAGAGTTCTGGGACGTCCTCAAGGGCAACGGCCCGTGCAACGAACAGCGGATAACGCAACGCAGGCGGGCCCACGACGAGGGCGCCTGGGTCCGGGAGGCGGCCTCGGCGTACGCGGCCAAGCACAGTGCCTCCGGTGCCGGAAGGGGAGTGGAGCAGGCATGACGAACACCGACTGGCCCCTGTGGGAGGTCTTCGTGCGCTCCCGCCGCGGCCTCTCGCACACCCACGCCGGCAGCCTGCACGCGCCGGACGCGGAGTTCGCCCTGCGCAACGCCCGCGATCTGTACACCCGGCGCGGCGAGGGCGTCTCGATCTGGGTCGTCCCGTCGTCCGCGATCACCGCGTCCTCGCCCGACGAGAAGGACCCGTTCTTCGAACCGTCCGCCGACAAGCCGTACCGGCACCCGACCTTCTACGAGATCCCGGAGGGGGTGAAGCACCTGTGACCACCACATCCGTCCCTACGGCTGCCGCCCTCGCCCTCGGCGACGATGCCCTGGTGCTCTCGCACCGCCTCGGGGAGTGGGCCGGCCACGCCCCCGTCCTCGAAGAGGAGGTCGCCCTCGCCAACATCGCACTGGACCTGCTCGGCCAGGCCCGTGTGCTGCTCTCGCTGGCCGGCAACGAGGACGAACTGGCGTATCTGCGCGAGGAGCGCGCCTTCACCAACCTCCAGCTGGTGGAACAGCCCAACGGCGGCTTCGCCCACACCATCGCCCGCCAGCTGTACTTCTCCACCTACCAGCACCTGCTCTACGCCGAACTGGCCGCCGCGGACGGCCCCTTCGCGCCACTCGCCGCGAAGGCCGTCAAGGAGGTCGCCTACCACCGCGACCACGCCGAACAGTGGACCCTGCGACTCGGCGACGGCACGGACGTCAGCCATGAGCGGATGCAGCGGGCGTGCGAGACGCTGTGGCGCTTCACCGGGGAGATGTTCCGGCCCGTGGCAGGGCTGGACGCCGACTGGCCGGGCATGGAGTCGACCTGGGTCAAGGCCGTCGGTGACGTCCTGCGCCGTGCCACCCTCACCGTCCCCGAGGGCCCGCGGTCCGGAGCGTGGGCGGCCGGGGCAGGCCGTCAGGGCCTGCACACCGAGTCCTTCGGGCGGATGCTCGCCGAGATGCAGCATCTGCACCGCAGCCACCCGGGGGCGTCATGGTGACGACCACTTCGCTGGAGGCGGAGCTGCTGGAGCTGGCCGGTTCGGTCCCCGACCCCGAACTGCCCGTGCTCACCCTCCAGGAGCTCGGCGTGCTGCGCGCGGTGCACGTCCACGGCCCCGACTCGGTCGAGGTCGAGCTGACCCCGACGTACACCGGCTGCCCGGCCGTCGAGGCGATGTCCCTGGACATAGAGCGGATCCTGCACGAACACGGCGTACGGGACGTCACCGTGCGCACGGTGCTCGCGCCCGCCTGGTCGACGGACGACATCACGGACGAAGGGCGCCGCAAGCTCCGGGAGTTCGGCATCGCCCCGCCGCGGACGGGGCGGGCGGCCGGGCCGGTCGGCCTGCAGCTGGGGCCGACCCGCACGCTCGACCGGGAAGCCGAGGAAGCCGAGGAAGCCGCCGACCCCATCCGCTGCCCGCACTGCGACTCCGCCGACACCGAGCTGCTCAGCCGTTTCTCCTCCACCGCCTGCAAGGCGCTGCGGCGGTGTCTGTCGTGCCGTGAACCCTTCGACCACTTCAAGGAGTTGTGATGGCCCGCTTCCACGCGCTCCCCGTGGCCGCGGTCGACCGGCTCACCGACGACTCCGTGGCCCTGACCCTCACCGTGCCCGAGGAACTGCGCGAGGAGTACCGGCACACCCCCGGCCAGCATCTCGCCCTGCGGCGCACGGTGGACGGTACGGAGATCCGGCGCACCTACTCGATCTGCTCCCCCGCACCGGCACCGGGCGACGAGGGCCCTCACACCCTGCGCGTCGGGGTGCGGCTGGTCGAGGGCGGGGCCTTCTCGACGTACGCGCTCAAGGAGATCAACATCGGCGACGAGGTGGAGGTGATGACCCCGGCGGGGCGCTTCACCCTCGACCCGGCGCCCGGTCTGTACGCGGCGATCGTCGGCGGCAGCGGCATCACCCCGGTCCTGTCGATCGTGGCGACCCTGCTGGCGCGCGAGCCGGAGGCCCGGTTCTGTCTGATACGCAGCGACCGTACGTCCGCGTCGACGATGTTCCTGGAGGAGGTCGCCGACCTCAAGGACCGCTATCCGCAGCGGCTGCACCTGGTGACAGTGCTGTCCCGGGAGGAGCAGCAGGCGGGACTGCCGTCCGGGCGGCTCGATCAGGAGCGGCTCGGCGCGCTGCTTCCGGCGCTGCTGCCTGTGGGGGACGTGGCGGGATGGTTCCTGTGCGGGCCGTTCGGGCTGGTGCAGGGTGGCGAGAGGGCACTGCGGGAGCTCGGTGTTTCCCGCACCCGTATCCACGAGGAGATCTTCCATGTGGACGCCGCCGCCCCCGTGACCACCGCACCCGCTCCCGCGCACAGCACGGTGACGGCCCGACTCGACGGCCGCGGCGGGAGCTGGCCCGTCCGGCAGGGCGAGTCTCTGCTGGAGGCAGTGCTGCGCAACCGGTCCGACGCGCCCTACGCCTGCAAGGGCGGGGTGTGCGGAACCTGCCGGGCCTTCCTGGTCTCCGGCGAGGTGCGCATGGACCGCAACTTCGCGCTGGAGCCGGAGGAGACGGAGGCGGGCTATGTGCTGGCGTGCCAGTCGCATCCGGTGACGGAGAAGGTGGAGCTGGACTTCGACAGGTGAGGAGCCGCGAAACGCACCGGCGTTCCACAGGTGAGCGTCGGCAGCCCGTTCCCTTCTTCTAGAACCTGTTCTATCTTGATGGATCGTCAGATCGGCGGGCCCGGCGGAAGGGCAGGACCGTGGACTTCACCTTCACCGAAGAGCAACAGGCGGCGGCCGAGGCGGCGCAGGGGGTGTTCGCCGGGGTAGCCCCGGACGCGGTGCCCAGCCCCGCTCTCACCTCGGGCGCCGTCGCGGACGACTTCGACCGTGCGCTGTGGGCCAGGCTCGCCGACGCGGACCTGTTGAGCCTGCTGCTGGACCCGGAGTACGGCGGGTCGGGCCTGGATGCCGTCGCCCTGTGCCTGGTGCTGCGCGAGGCGGCGAAGGTGCTGGCGCGGGTACCGCTGCTGGAGAACAGCGCCGCGCTCGCCGCAGTACAGACCTTCGCCGGTGCGGAGTTGAAGTCCGGTCTGGCGGTGCGGGCGGGCTGTGGGGAGGTCGTCCTGACCGTCGCCGCGAGCGGTCGCACCGGCCACGACCCGGCCGAACTCGCCGTGACCGCACGGCAGGAGGGGGAAGCGTGGCTTCTGGACGGGGTGCAGACGGCGGTGCCGTGGGTGTACGACGCCGACTTCGTCCTGGTCCCCGCGCACACGGCCACCGACCGGACCCTTCTCGCCGTGATCCCCCGGGTGCACGCGGGGGTCGAGCTCGCCGAGCAGATCTCCACCACCGGCGAGCGGCTCGGCGAACTGCGCCTGGACTCCGTACGGATCGCGGACCGGGACGTCATCGCGGCCGACGGCGCGTGGGAGTGGCTGCGGGATCTGCTGACCACCGGGACGTGCGCGCTGGCGCTCGGTCTGGGGGAGCGGGTCCTGCGGATGACCAGCGAATACACCGGCAAGCGGGAGCAGTTCGGGTTCCCGGTGGCCACGTTCCAGGCCGTCGCCGTGCAGGCCGCCGACCGCTACATCGATCTGCGGGCCATGGAGGTCACCCTGTGGCAGGCCGCGTGGCGCATCGCCTCGGGAGCCCTGGGGGCACTGCCCGCCGCCGGTGATGTGGCCGTCGCCAAGATCTGGGCGTCGGAGGGCGTACGGCGGGTCGTGCAGACGGCGCAGCATCTGCACGGCGGGTTCGGCGCCGACGTCGACTACCCCCTGCACCGGTTCCACGCCTGGGCCAAGCACCTGGAACTGTCCCTCGGCCCGGCGGCGGCACACGAGGAGACCCTGGGCGACCTGCTGGCGGCCCACCCGCTGGCCTGAACCTCAAGCCGCCCTGAACCTCAAGCCGACCCTCGGCAGGGCTCGGCTCAGAGGACGAAGCCCGGCTGCCCCTCGTCGGTCACGACGGGGCGGCCCGCCGCTGCCCAGACCTGCATGCCGCCGTCGACGTTCACGGCGTCGATGCCCTGCTGGACGAGGTACATCGCGACCTGCGCCGAGCGCCCGCCGGAGCGGCAGATCACGTTGACCCGGCCGTCCTGCGGCGCGGCCTCGGTCAGCTCGCCGTACCGGGCGACGAACTCACTGATGGGGATGTGCAGCGCCCCTTCGGCGTGACCCGCCTGCCACTCGTCGTCCTCGCGGACGTCCAGCAGGAAGTCGCTGTCCTTGAGGTCCGTGACCTCGACCGTGGGCACACCAGCTCCGAAATGCATGCCTCCGACGCTACCCGACGTCACTGCCCGACGCGGGCGCGCACCGGTCCGGCCACTATCCGAGCAGCTCCGCCAGCTCGGCCTCGCGCGCGGCGACGTCGGCCAAGAGCTTCTCGGCGACCTCCTCCAGGAGGCGGTCCGGGTCTTCCGGGGCCATCCGGAGCATCGAGCCGATCGCGCTCTCCTCCAGTTCCCGCGCGACCACGGTGAGCAGTTCCTTGCGCTGGGCGAGCCATTCGAGGCGGGCGTAGAGATCCTCGCTGGGCGTCGGCCCCTGCTCCGGGAGCTTCGGTCCGGCGGCCCACTCCTCGGCCAGCTCCAGCAGCAGCGCCTCGTCACCCCGGGCGTAGGCGGCGTTGACCCGCGTGATGAACTCCTCACGCCGCTTGCGCTCGGTCTCGTCCTGGGCGAGGTCGGGGTGGGCCTTGCGGGCCAGCTCGCGGTAGCGCTTGCGGGCCTCTTCGCTGGGCCGCACCCGCTGCGGGGGCCGCACCGGCTGATCGGTGAGCATCGCCTCGGCCTCCGGGAACATCCCCTCGCCGTCCATCCAGCCGTGGAAGAGCTCCTCGACTCCGGGCATCGGCATGACCCGGGCCCGCGCCTCGTCCGCCTTGCGCAGGTCCTCGGGGTCGCCGGTGCGGGCGGCCCGGGCCTCGGCGATCTGGGCGTCCAGCTCGTCGAGGCGGGTGTACATCGGGCCGAGCTTCTGGTGGTGCAGCCGGGAGAAGTTCTCGACCTCGATACGGAAGGTATCGACCGCGATCTCGTACTCGATCAACGCCTGCTCGGCGGCCCGTACGGCCCGTTCCAGCCGCTCCTCGGGCCGGGGCACACCGGCGTCCGGCGTCGGCCGGTTCTCACCGGCGACACCACCCTGCTCAGCTTCCGGGGTCGTCACCCGACCAGCGTAGGCCACGGCGGGAGGAGCCTCTCGAACACACAGTCCTCAGCCCGCCGAGCAGGCCCTTTCAGGACACGGACACGCCCTTGCCAGCACCCCGGACACCGAGCGCCCGGGCACACCCCCCTCACACACCCACCTCCGCCGCGATCCGCCCCGACCGCACCGCCGCCACCAGCTGCGCGTGGTCCGCCTCCGTGCGGTCGGCGTAGGCGACGGCGAACGCGGTGATCGCCTCGTCCAGCTCCTCGTTCTTGCCGCAGTAGCCGGCGATCAGGCGCGGGTCGGCACTGTGGGCGTGGGCGCGGGCCAGGAGGGCGCCGGTCATCCGGCCGTAGTCGTCCAGCTGGTCGGCGGCGAGGGCGGTGGGGTCGACGCTGCCCTTGCGGTTGCGGAACTGCCGTACCTGGAACGGCAGTCCGTCGACCGAGGTCCAGCCCAGCAGGATGTCGCTGACCACCTGCATGCGCTTCTGCCCCATGACCACCCGCCGGCCCTCGTGGTCGACCTTCGGCGCCTCGAACCCGGCGCTCGCCAGGTGCGGCACCAGCGCCGAGGGGCGCGTCTCCTTGACCTGGAGGACGAGCGGTTCGCCCCGGTGGTCGAGGAGCAGGACGACGTACGACCGGGTGCCGACGCTGCCCGTGCCGACGACGCGGAAGGCGACGTCGTGCACCGCGTGACGGGCCAGCAGGGGGAGGCGGTCTTCGGAGAGCGAGGTCAGGTACTGCTCCAGGGACGCGGCCACCGACGCGGCCTCCTCGTCCGGCACCCGCCTCAGCACCGGCGCGGCGTCGACGAAGCGGCGGCCGCCGTCCTCGGTGGGCTCCGTCGACTTCGCGGCGAAGCGCCCGCTGGTGTTGGCCCGCGCCTTCTCGGAGACCCGCTCCAGGGTGCCGAGCAGGTCGTGGGCGTCGGTGTGGGAGACCAACTCCTCGTCCGCGATGGCGTTCCACGCGTCCAGGACCGGAAGCCTGGCCAGCAGCCGCATGGTGCGGCGGTAGGCACCGGCCGCGTCGTGCGCCGCCTTGCGGCAGGTGTCCTCGTCGGCGCCCGCCTCACGGGCGGCGAGTACAAGGGAGGCGGCGAGCCGCTTGAGGTCCCACTCCCAGGGGCCGTACACCGTCTCGTCGAAGTCGTTCAGATCGATGACCAGACCGCCGCGCGCGTCGCCGTACAGACCGAAGTTGGCGGCGTGGGCGTCGCCGCAGATCTGGGCACGGATCCTCGTCATCGGGGTGCGCGCCAGGTCGTAGGCCATGAGGCCGGCCGAACCGCGCAGGAAGGCGAAGGGCGTGGCCGCCATCCTGCCGACCCGTATGGGCGTGAGCTCGGGGATACGGCCCCGGCCGGACTCCTCGACCGCGCTCACCGCGTCGGGCCGTCCCCCGTCCAGGTCGAGGACGGCGTGCGCACTGCGCGGGACGCTTCGCCGCAGCGCCCTGCCCTCCTCCTTGGGAGTGCCCTCGGCGGGCCAGTCGGCGAAGCCGCGGACCCTGGGGAGCCGACGGGTGCTCCCGGCACTCGCCGCCGCCTCCTGAACGGGGACCGCGTCCCCGACCAACGTCTCCGCACCGACCTCGGTCACAGCGACCGCCTCCCCCGCGTACGCACGAACATCAACTCGTGCCGACCGTACAGCGGAGGGCCGAAACGCGTCAGACCCTGTGGACAACTGCACAGCTGTGGAAAACGGCGACAGTCCTCAGCACACCGACGGCACACCGGCACCACAGCGACGGCCTACCGGCACCAAGCACCAAGCACCAAGCACCAAGCACCAAGCACCAAGCACCAAGCACCTACGAAGCAACGCCGGCACCCCCGCAGCCCGCCATCAGCACCCCGTCGGCCGTTCCCCCTCCGGCAGATGCTCCTCCGCCCACTCCTTGAGCAGCCCCAGCGCCGGAGCCAGCGCGGCCCCCGCCTCCGTCAGCCGGTACGACACCCGCAGCGGAGGCCCCTCGTCGACCTGGCGGACGACGAGCCGGGCGGCGCCGAGTTCGGTGAGGCGGTCGGAAAGCATGCGCTCGCTGATGCCGGGGACGGCCCGGCGCAGGTCGACGAAGTAGGCGGGCCCGTTGGTGAGGACGGACACGATCGGGCCGGTCCAGCGCTTCCCGAGCAGTTGGAAGACGCGCGTGATGCCGTCGTCGACCCGCTTGCACGCCGCGGGGTCGTGACTCTGCTCGACCGTCATGTCCCTCAGGGTACTGCCCTTCCCGAAGGTGATGAAAAAAAGTAAGTGACTGTGTTATCCATAGTCGAGTACGTATTACTAGCCCACGGAACGAGCATCCCGTGGGCCAGACCGCCGTCCCCTGGAGACTCCATGGCCACGCTCCTGATCATCGACTCCTCCGTCTTCCCCACCGACGCCTCCGCGTCCCGCTCCGTGACGGACGCCTTCCGCAAGGCCTGGGAGGAGCAGCACCCCGAGGGCACGGTGATCTACCGCGACCTCGCCGCGAACCCCGTCCCGCACATCACCGCCGAGGCCCACACCGCCGGCTTCGCCGACCCGGCCGCGCACACCCCGGAGCAGGCGGCCGCCTTCTCCGCGCGCGTGCAGCTGATCGAGGAACTGGAGCAGGCGGACGCGGTGCTGATCGGCGCCCCGATGTACAACTTCTCGATCCCGTCGACCCTCAAGGCCTGGCTGGACAACGTGATCCTCATCGGACGTACCGCCATGACCGAGGACTCCAAGGTCAAGGGCACCCCGGTCACCGTCGTCGCCAGCCGCGGCGGCTCGTACGCGCCGGGCACCCCGCGCGAGGGCTACGAGTACGTCCAGACCTACCTTCAGGCCGTCCTCGCCGACACCCTCGCCGTGGACCTTCACTTCATCGTCCCGGAGCTCACGATGGCCCCGCAGAACCCGGCCATGACCGAACTGATCCCGCTCTTCGAGGCCTCGCGCGAGCGCGCCCTCCAGGACGCGTCCGCCAAGGCCAAGGAAGTGGCCGAGCGGGTCGCGGCATAAGCCTGCCGGCCGGGTGGGGCGGGCATCCGTCCCACCCGGCGAAGCACCTCCACAGCAGGCCACCCGCCCTCAGGCCCTCCCTGCCGCAGGCCACGCCCATATGCGAGTCTTCGCCGGAGCGACACGAGGAGCAGGCGATGACCGAGAGTGCGAAGGCGGCACCCCGTCGGCGGCACGCGCAGGCGAACCGGCGGCGCATTCTGGACGTCGCGCGCGAGACGCTGAGCGCGGATCCGGAGACCACCGTCGACGACATCGCCCGCGCGGCAGGTATCGCCCGCCGCACGCTCTACGGCCATTTCGCCGGCCGGGAGGATCTCGTCAACGCCCTGGCCGAGGAGGCCGTGGAGTCGATCCGGCAGGCGTTCGTCGAGGAGCGCAACCCCGCCGAGCCCGCCGACCTGTCCCTGGCCCGCTACATCATGGCCGTCTGGGGCATCGGCGACCGCTTCCGCATGCTCATCGCGCTCGGCCGCCACGACCTGGACGGCGACATCCGCGGCGCGCTGACGCCCGTACGCAATCTGGCCGGTGAACTGCTCGCGCAGGGACAGCGGGACGGAGTCTTCGCCGACCACCTGCCGGCGCCTGTGCCGGCCCACGTCATGGAGTCGGTCGTCGTCTCGATGCTGGAGTCGGTGAACGACGAGACATGGGAGGGCTCCGCCCCCGCCACCGCCACGGCGGAACTGCTGGCCGTCGGCAGGACACGTCCCGAGGCGGAAGCCGTCCTGCGGCACCTGCGCCCGGGCGACTGACCCCGCAGCCCGTCGCCTTCGCGGCAGAGCCTTCTTCGCAGAGCCTTCTTCTCGGGGCCTTCTTCTCGGGGCCTTCTCCTCAGAGGCTCCCGACCGTGAGATAGCTCACCGCCGGACCCCCGCCACGACCAACGCACGACCAACGAGAAACGGGCCCTCACCGTGACTTTCGTCACTGGTGAAGACCCGTTCCGTCGGTTCTTCGCTGTGCGCGAGGGGGGAGTTGAACCCCCACGCCCTTTCGGGCACTGGAACCTGAATCCAGCGCGTCTGCCTATTCCGCCACCCGCGCATTGGGTGTGTCTTCGGGCTGTTCCCCCTTGGGGGCGGCGCCTTCCGACACGCAGAACATTAGCACGCAGGACGGGGTGGGTTCACATCCCTTATGGCCGGGCAGCCGCCGACCAGCACACTCTGCGTCAGTCCGCCACCCCGCCCCCGATTCCGTCGGCAGACGTATCAACGCCGACCTGTTCACGTATCAACCTCGTACCGGTCCCGACCGTCTCCGCAGGAGCGGTCCAGGTCCACAGTCCGGTGCGGGACACTTGTCTGCGGCCGCCTCTACGATCCTTGGCAGGACTACGTCCGAGAAGAGTTCGAAGGGGAGCTCCGGAGGGAACTTCGGAGGCGTCGACACCCGTCGACCGGGCCGACAGGGGGAACCAGCCGATTCGACGGCGCGTGGATACGATCAGTAAGCAGTACCAGCAGCAGTACCGGGCAAGGCAGTGCCCGCTCAGCGGGACACAGGACAGCAGCGGCTACGGAGGAGGTGCCCCATGGGAGTCCTGAAGAAGTTCGAGCAGCGTCTCGAAGGTCTGGTCAACGGCACCTTCGCCAAGGTGTTCAAGTCCGAGGTACAGCCCGTGGAGATCGCGGGAGCGCTCCAGCGCGAGTGCGACAACAACGCGACCATCTGGAACCGCGACCGGACGGTCGTACCCAACGACTTCATCGTGGAGCTGAGCACTCCGGACTTCGAGCGGCTCAGCCCCTACTCCGGCCAGCTCGGCGACGAGCTCGCCGGGATGGTGCGCGACTACGCCAAGCAGCAGCGCTACACCTTCATGGGCCCCATCAAGGTCCACTTGGAGAAGGCGGACGACCTCGACACCGGCCTGTACCGGGTGCGCAGCCGTACGCTCGCCTCCTCCACCAGCCAGCAGGCTCCCGGCGGCGCCCCGGCGGCCCCGGCCCCAGGCCGGCCGGCGCCCGGCGGCTACGGCTACCCGCCCGCCGCCGCACCCGCGGCCGCCCCGCCGATGCCGGCCGCGCCGCCGCCCGGCGGCCGTCCCGGCGGCTACGGCTACCCGCAGCCCGCGGGCGGACAGCGGCCCCCGGTCGCACCTGCTCCCGCTCCCGCGGCCGGCGGTCGCATGCGCCACTGGATCGAGATCAACGGCACCCGCCATCAGATCTCCCGCGCGACGCTCGTGCTGGGTCGCAGCACCGAGGCCGACGTGCGGATCGACGACCCCGGCGTCTCGCGCCGGCACTGTGAGATCCGGACCGGAACGCCCTCGACCATCCAGGATCTCGGGTCCACCAACGGCATCGTGGTGGACGGGCAGCACACCACCCGCGCTACGCTCCGCGACGGCTCGCGGATCGTCGTGGGCAGTACCACCATCATTTACCGGCAAGCCGAAGGGTGAAGCGGGGGCAATGTCAGAGCTGACCCTCACGGTCATGCGGCTGGGTTTCCTGGCCGTACTGTGGCTGTTCGTGATCGTGGCCGTGCAGGTCATCCGCAGCGACCTGTTCGGTACGCGTGTCACCCAGCGCGGTTCGCGCCGGGAGAGCGGACGGCAGCAGCAGGCCGCCGCCCGGCAGGCCGCGCCCCCGCAACAGCGCCAGCAGGCCGCCGCCGGTGGCCGCCAGCGTCGTAACGCCCCCACCAAGCTGGTGGTGACCGAGGGCACACTCACCGGTACCACGGTGGCGCTCCAGGGCCAGACCATCACCCTGGGCCGGGCGCACGACAGCACCATCGTGCTGGACGACGACTACGCCTCCAGCCGACATGCCAGGATCTACCCGGACCGTGACGGCCAGTGGATCGTCGAGGACCTGGGTTCCACCAACGGCACGTACCTCGACCGAACGCGGCTGACGACCCCCACACCGATCGCACCGGGCGCGCCCCTCCGCATCGGCAAGACCGTCATCGAGCTGCGGAAGTAGTGCTACGTCATGAATGAGCGCGAGCGGAGCGAGCACGCAGCGGCGCCCGGCACCCCGGGCCCCGGCGCGCTCCCGACCGGAGGGTGGGCACCGTGCGGATGTACCCGGAGCCGACGGGCGAGGTGCGCATGAGTCTGTCACTGCGCTTCGCCGCCGGATCGCACAAAGGCATGATCCGGGAGGGCAACGAGGACTCCGGATACGCCGGTCCGCGCCTGCTCGCCATCGCCGACGGCATGGGCGGCGCCGCGGCCGGCGAGGTCGCCTCCTCCGAGGCCATCTCCACCATCGTCGCCCTCGACGACGACGTGCCCGGCTCCGACATCCTCACCTCCCTCGGCACCGCCGTGCAGCGCGCCAACGACCAGTTGCGCGCGATGGTCGAGGAGGACCCGCAGCTGGAGGGCATGGGCACCACGCTCACCGCCCTGCTGTGGACCGGCCAGCGCCTCGGCCTGGTCCACGTCGGCGACTCGCGCGCCTACCTGCTGCGCGACGGCGTCCTCACGCAGATCACGCAGGACCACACCTGGGTGCAGCGCCTGGTCGACGAGGGCCGTATCACCGAGGAAGAGGCCACCACCCACCCGCAGCGCTCCCTGCTGATGCGCGCGCTGGGCAGCGGCGAGCACGTCGAGCCCGACCTCTCCATCCGTGAAGTCCGCGCCGGCGACCGCTACTTGATCTGCTCCGACGGTCTGTCCGGGGTCGTGTCCCACCAGACCCTCGAGGACACCCTCGCCAGCTACCAGGGCCCCCAGGAGACCGTCCAGGAACTCATCCAGCTCGCGCTGCGCGGCGGCGGCCCCGACAACATCACGGTCATCGTCGCCGACGTCCTCGACCTCGACACCGGGGACACCCTCGCCGGCCAGCTGTCCGACACCCCCGTCGTGGTCGGCGCGGTCGCCGAGAACCAGCTCCAGCTGCACGACAACGGCATCATGCAGACCCCCGCGGGGCGCGCCTCCGGCCTCGGCCGCCAGGTGCCCGGACAGGGCGGAGGCGGCGAGTTCGGCCCGCCCGGCTCCGGCGACACCACCGGCTACATCTCCACCGCCGGCTTCGGCGACTACGGCGACGACGACTTCGTCAAGCCCCGCAAGGGCCGCAAGTGGCTCAAGAGATCCTTCTACGTCGCGCTCGCGCTGGCCGTCATCGGCGGCGGCCTCTACGGCGGCTGGCGCTGGACGCAGACGCAGTACTACGTCGGCGCCAACGGCGAACACGTCGCCCTGTACCGGGGCATCAGCCAGGACCTCGCCTGGGTCTCGCTGTCCAAGGTGCACAAGGACCACCCCGAGATCGAACTCAAGTACCTGCCGACGTACATGCAGAAGCAGGTCAAGGCGACGATCACCGAGGGCGGGCTCAAGGACGCCCAGACGAAGATCGAGGCCCTGGCGGTCCAGGCCTCCGCATGCGAGAAGGAAGCAGCCCGGCAGAAAGCCGAGAGCGAGAACAACGCGAAGACCGGCGAGGGCGAGGCCGGCGGCACCACGGGAACCACACCCGCCTCTTGGTCGTCCAAGGCCTCGCCGACGCCGAATCCATCGACGTCGACCTCGCCCGCCCCGTCCCCGACTGCGCCCAAGCCCACCCCCGGCCCCAGCCTCTCCGACCAGGAGCAGAAGGTCGTCTCGCAGTGCGACAAGCAGTAGCCGAGCCGTGAGAGGCCCTGTCACACGATGAGCAGTACTACCAACCCACCGACGCACCACACGTCCACCATCGGCGCGATCGGCACGCCGAGCCGGCGCAACACCGAGCTCGCGCTGCTGGCGTTCGCCGTGGTGATCCCGGTGTTCGCCTACGCCAACGTGGGCCTGGCCATCAACGACAAGGTGCCGGCCGGCCTGCTGAGCTACGGCCTGGGCCTCGGCCTGCTGGCCGGCATCGGGCATATCGTCGTACGCAAGTTCGCGCCGTACGCCGACCCGCTGCTGCTGCCGCTCGCCACGCTGCTCAACGGGCTCGGGCTGGTCGTCATCTGGCGGCTGGACCAGTCCGAACTGCTCCAGTCGATCAACCAGGCCGGCAACGCCGCCTCCCGGCAGCTGCTGTACACGGCCATGGGCATCGCCCTGTTCATCGTGGTGCTGATCTTCCTCAAGGACCACCGCGTCCTGCAGCGTTACACGTACATCTCCATGGTCGGCGCGCTCATCCTGCTGCTGCTGCCGCTCGTACCGGGCCTCGGCACCTCCATCTACGGCGCCAAGATCTGGATCTCGGTCGCCGGATTCTCCATCCAGCCCGGTGAGTTCGCGAAGATCGTCCTGGCGATCTTCTTCGCCGGCTACCTGATGGTGAAGCGGGACGCGCTCGCCCTGGCCAGCCGCCGCTTCATGGGCCTGTACCTGCCGCGCGGCCGCGACCTCGGCCCGATCCTGGTCGTCTGGTTCATCTCGATCCTGATCCTGGTCTTCGAGACCGACCTGGGCACCTCGCTGCTGTTCTTCGGAATGTTCGTCATCATGCTGTACGTCGCCACCGAGCGGACCAGCTGGATCGTCTTCGGTCTGCTGATGTCCGGTGCCGGCGCGGTCGGTGTGGCCAGCTTCGAACCGCACGTCCAGCAGCGCGTCCAGGCCTGGCTCGACCCGATGAAGGAGTACACGCTCTCCCGGCAGGGCGTGAGCGGCCACTCCGAGCAGGCCATGCAGGCCCTGTGGGCGTTCGGCTCCGGCGGCACCCTCGGCACCGGCCTCGGCCAGGGCCACTCCGACCTCATCCGGTTCGCCGCCAACTCCGACTTCATCCTCGCCACCTTCGGCGAGGAACTGGGCCTCGCCGGCATCATGGCGATCCTCGTGCTCTACGCCCTGATCGTGGAGCGCGGCGTCCGCACCGCCCTCGCCGCCCGCGACCCCTTCGGCAAGCTCCTCGCCGTCGGCCTGTCCGGCGCCTTCGCCCTCCAGGTCTTCGTCGTCGCGGGCGGCGTCATGGGCCTGATCCCGCTGACCGGTATGACGATGCCGTTCCTCGCCTCCGGCGGATCCGCCGTCATCGCCAACTGGGCGCTCATCGGCATTTTGTTGCGCATCAGCGATACCGCGCGCCGCCCGGCGCCCGCTCCCGCCCCCAGTCCCGACGCCGAGATGACCCAGGTGGTCCGCCCGTCATGAACAAACCCCTGCGCCGGATCGCGATCTTCTGCGGACTCCTCGTCCTCACCCTACTCATCCGCGACAACTGGCTCCAGTACGTCAAGGCGGACGAACTGCGGACCGACACGGCCAACCGCCGCGTCGCCATCGAGCGGTACGCCACCCCGCGCGGCGACATCATCGTCGACGGCAAGGAGATCACCGGCTCCAAGGAAGTCGACAGCGGCGACTTCGAGTACGTACGCACCTACAAGGACGGCGCCATGTGGGCGCCCGTCACGGGCTACGCCTCGCAGGCCTACGGCACCAGCCAGCTCGAGAACCTCGAGGACGGCATCCTCAGCGGCACCGACGACCAGCTCTTCTTCCGCAACACCCTCGACATGATCACGGGCAAGAAGAAGCAGGGCGGCAACGTCGTCACCACCCTCAACTCCGCCGCCCAGAAGGCCGCCTACGACGGTCTGAAGGGCCGCGGCAAGGGCGCGGTCGCCGCAATCGACCCGTCCACCGGCGCGATCCTGGCCCTGGCCTCGTACCCGTCGTACGACCCCTCGACGATCGCCGGCTCCAACGACGGGGACGCCTGGGGCAAGCTCCAGAAGAAGAGCGACGCCAACGACCCGATGCTCAACCGGGCGCTGCGCGAGACCTACCCGCCGGGCTCCACCTTCAAGGTGGTCACCGCGGCCGCCGCGCTGGAGAACGGGCTGTACACGGACCCGGACTCGCCCACCAAGACGCCGCTGCCGTGGATCATGCCCGGCACCACGACGCCGCTGGAGAACGAGGGCAACATCCCCTGCAAGAACGCCACGCTGCGGACCGCCCTCCGGTACTCCTGCAACACCGTCTTCGGCAAGGTCGGCGCCGACCTCGGCAACGACAAGATGCTCGCCGAGGCCGAGAAGTTCGGCTTCAACTCCGAGCAGTTCACGCCGGTCCGGGCCAACGCGTCGGTCTTCTCCGACGACATGAACGAGTCGCAGACCGCGCTGTCCTCCATCGGCCAGTTCAACACCGCCGCGACCCCGCTGCAGATGGCCATGGTCGCCTCCGCGGTCGCCAACGACGGCACGCTGATGAAGCCGTACATGGTCGACAAGCTCCAGACCTCGAGCCTGGACACCATCGAGCAGACCGACCCGGAGAAGCTCAGCCAGCCGCTGTCCTCGAAGAACGCCCAGCTCCTCCAGTCGATGATGGAGACGGTCGTCAAGGACGGCACGGGCAAGAACGCGCAGATCGACGGCGTCACCGTGGGCGGCAAGACCGGTACCGCCCAGCACGGCGTCGACAACAGCGAGAAGCCGTACGCCTGGTTCCTCTCCTACGCCAAGCTCGCCGACGGCAGCTCGCCGGTCGCCGTGGCCGTGGTGGTCGAGGACGACAAAGCCGTCCGTGACGACATCTCCGGCGGTGGCCTCGCGGCGCCCATCGCGAAGAGCGTGATGGAGGCGGTCATCAACAGCAAGCAGTGACCCCGATCACGTCCCCTTCACATCGGTGCACGTTGCGATACCGGTCCTGTATCGGGTGACGGGCTTGGCCAGGTCACACAAAGCCATCCGGGTACGGTAGGCCCGGACGGCAGCCACCCGACCGCACTACTGTGCCGGTCGGGACCGACGGAGAGGGCTGGTAGGAAGCTATGGAAGAGCCGCGTCGCCTCGGCGGCCGGTACGAGCTGGGCCAGGTGCTCGGCCGTGGTGGCATGGCGGAGGTATACCTCGCACATGACACCCGGCTCGGCCGCACCGTGGCGGTGAAGACGCTGCGCGTGGACCTCGCGCGCGATCCGTCCTTCCAGGCCCGGTTCCGCCGGGAGGCCCAGTCGGCCGCCTCGCTCAACCATCCCGCGATCGTCGCGGTCTACGACACGGGCGAGGACTACATCGACGGGGTCTCGATCCCGTACATCGTCATGGAGTACGTCGACGGCTCCACCCTCCGTGAGCTTCTCCACAGCGGCCGCAGGCTGCTGCCGGAGCGCACGCTGGAGATGACCATCGGCATCCTGCAGGCCCTGGAGTACTCGCACCGGGCCGGCATCGTCCACCGTGACATCAAGCCCGCCAACGTCATGCTGACGCGCAACGGCCAGGTCAAGGTGATGGACTTCGGCATCGCCCGCGCCATGGGCGACTCCGGCATGACGATGACGCAGACCTCCGCGGTCATCGGCACCGCCCAGTACCTCTCCCCGGAGCAGGCCAAGGGCGAGCAGGTGGACGCGCGGTCCGACCTCTACTCCACGGGCTGTCTGCTCTACGAGCTCCTGACGGTCCGGCCGCCCTTCGTGGGCGACTCCCCGGTGGCGGTCGCGTACCAGCACGTACGGGAGGAGCCCCAGCCCCCGTCCGTGTTCGACCCCGAGCTCACGCCCGAGATGGACGCCATCGTCCTCAAGGCCCTGGTCAAGGACCCGGACTACCGCTACCAGTCCGCCGACGAGATGCGCATCGACATCGAGGCCTGCCTCGACGGCCAGCCGGTCGCGGCCACGGCCGCGATGGGCTCGGTCGGCTACGGCGGCTACCCCGACGACCAGCCGACGACGGCCCTGCGCGCCGACGCCGGCGCCACGACCATGCTGCCGCCCATGAACCCGGACGACGGCGGCTACGGCTACGACGACCGCCCGGACCGGCGCCGCCAGAAGAAGTCGAACACCTCAACGATCCTGCTGGTCGTGGCCGGTGTCCTGGTGCTGGTCGGCGCGATCCTCATCGGGAAGTGGATCTTCGACGGCGGCGGGGTGAGCAACAGCACGGTCGCCGTGCCGAACTTCATCGGTCAGACGCAGGAGGACGCCCAGAAACAGGCGATCAATGCCGGTCTGAAGTTCACGACCTCGGAGAAGGCCTGCGAGGCCCAGCCCAAGGGACAGATCTGCGATCAGGACCCGAAGGCCGAGACGAAGGTCCAGAAGGACACGACGGTCAACCTGGTCGTGTCGACCGGCGCCCCGAAGGTCACCGTCCCCAGCGTGATCGACCTGACCCTCGACGAAGCCAAGGCAAAGCTCAGCGGCGAC
Source organism: Streptomyces sp. a15 (assembly GCF_059026085.1). NCBI lineage: Bacteria > Bacillati > Actinomycetota > Actinomycetes > Kitasatosporales > Streptomycetaceae > Streptomyces > Streptomyces sp. A15. The sequence goes on along the minus strand of NZ_JBWLKM010000021.1, from coordinate 66,659 downwards.
GACTACGAGTTCACGATCAAGACGGAGACCCGGGAGTCCTCGGACACGCCGGGCACCGTCCTCGACCAGGACCCGGTCAAGGGCGAGGAAGTGGAGAAGGGCTCCACGATCACCCTCACCGTCGCCAAGGCCGAGGAGAAGGCCACGGTCCCGGACGTCATCGGCAGGACCTGTGACGAGGCCAAGGCTCAGATGACGGCCAGCAACCTGGTCGGCAACTGCACCGAGATCGAGACCGACGACGTCAACCAGATCGGCAAGGTCATCCAGACCTCGCCGCAGGCAGGCCAATCGGCCGACAAGAACTCCTCAGTCAACATCCAGATCGGCAAGGCGGCGGACAAGACGGAGGTCCCGAACGTCGTCGGCCAGACCGTCGGTCAGGCCAAGCAGATCCTCAACGCGGCCGGCTTCAACAACATCCAGTTCGCCAACGGCAGCGATCAGAGTGATACCGCGTTCGTGAGCCAGCAGGACCCGGGCGCGGGCAACGAGGTCGACGACCCCGCCGGTACCCAGGTCACCCTGACCACCATCGGCATCGGCAACAACAACGGCGGGAACGGCAACGGCGGGAACGGCGGCGACGACGGCAACATCTTCGGAGGCCCCACCGGAACGGCGGCCCGCACGGAGGAGTGACCCACTCACCACCGTCGCTCGCGACACGAACGAAGCCCCGGAACCCTCACCAGGAGGGCGCCGGGGCTTCGTTCTGCGGTCCTCCTCGGAGGACCCGGGTCAGCTGCTCAGTTCCTTGGGCGGCGTCCGCTCGCTGTTCACCGCGTCCACCCGCATCAGCTCCCCCGACACCACGTACCGGTACCGGTACGTGAACACCGGCGTGCAGGTCGTCAGGGTGATGTAGTGGCCCGCCTTCTTCTTGCCGGACTCCCTGGGGACCGCCGACAGGACCTTGACGTTGTACTTCGAGGTCTCGGGAAGGATCGCGTAGACCTTGTAGACGTACCACTTGTCCTTCGTCTCGAAGACGATCGCCTCAACCTTCTTCACCTTGTCGATGTTGTGATACTGCACGCCGTGGCCGTCGCGGTAAGCCGCGCCTGCGTTGGGGGCGCAGACGCACTACTCGGGCTGCACCGCGCAATTCCACTTTCGGCCCTCAGCTTCAGCGGCATGGGCATATCGGCCGGATTCAACAGCTCCAGGGCCCGTGTCCGAAGACAACCTCATGTCACCGGCCCAGCCGACGCCAGCAGGCGAGCGGCGCCGTTTGGATCACTGACCGAGCCCCTGCAGCGGTGTCCGCCTGCTGGCGACCCTTTCGACGCAGACCAAATAGATCCCAAGCCATGCACCAATACCGGCTCATGTCGCAGAACACATCGCCCAGCCCATCGCATACCCGTACGCACATCGATCGTGTCTTCATATGTGACGAGTCGTTGATCGGGTGGGGTGGGGTGGGGTGGGGTGGGGTGGGGTGGGGTGGGGTGTCGAGCTCTGCCCTGGCCGTACGGCCACACCGCGAGCGGAAGGGCAGAGCATGATCAACGAATCGGCACTGCTGGAATCGAAGACCCTGCGCGACAGCGTGCTACGGGATGCACGTGACTACGGCGATGGTGGCGGCCTATTTCGAAGTGGGCCGCAAGGCGATCGAGTCCCTGGTACTCGATCACCGGGAAGAACTGACGGCCAGCGGGTACCGCGTATTGGCAGGTACAGAACTGGCCTCCTTCAAGGAGGTCAGTGGGATCCAGTCGCGCTCTCGATCCCTCGCACTGTACCCACGCCGTGCCATCCTCAACGTCGCCATGCTGCTCCGGGACAGCGAAGTCGCACGTCAGGTGCGTGTGGACCTCCTGGACATGGAGCACGTGGCGCGCACGCAGCCTGTGGACAACTCCGTCCACACTGGTGATGTATCCCTCGACGACCGCATCGACCAGCGCCTCACCCACATCCTGGGCAAGACGGTCGTCCCGATGTTCAACGCCCTGATCGAAACGTCCGGAGAACACCGCAGGGAGTTGATCGCCCTACGGGCAGGAGTCCAGCGCATCGAACGACGGCTCCACCAGCACCACACCCGGCTGCAGAGGCTCGAAGGGACATGCGAGGACCGGCCCGCCGTCGGAGTCATGGCCGTCATGGACGCCATGAACGGCCGCAGGTTCGAGCACCACGTCGCCGAACTGCTGCGCCGCGACGGGTGCATCAACGTCGTCGTACAGGGCGGTCGCGGAGACCGGGGCGTCGACATCATCGCGCTCACGGCCGACGGGCGGCGCCTCGTCGCGCAGTGCAAGAGGTTCGCGCCCTACCTCTCCATCACCAGCTCCGACGTCCAGAAGTTCGTCGGATCAGCCAAGGTTTTGTACGCCGCGGAAGTGGCCCTCTTCGTGGCGACATGCCCCTTCACCCCTGATGCCCTGAGCATCGCCGCCGAAGGCCGCATCACCGCCGTACACCGTGGACTGCTGGAGCAGTGGAGCGCAGGGGAACCACTAAACGTGCTGGAGTAAGCGCGGAGTGATACACGGAGGCCCGAAGCCGCAAGGGTTAGTTGCGGCTTCGGGCCTTCGCCATGCTAGGCGACTGAGTTGCTGCAAGTAACTTCAGTCACCTCAGTTCCTTCGGCGGCGTCCGCTCGCTGTTCACCGCGTCCACCCGCATCAGCTCCCCCCACACCACGTACCGGTACCGGGACGTGAACACCGGCGTGCAGGTCGTCAGGGTGATGTAGTGGCCCGCCTTCTTCTTGCCGGACTCCTTGGGGACCGCCGACAGGACCTTGACGTTGTACTTCGAGGTCTCGGGAAGGATCGCGTAGACCTTGTAGACGTACCACTTGTCCTTCGTCTCGAAGACGATGGGGTCGCCCTTTTTGAGCTTGTCGATGTTGTGGAACTTCGCGCCGTGGCCGTCGCGGTGCGCGGCGAGGCTGAAGTTGCCCTCCTTGCCGGAGGTGGGGAGCGCGGACTTGACCGGGTCGGTGTAGTAGCCGGCGACGCCGTCGTTGAGGATCTTCGACGACGTGCCCTTCTCGACCAGGACCTCGCCGTTCTTCATCGCGGGCACATGGAGGAAGCCGATGCCTTCCTTGGTGTCCAGCGCGCCGGGACCGGTGTCCTTCTCGGACCAGGTGTCACGGACCTTGTCGCCCTGCTGGTCCGCCTTGCGGTCGGCGAGGACGTTCGTCCACCAGAGCGAGTAGACGACGAAGAGGCCGAGGATCAGGCCCGCCGTGATGAGGAGTTCGCCGAAGACACTGACCGCCATGGCGATCCGGCCCATGCCGCGGCGGCGCGGTGCCGGCGCGGGCCCGGACACGTCGGTCTGCTCTGCGGTGCCGTCGGTGGTCGCTGCCACTTGTCATCTGCCCCTACTCGACGAGCGCATCCGGCTTGCCCTTGCTGCGCGGCCGTTCCTCGACCATCTTGCCCCAGACGATCAACCGGTACTTGCTGGTGAACTCCGGAGTGCATGTGGTGAGGGTGATGTAGCGACCCGTCGTCGTGAATCCCGACCCCGGCGGCACGGGATCCAGCACGCTCGTGTTGCTCGGCGACGTCACCGGCAGCATCTTCGCCATCTTGTAGACGAAGTACTCGTCCTGCGTCTCCACGACGATCGCGTCGCCCGGCTGCAGCTTGTTGATGTACCGGAACGGCTCCCCGTGCGTGTTCCGGTGGCCCGCGAGCCCGAAGTTGCCGGTCTTCGCCTCGGGCATCGCCGTCTTCAGCGGATCCTCGGCGTAGTGGCCGACCATGCCCCGGTCCAGCACCTTCTTGTTGCTGACGCCCTCCGCGATCGGCACCACCACGTCCAGCTTGGGGATGTGGAGGAGTGCGAAGCCCTGCCCCGGCGAGAACGTCCCGGGATTGCGCTTGCCGTTCGCCCAGTCGTCCTGGAGGCTGCTCGCCTCCTTGTCCGCCTGCGCATGCGCCCGGACGTTCGTCCACCACAGCTGGTAGGTGACGAACAGCAGCATGAGGACGCCCGTGGTGATGAACACCTCACCGATCGCCCGGCTCGCGACGACCGCCGCACCGGGCCTGCGCGCCCGTGCCTGGCGCCGTGCCTCCACCCGGGAGAGCGGCCTGCCCTCGTCAGAAGACTCCAACGGCTCCGCCGCCGTCCCCCCACCAGCCCCATGACGCCCGCCACGGCGCTTGGCGGCCCTTCTGCGGGCCGCACGACCGCCCATGGGGGTTCCTGTGGCGGACGAGGCGGATGACGCGTCAGGGGCGGATATGGACTCGCCGCCGATCGGACGCGTCGGCGGCTCGGGTATCCGCAGCGCCACCGTCTCGTCGTCGAGGGGAGCTTCGTACGGCGCCTCGAAGGCGATCGGCGCCTCGGGGGCGATCGGCGCTTCGTACGGCACCTCGCGACCCACGGACGGTTCGTACGGCACCGAGTCGTACGACTCGTACGGCACCCCGCCGTACGAGTCCTCGCGCTCGGGGCGCAGCGCGGTCACGCCGTGGCCCTGCCCACCACCGGGGCGAGCCCCACCGACCTCGCCACCGCGCCCTGGTCCCCGCACTGCACCAGCCAGTTGGCCAGCATCCGGTGCCCGTGTTCCGTCAGCACCGACTCGGGGTGGAACTGCACACCCTCGACGGGCAGCTCCCGGTGGCGCAGGCCCATGATGATGCCGTCGTGGGTGCGGGCCGTGACCTCCAGCTCGGCCGGAACCGTGGCCGGCTCGGCGGCCAGCGAGTGGTAGCGGGTCGCCGTGAAGGGCGTCGGCAGCCCGGCGAAGACACCCCCGCCCTCGTGCTCGACCAGCGAGGTCTTGCCGTGCAGCAGCTCGGGCGCACGGTCCACGACACCCCCGTACGCCACCTGCATCGACTGCATGCCCAGGCACACGCCGAAGACGGGCACGCCGGTCGCGGCGCAGTGGCGCACCATCTCGATGCAGACCCCGGCCTCCTCGGGCGTCCCCGGCCCCGGCGACAGCAGCACACCGTCGAAGCCGTCCTGGGCGTGCGCCGTCGACACCTCGTCGTTGCGCAGCACCTCGCACTCGGCGCCCAGCTGGTACAGGTACTGGACCAGGTTGAAGACGAAGCTGTCGTAGTTGTCGACGACGAGAATCCGCGCACTCACTGGTTGTCCACCGTCACATCGTTGAAGGGCAGCAGCGGTTCGGCCCACGGAAAGACGTACTGGAACAGGACGTACACGACACCAACGACCAGCACGAGTGAGATGAGCGCCTTCACCCAGGCGTTCCCCGGCAGATGCCGCCAGATAAAGCTGTACATGCCGTCCCTTCCGTCGCACCACGGCACCAGACTCACGCCGTACCGCACCAGACTAACGGCGCAGGGCCGGTGGTTTCCCTGCCTCCACAGGCTGTGTGGAGTCGAGATGCGCCCAGACGATCAACCGGTGGCTGTGCCCCCACTCCGGATCGCACGTGGTCAGTGTGAGGTAGCGGCCCGGGCGCGTATACCCCGACTTACGTGGCACAGGGTCGATCACCTCGACGTCCGAGGGCACTGTTTTGTAGGGGCCTTTGTCGATCCGATACGTGAACCAGGTCGCCCCGTCCGTCAGCACCACCGCATCGCCCCGCCGCAGCCTCGGGAAGTCCTTGAAGGGATCCCCGTACGTGCGCCGGTGCCCGGCGACCGCGAAGTTGCCCTTCTGCCCGAGCTGCGCGGTGCGCGCGTAGTGGCCGAGACCCTTCTTCAGGGTCTTCGTGGCGGTGTTCTCCAGGACCGGCTTGTTCCACGTGAAACCAAGACGCGGGATGTACATGATCGCGAACGGCTTCCCCGCCCGGTACGGCGCCGGCTCGGCCGGACTCTCAGAGGCACCCGCCGACGTCGTGGGCCGCACGGGCTCCTGCGCCCACTGGTCCTGCAAACGGTCGATCTGGTCGTCCATCACATGGTCGGCCTTCACACCGGTCCAGAACAGCACATAGACGACGAACAGCACGATCAGGGCACCGACGGTGATGCACAACTCACTGACGGTCCTGACGACGACGCGCACCGGCAGCTCCTGAGGGGCCTACTCGGGACTCACTCCACGGGCTTCGCGTACTGCAGATCCACTGTGCCCGAGTAGCCGGGCAGAGTCACCGCCCCGTCCTCCTCGACTTTCCAGCCGAGCCCGTAGACGTTGACGTACACCATGTAGTTCTGGATCGCCGGGCTCTCCGCCAGCGCCTTCTGCAACGCGTCCGGGTCACCGACCGCGGTGATCTTGTACGGCGGTGAGTAGACGCGGCCCTGCAGGATCAGCGTGTTGCCCACGCAGCGCACGGCGCTGGTCGAGATCAGCCGTTGGTCCATGACCTTGATGCCCTTGGCGCCGCCCTTCCACAGGGCGTTGACCACGGCCTGGAGGTCCTGCTGGTGGATGACCAGGTAGTCGGGCTGCGGCTCGGGATAGCCGGGGAGCTTGGCGGTCGCGTCCGGCGGAGCGTCGTTGAGGGTGACCGAGATCGCCTTGCCCGTGAGCTTCTGCGTGCCCGCGTTCTCCTCCAGGGCCGCGAGCTTGTCGTCCTCGGCCTTGGTACTGCCGTCGTCGCGATCGGCCAGCGCCTCGTTGCCCTGCCGCAGGGCTCCGTTGGACTCGTCCAGCTCGCCGTTCTTCTGGCTGCGCTCGTGGATGAGGTCCGACAGCTTCAGCAAGGACGCATCCGTCCGGATGTTGGTGCCCTTGGCCGTATTGAAACTCGTGAAGAAGATGAGCCCCGCGAGAGCGAAGACGGCTGCCGTGAGCACCCGCACGGGCCGGAAACGTCGCCGGCCGGCAGGACTGGATCCCGTCCCGGGGGAGTCGGCAGAATTGCTCAACGTACCCTTATCTCCTTCGGCGCCGCGGAAGCACTACGCTAACGGACGCCCGGGGGAGCACTAAGTGTCCCCTTGTACGCTGCCCCGGAGCCCGCCCCAGTTCCCTGCGCGGCCACGCAGCGCATCGACAGGAGAGACCCTCGTGCCGAAGTCACGTATCCGCAAGAAGGCCGACTACACGCCGCCCCCGGCGAAGCAGGCGACCGCCATCAAGCTGAACAGCCGCTCCTGGGTCGCACCAGTGATGCTGGCCATGTTCCTCATCGGACTCGCCTGGATCGTCGTCTTCTACGTGACGGACGGGTCACTGCCGATCGACTCTCTCGACAACTGGAACATCGTGGTGGGCTTCGGCTTCATCGCGGCGGGATTCGGTGTCTCCACGCAGTGGAAGTAGCGGCCGCTGGGCTCTGCCCAGGGGTATCCACTGAGTTATCCACAGTGGTTTTCCACATGGGGAAAAGAAAGACGATCTGTGGATAACCCATCGGGTGTTGACGCCGGTGTGACTGACACACCGGCAACCGAAAACTTGTTCGCCCCCTGTCCGACCTGCGGAAACACAGGTCAGCGACAGGGGGCACACCTGTTCCCGCACGGTATGCACAAGATTCGCCACACACTGTGGACAACCGCAGCTCAGGTGAGCTGCGCGGTCCTCAACAGGGTCACGATCACGACCACGGCCAGGACCAGCGCACAGGTGCCGTACTGGACCAGCGTGCGGCGCTCGCGCGGGGCGTGGACCATGGCGTAACCGGTGATGATGCCGGCGACGAGGCCGCCGATGTGGGCCTGCCAGGAGATGTTGAAGCCCGGGTTGAAGGTGAAGATGAGGTTGATCACCAGCAGGGCGATGATCGGCCGCAGGTCGTAGTTGAGGCGGCGCATGAGGACGGCGGTGGCGCCGAAGAGCCCGAAGATGGCGCCGGAGGCACCGACGGTGGCCGTGGTCGGGGAGGCGAGCAGATAGGCGAGGGCGCTGCCGGCGAGGCCCGAGACGAAGTAGACGGCGAGGTAGCGGGCGCGGCCGAGGGCGGCTTCGAGGGGGCCGCCGAGCCACCACAGGCTGAGCATGTTGAAGCCGATGTGCCAGATCTCCTGGTGGGTGAACATCGAGGTGACCAGGCGGTACCACTGGCCGTCCGCGACGCCCATGGCGGGCGCGAAGGGGGTCGGCGGCCGGGCGCCGATGAGTGCCAGTTCGGTCGCCAGCGAGTCCGACGCCCGGACGGCGATGAACACCGCGAGGTTGATGCCGACGAGGATCTTGGTGATGAGCCGGGGATCCGCCGCGATGGTGCGGGGCTGGGAGGCGGTGGGGGCGTGGCCGGTGCCGGAGCCGCCGCGGACGCAGTCGGGGCACTGGAAGCCGACGGAGGCGCTGATCATGCACTCGGGGCAGATCGGCTTCTCGCAGCGGGTGCAGCTGATGCCGGTCTCGCGGTCCGGGTGCCGGTAGCAGCCGGGCAGGCTTTGGGCGTCCTGTGAACTACTCGCCGCCTGGTCCATGACATCCCCTAAGTCGTCGTACAGACATGCACCGCCCCGTCCATCCTTACGGATGAACGGGGCGTTTGGTTCCCTTCGCGCAGGCCGGAGAGGTTACCGGTCGCACGGATCGCGGGGCCCTCGGGGGCCTTCGAGAGCTCTCGGGGCTCTCGGGCCTCTCGGGCCTCTCGGGGGTATCAGCCTTGGCGGGTCTCGATGACGACCGACTCGATGACGACGTCCTTGACCGGGCGGTCGTTCGGTCGGGTCGTCGGGACGGCGGCGATGGCGTCCACGACCTTCTGGCTGGCCGGGTCGGTGACCTCGCCGAAGATGGTGTGCTTGCGGTTCAGCCAGGCCGTCGGGGAGACGGTGACGAAGAACTGCGAGCCGTTGGTGCCCGGGCCGGCGTTCGCCATGGCCAGCAGGTAGGGCTTGCTGAAGGAGAGGTCCGGGTGGAACTCGTCCTCGAACTCGTAGCCCGGGCCGCCGATGCCGGTGCCGAGCGGGTCGCCGCCCTGGATCATGAAGCCGCTGATCACCCGGTGGAAGACCGTGCCGTCGTAGAGCTTCTTGGTGGACTTCTCGCCGGTGGCCGGGTGGGTCCACTCCCGCTCGCCCTGAGCGAGTTCGACGAAGTTACGGACCGTCTTGGGGGCGTGGTTCGGCAGGAGCCGGACTTCGATGTCGCCGTGGTTCGTCTTCAGGGTGGCGTAAAGCTGCTCGGCCACGATCTGCCTTCCGTTGTCCTTCTGTGCCCTTCCGATCCTTGCATGGTTCCTGCCGTGCGTCGTCCGGCACCCGCCCGGGCGCCCGGCGTTCGGCGGTTTCGCATGCAGAAATCCGGTCGAGTGGCCCCGGGCCGGGGGCGCATGGCGTCGATCCGTGGCATTGTCGACGACAAGCTCCTGTTGCCCTGTATTCATCCGCTATTACACGTGATCGGATCTTGAGCAGTTCTTGATCGGAGATCATCCGGAGTCTGTGGCTGTGACCCGGATGCCCGCCCTCACATGCTCCGGCGCTTCCGGACAGGCATGATCCGTAAAAGGGTGGAAAGTCGAAATACCGTACGCCACCGAGGAGGAGGAACCCGTGACCCGCATCGACAGCGTGCGCGCCGCGACCGGCTCGGCGAAGGACAGCGTGCTGCACGCCGCGGAAGTGGTGGCGCCCTACGCCGACACGGCCAAGGACAGGGCCGCACACTACGCACACGAGGCACGCGTACGGCTCGCGCCGAAGGTGTCGCAGGCCGCTGAACAGGCTCGTGTCCAGTACGACGCTCATCTCGCGCCGCGTCTGGAGTCGGCCCGTTCGCAGGCTCTCGCACATGTCCCGCCGAAGGTCGACCAGGCCGCACACGAGGCCGCGACCCGTACCCGTATGGCCGCCAAGCAGGCCGCCGACTACTCCCGACCGCGGATCGGGCAGGCGGTGGCCGTGGCCGGTCCCGTTCGCGACGAGGCCGCCGCCCGTAGCGTGGCCGCGGTGGCCGCCCTGCGCGGTCAGGTCTCACCCAAGGAGATCCAGAAGCTCATCCGCAAGCACGAGCGGCGGGCGCGGGCCGGCCGGCTCGCCAAGGCGCTGGCAGTGGCGGGCCTGGTCGCGGGCGGCGCCTTCGCCGCCTGGAAGTGGTGGGACAAGCAGGCCAACCCGGACTGGCTGGTCGAGCCGCCCGCCGCGACCGAGGTACCGGAGTCGAGCCACCTGACCTCGGTCGACGGCAGTGGTCAGGCCGTACTCGACCCTGAGGTACAGGCCAAGCAGGCCGAGGAGGAGGCTGCGCACCGCGACGAACGCGGGTGAGCAAGACTCTCACTGTGGGGCGGAGGACCGAGCGGTCCTCCGCCCCACAACTTCCTTGAGTCGGCCACGGGTTGGGCGGTTTCACGTGAAACAGCGCCCACTCGCCCAGGCCACCCCGGCATGACCATGCAAAAACGCCCCCTGAAACTGCGTTTCCGCAGATCAGGGGGCGTTTGGCGCGTGGAGCCTAGGGGAGTCGAACCCCTGACATCTGCCATGCAAAGACAGCGCTCTACCAACTGAGCTAAGGCCCCGGAAAATGGCCGCCCGCCCGGAAGAACCGCACACCGGGTGGCGACGCTGACCAGAGTACCGGGTCACCCCCAGGATCTCGCAAAAAGATGGGGGGTCCCCGTGGACGACCACTCTCCGTAAGATGCTCCGCGTGGTTCGCTACAGCGAACCACCGTTTTTGGGGAAGCGATGGGGAGACGCAATGGACGCCGCACAGCAGGAAGCCACCGCAAGAGCGCGGGAACTGCAGCGGAACTGGTACGGGGAGCCGCTGGGGGCGCTCTTCCGTAAGCTCATAGACGATCTTGGTCTCAACCAGGCTCGTCTCGCGGGGGTTCTGGGACTGTCCGCACCGATGCTGTCGCAGCTGATGAGCGGCCAGCGGGCGAAGATCGGCAATCCTGCCGTGGTCCAGCGGGTGCAACTGCTCCAGGACCTCGCGGGACAGGTCGCGGACGGCAGCGTGAGTGCGGCCGAGGCGACCGACCGTATGGACGAGATCAAGAAGTCGCAGGGGGGCTCGGTGCTCAGCAACACCACACAGACGACCAGCAGTTCGGGAGCGCCCACGGTCAAGCGGGTGGTCCGCGAGATCCAGTCGCTGCTGCGCTCGGTGGCGGCCGCGGGGGACATCATCGAGGCGGCCGACACTCTCGCCCCGACCCACCCGGAACTGGCAGAGTTCCTCCGGGTGTACGGCGCCGGCCGCACCTCCGATGCGGTCACGCACTACCAGTCCCACCAGAGCTGAACCCGCGGCCCGGCCACCGAAGGGGGTTCGGCAGCCGGGCCGAAGGCCGAGGAGGAACGCGAGGGGGGCGCGGCCCTCGCCAGGAGGGACACGCGGGGGTGTGTCCCGAAGCGACGAGGGCGCGAGAGGGGTCGTATCGCTCATCACGGGGGAAGCAGGGAGAAGCAAGGGGGTAACCGAAGGGGGAGGGGCGACGCACAGCCATGGGTGAGGTCTTCGCCGGCCGGTACGAACTGGCCGACCCGATCGGACGCGGAGGAGTGGGCGCCGTCTGGCGCGCCTGGGACCACCGCCGCCGCCGGTATGTCGCCGCCAAGGTCCTGCAACAAAGCGACGCGCACGCGCTGTTGCGCTTCGTCCGTGAACAGGCGCTGCGGATCGACCACCCTCATGTGCTCGCGCCCGCCAGCTGGGCCGCCGACGACGACAAGGTCCTGTTCACCATGGACCTGGTCGCCGGCGGTTCGCTCGTCCACCTGATCGGCGACTACGGCCCTCTCCCACCCGCCTTTGTCTGCACCCTGCTCGACCAACTCCTGGCCGGCCTCGCCGCGGTGCACGCGGAAGGTGTCGTCCACCGCGACATCAAGCCCGCCAACGTGCTCCTCGAAGCCACCGGCATGGGCCGGCCCCGGCTACGCCTGTCCGACTTCGGCATCGCGATGCGGCTGGGCGAGCCGCGCCTGACGGAGACCAACCTCGTGGTGGGGACGCCCGGTTATCTCGCGCCCGAGCAGATGATGGGCGCCGAACCGGACTTCCCCGCCGACCTGTTCGCCGTGGGACTGACCGCGCTGTACCTCCTCCAGGGCGCCAAACCGGATGCCAAGGCCCTGATCCAGTACTTTGCCGCGCACGGCACCCCGAGTGCCCCCCAGGGCATTCCCGACCCGCTGTGGCAGGTCGTGGCCTCCCTCCTCCAGCCCGACCCGCACGCCCGCTTCCGCACGGCAACCGGTGCGCGCAAGGCACTCGCCCCGGCCGCCGAACTCCTTCCGGAACCCGGCCCCGACGACGAGACCATCGAAATCTTCGACCAACTCGGCCCTCTCCCCCCTGGCTTCGCCCCGACCGGCCCACTCAAGCGGGCACCCGGAGTGGAGACGGGTGCGACTTCCCGGTGGTCGGCCGAGGGGGCTTCTTCCCAGTCGACGGCAGGAGCTTTCCCGCCGGCAGAGGGGGCCTCCTCGCCGGCAGCGGACGCCCGGTCGGCGGTGGGGCCTGACGGGTCGGCACTGAGGTCCCGGTCGGCGGAGGGAGCCAAGGGAGCCGACGGGCCGGTGGAGGCGGCCTGGTCGGTGGAGGGGGCCACGGGGCAGGCAGAGGGAGCTGCCGCCAAGGCTGTGGACGAGCTCGGGCAGGTGGAGGAACCTGCCGAGGCGGTGGAAGTAGCCCGGTCGTTGGAGCAAGCTGCCCGGTCGGCAGAGGGCTCTCGGCGGGTGGAGGGAGCAGCCGCGCCGACGGCAGAGACCGCCGGGTCGGCGGGCGATGGCGTCTCCTCGACACGAGGGGAAGGTGCACATTTCCGTCCCGGAGAAGGTCCGCCCGCCCACCCAGAAGCCGCCGGCATCCCCTTCCGTCTCCGTCCAGAAGAAGGGCATGCTGCTTCCCTGCCGGGAGATGCGACCCCGGTATCCGGATCGGCCGACGCGGCCTCGGTCGCACGGCATGGCAACGGCCCCAGGGCAGCCCACACCGGTACGGACTCCTCCTTGCCCACCTCCGGCACGGATTCCCTCACGCCCACCTCCGGCACGGATTCCCTCGCGCCCACGCCGGGCACGGGCCCCATGGCCGTCCAAGCCGACTCGGGCCACGTACCCGATACCCCCGTTACAGGCACCGCGCCCCCGCCCGAGCCGAGCGCGGCCAATCCAGTCGGCCAGGGCGTGGAGTCCGTATCCCCCGATGGTCGGCAAGGCGTCGGATCGATATCGCCCCCGGCCGGCGCGACGCCGTTGCCGCCCACTCACGCCCCTACGCCGCCTACCGTCCGCCCGCGACCGTCCGCCCGCACGCAACAGCCCTCGATGTCGGACACCGGCAGCTTCCTCCTGCCGCCCCCGCAGACCACCGCTGCCCCGTCCTCCCCCCAGACACCCACCCCACAGCAGCACCACTGGCAACCAAAACCACAGCCACAGCCACAGCCACAGCCACAGCCACACGCTCAACCCCACCCGGCTCCCCCGGCCCCGCCCTTCCACGTCTCCCCCCACGACCCCACCCAGGTCCTCTCCTCCTCCCCACCCAACGCCGCCGCCCCCCACTACTCCCCTCACACCCCCACAGCAGCCGCCCCGCACCATCGCGCTGAACCCTCTACTGCTTCGTACACCGCTCAGAGCCCGCAGGTTCCACCTCCCGAGCAGGCGATTTCACAGCCGCGCCACCGAGCAGCCCGCTCCGCACGCCGCGGCGGCCCGCCCGCCAAGGTGGCGGTCTCGCTTCTGTTGCTCGCGCTGACCTGCTATGCCGTGGGTTTCTGGGCGCTGACCCAAATCTGAGCAACTCGGCCCTACGCCGAGCCGTCAAGCATCACCGGCCGGCGGCACCGCGCGTCCTCACCGGCTCCCGCCGTCGCCCCAGCCCCATCCACACCCCAAGTACCGCCAGCACCACGGTTCCCCCGCCGAGACCTCCCGCGGCGATCATCTTCATCAAGGCATTCCCGCCCGCCGCAGACGCCGCCCCGCCCTCCGATGCCGCCGTCTCCCGTCGCCCCTGTGCCGTGACCTGGAAGATGTCCCGCGGCTCGGACTGCCCCGCGTACGCGGGACCGGCCTCCGCGCCGTGCGCGACCCGCACGCGCAGGGTCAGGTCGAAGGGACCGTCGCCGAAGTCGTCGGCCGTCTGGGCGGCGAGATGGACGACGAGGTAGTACGAACCGGCGAACCTCATGCCGCTGACGTGGTCGGCCACGTCAAACCGGTTGGCGTACGCGACCGGCGGAAGCGGTCGAAGCGTCGCCGACCGCTGGCTGCCGTCGTAGCCGACCCCGTCGTAGTCGACGTGGGCACGCACGGGGTTGTAGAGGGACAGGGTCAGCGCACTGGGCACGAAGCCCGCGTCGCTGCTCGCGCTGCCCAGTTCGGCGGTGGCGTAGAGCTGCTGCCCCCAGTCCACGGGCACCTCGTAGAAGCGCGTCTGCCCGGGCCGGACGTCGTCCTGCCAGACTCCCTCGCCCAGGGACGTCGCCGCTCCGAATCCCGCACCGCCCTCGCGGCGCTCCGGTTCGCCGCTGGGGGGCGCGGGTGAGGCCGAGTCCCAGACCTCGGGCGCGCTCGTCGCACCGGCCTGCGCGAGTCCGGGCTCCGACACGGGGTCGAGCTCCAGATCCCACTCGCCGAGCAACGAAGGGGAGACATCAGCAGTCCTCCGGACACGCTCGACGACCACGTAAAAGGTGCCGGCTCCCTTGCATATGGACCCACTGCGCGTGGCCTCGCGCTCCCCCATCGCCGTGACGGGGTGGGCGCTCCGGCCGGCCCCGATGCTGACCGTGTCGACGGAGCAGGTGTGGCTGTCGGCGTCCTGGAGCGACACCTTGACGCCGTCGCCGGCGGAAACCGTGGCGCCGGGGGGAGGGACGGCCGTGACGGAGACGTACGCGTTCGACGTGGCGTCGAGTTCGAGGCGGTAGTAGCGCTCGCCGGTGGCGGGGAGTGAACTGCGGTACGTCGTGCCGGGTGCCAGGCTTTCGGCTTCGGCGGTGCTCGTGGCGCCCTGGACCGACCGGGCGTCCTCGTCAAAGGCGTACGAGCCCGGAGCTCCGGCCGCCACCGCGGGCGACCCGCCCGGTACCGCCGCCGCCATCCCCAGCACCACACCCACGGCGGCCACCCGCACCACGGGCCCACGACCACGCCGTGCCGCCGCCCGCCACCACGCCGTACGCCGCCCCATCACGCGCCACCCCTCGTCGTACACCGGACCGGGACCGTGGCCCATCCTGCCCCGCAACGCCGCATGACATCCGCGCAATCCGTACGAGCGTCCGAAACACCCGACTCGCAACACAAAACCCCGACCGCGAGGCGGCCGGGGTCTGTTCAGAATCCGTTGTCGGTACTCAGGAACCCGTGGGCACGGAGTCAGTCGCCTCCGTCCACAGATCCTGCTCGGCGCGATCCGCCTGGATCTGGCGGTACACGAGGAGCCCGCCGATGGCGGCCAGTGCGACCAGGAGAAGCTTCTTCACCGCGCGACCTCGTCTTTCCTTGACGTAGGGGACTTCTGGCGCCCGACTATACACACCGACCGAGACCGATCGGTGACCTACGTCGGGCCCTCAACTCCCGTCCGGAACACAGAAAAAGAAGCGGACGGAGACGCTCCGATCAGAGGGTGATCACACCCTCACGAACGGCTACTTTGACCACTCTTCTCCCGCATCCTCTCCTTTTCGCCACCCTTGCACCCATCCGGGTGGTGTTCATCGGAAGATCGACGCGCCACGGGCGTCGGTCCACCACTTCGCGACCCTCATACACATGATGAGGAAAGTACGCAAATCGCCCAACCCGAAAGTGAGGGGCCATGGCCCAGAACAAGGTCATGAAGCTGTGGACCGCCATCGTCACCGCCTTCCTGGCGCTGTGCACGACGCTCGGCCTGATCACGACGACCGCCGCCGCGGCCGTACCGCAGACCGGGACGCCCCGCAACAGCACCGCACACACGACGACACCGGCGACGCCCCTCTGGTGCCGGTCCTCGACCAGGGACCTGCCCCCCACGATGAAACAGCGCATCCGCGCCGAGGCCCACGGCAAGACCCCCAGCTGCCGCCACCGCCCGTCGACGGACGCGGACACGGAAGCAGGTGCGGGTACGGGTACGGAGTCGAGCACCGAGTCGAGCACGGACACAGACCCTGACCCAGCGCGCGACCTCTCGACACCTCTCCTGCGCTGACCGCACGCACCGACCGCACGGCACACTGACGTAAAGGCGAACTTGCGTACGCCCGGCAAGCACATCGAGCCCCGACCACACCCGGTCGGGGCTCGACTGCGTGCCACGACATGGCGTCGGCACTCTGCTGAGACCACGAAGGACCGACACCTGTGACAGCGCAA
This sequence comes from Streptomyces sp. a15, assembly GCF_059026085.1. Taxonomy (NCBI): domain Bacteria; kingdom Bacillati; phylum Actinomycetota; class Actinomycetes; order Kitasatosporales; family Streptomycetaceae; genus Streptomyces; species Streptomyces sp. A15. The sequence continues at coordinate 50,502 of NZ_JBWLKM010000021.1, read as the reverse complement.
AGCACCGACAGCACAGACAGTCGATCCAACAGTCGAACCAGCCGTTGGCCCGACGAACGAAAGACCCCCAACCGTGACCGGTTGGGGGTCTTCTCGATGGTGGGGCTAACAGGATTTGAACCTGTGGCCTCATCCTTATCAGGGATGCGCTCTAACCAACTGAGCTATAGCCCCGCCGCGCTCTGCGGTGTGTGTCCCGCGCGCTGACTCCTGAAGATTAGCGCACGACGTGGGCAGTCCCAAAATCGATAACCGGAGACCGTCAGCAGGCGGGAAACGGCACGCTCACTCGTCCTCCGCCAGCGTCAGCTCGACGCCGCCGACGAAGCCCGCGGAGAGGTTGTAGATGAACGCGCCGAGGGTCGCGAGGGCGGTCGCGAGGACGACGTCGATGACCGCGATGATCGTCGTGAACATCAGGACGTTCGGGAGGGACAGGAACGACTGGAGGTCGAAGCCGTTCGACTCGTTCGAGCCGGTGGCCTCCGAGATCGTGCCGCCGACCGTCGAGAAGACGCCCATCGCGTCCATGACCATCCACAGCACGGCGGCCGCGACGATCGTGCAGATGCCCAGCGCGATGGAGAGCAGGAAACTGACCTTCATCACGGACCACGGATCCGCCTTGGCCACCCTCAGACGTGCCTTGCGGGTGCGGGGCACGGTGCGCGCGCCGGTGCGGGGGCGGCGTACGGCACCCGCCGGGGCGGCCTGCGCGGGGTAGGCCTGCGGCGGGTGGTAGGGCCCGGCGGGCTGCTGCGGCTGCCGCTCCCCGGGCAGCGGGGAGGTCGCCTCGGGCGGCGTCGGCGGGACCGGCTGCTGCGGCTGAGGCTGGGCGCCCGGAGCGGCCGTGGCCTGGCCCGCGCCGGTGGCGGGCCGCTGGGCCTGCGGACCTCGGGTGTCCGTCACAGTTCCCCCCTGGGATCCATGCGTGTCGGGCGAGGGCGACTCGGTCGCTGGGGACTTGATCGCCTGGAGGTTGGTCGTATGCGGGTCGTTCACGCGCCCGTCCGTGGTGTGCGAGTTTGTCGAGTTCGCGGCGGAGCCACGGCCGCCGCCGTCCGTTTCCTTACCGGAAGAGGTACCGCTGGAGGTACCGACCGAACCGGCGCCCGTGGCTCCGCTCACGATGACTCACTCCTCGTGCTACTCGGGCGAGGGCACCTCACCCTCGTCCGTGCCGGTGGTCGCGGCACCTTCGGCGGTCTCGTCGACGGCCACGTCGCCGTCGACCTCCTCCGCCTCGCGTCCCGCCTCGGCGTTACGTGCGATGCCGACCACGGCATCGCGCTTGCCCAGGTTGATCAGTTGGACGCCCATGGTGTCACGGCCCGTCTCCCTGACTCCGCTGACCCGCGTACGAATCACACCGCCCGACAGTGTGATGGCGAGGATCTCATCGGTCTCCTCGACCACCAGCGCACCGACGAGCGATCCACGGTCCTCGACGATCTTGGCAGCCTTGATGCCGAGGCCGCCGCGACCCTGGACGCGGTACTCGTCGACGGCGGTCCGCTTCGCGTACCCACCGTCCGTAGCAGTGAACACGAACGTACCGGGTCGAACAACATTCATCGAGAGCAGCTGGTCGCCCTCGCGGAAGCTCATGCCCTTGACGCCCGAGGTGGCACGGCCCATGGGACGCAGAGCTTCGTCCGTGGCGGTGAACCTGATCGATTGGGCCTTCTTGCTGATCAGAAGCAGATCGTCCTCGGCCGAAACGAGTTCTGCTCCGATCAGTTCGTCGTCCGAACCGTCGTCCGTCTCCCGAAGGTTGATCGCGATGACGCCACCGGCACGCGGCGAATCGTAATCCTTCAGAGGCGTCTTCTTGACCAGACCGCCCTTCGTGGCGAGCACCAGGTACGGCGCCACGTCGTAGGTGCGGATCGCGAGGATCTCGGCGATCGCCTCGTCCGGCTGAAAGGCCAGCAGGTTGGCGACGTGCTGTCCACGCGCGTCACGTCCGGCATCGGGAAGCTCGTACGCCTTCGCCCGGTAGACACGGCCCTTGTTGGTGAAGAACAGCAGCCAGTGGTGCGTGGTGGAGACGAAGAAGTGGTCGACGATGTCGTCTTCCTTGAGCTTCGCTCCGCGCACGCCCTTGCCGCCGCGCTTCTGGGCGCGGTAGTCGTCGGTCTTGGTGCGCTTGACGTAGCCGCCGCGGGTGACCGTGACGACGATGTCCTCCTCGGCGATCAGGTCCTCCATGGACATGTCGCCGTCGTAGGGCACCAGCATGGTCTTGCGGTCGTCGCCGTACTTCTCGACGATCGCGGCGAGTTCCTCGCTGACGATGCCGCGCTGGCGGACCGGGGAGGCGAGGATCTCGTTGTAGAGCCTGATCTTCGCCTGGAGTTCGTCGTGCTCCTGGACGATCTTCTGGCGCTCCAGGGCGGCCAGTCGCCGCAGCTGCATCTCCAGGATCGCGTTCGCCTGGATCTCGTCGATCTCCAGGAGCTGCATCAGGCCCGTGCGCGCGATGTCGACGGTGTCGCTGCGCCGGATCAGCGCGATGACCTCGTCGATGGCGTCCAGGGCCTTCAGCAGGCCGCGCAGGATGTGCGCCCGCTCCTCGGCCTTGCGCAGGCGGAACTTCGTACGCCGGACGATGACCTCGATCTGGTGCGTCACCCAGTGGCGGATGAACGCGTCGAGCGAGAGCGTGCGCGGGACGCCGTCCACCAGCGCCAGCATGTTGGCGCCGAAGTTCGTCTGCAGGTCGGTGTGCTTGTAGAGGTTGTTCAGTACGACCTTGGCGACCGCGTCCCTCTTCAGGACGACGACCAGACGCTGACCGGTACGCGAGGACGTCTCGTCCCGGACGTCCGCGATGCCGCCGATCTTGCTGTCCTTCACCAGGTCGGCGATCTTCTGCGCGAGGTTGTCCGGGTTCACCTGGTACGGCAGCTCGGTGACCACCAGGCACTGGCGGTTCTGGATCTCCTCGACCTCGACGACCGCCCGCATGGTGATCGAGCCGCGGCCCGTGCGGTACGCCTCCTCGATGCCCTTGCGGCCCACCACGAGGGCGCCGGTCGGGAAGTCGGGGCCCTTGATGCGCTCCATGAGCGCGTCCAGCAGCTCCTCGTGCGAGGCCTCGGAGTTCTCCAGGTACCACTGGGCGCCGGCCGCGACCTCGCGCAGGTTGTGCGGCGGGATGTTGGTCGCCATACCGACCGCGATACCGGCCGAACCGTTGATCAGCAGGTTCGGGAAGCGGGCCGGCAGGACGGTCGGCTCCTGGGAGCGGCCGTCGTAGTTGTCCGTGAAGTCGACGGTCTCCTCGTCGATGTCACGGACCATCTCCATGGACAGCGGCGCCATCTTGCACTCGGTGTAGCGCATGGCCGCCGCCGGGTCGTTGCCCGGAGAGCCGAAGTTGCCGTTGGAGTCCACCAGCGGCATCCGCATCGACCACGACTGCGCGAGGCGGACCAGCGCGTCGTAGATCGAGGAGTCGCCGTGCGGGTGGTAGTTGCCCATGACGTCGCCGACGACACGCGCGCACTTGTAGAAGCCGCGCTCGGGGCGGTAGCCGCCGTCGTACATGGCGTACAGGACGCGGCGGTGGACGGGCTTGAGGCCGTCCCGGACGTCGGGCAGCGCACGCGAGACGATGACGGACATCGCGTAGTCGAGGTACGAGCGCTGCATCTCCGTCTCGAGCCCGACGGGCTCGACACGCTGGGCGATCTCGCCGCCCGCTTCGGGCGTGAGGGGGGTGATGTCGTCGGCCATTGCTGGTGAAGATCCTTTCTGCTGCGGTCAGCTGAGACCGACTCAGATGTCGAGGAAGCGGACATCCTTGGCGTTGCGCTGGATGAACTGGCGGCGCGCCTCGACGTCCTCGCCCATGAGGACCGAGAACAGGTCGTCGGCCTGGGCGGCGTCGTCGAGGGTGACCTGGCCCAGGACGCGGTGTTCCTGGTCCATCGTCGTGATGCGCAGTTCCTCGGCGTTCATCTCGCCGAGACCCTTGAAGCGCTGGATCGAGTCCTCGCGGATGCGCTTGCCGCGCTGGCGGCCCATCTCGATCAGCGCGTCGCGCTCGCGGTCCGAGTAGGCGTACTCGATGTCGTCCCGGCCCCACTTGATCTTGTACAGCGGGGGACGGGAGAGGTACACGTGCCCGGCCTCGACCAGCGGCCGCATGAAGCGGAACAGGAAGGTGAGCAGCAGGGTGCTGATGTGCTGGCCGTCCACGTCGGCGTCCGCCATCAGGATGATCTTGTGATAGCGCAGCTTCTCGATGTCGAAGTCCTCGTGGACTCCGGTGCCGAAGGCCGAGATCAGCGCCTGGATCTCCTGGTTCTGCAGGATCTTGTCGATCCTGGCCTTCTCGACGTTCAGGATCTTGCCGCGGATCGGGAGGATCGCCTGGTACTCCGGGTTGCGGCCGGACTTGGCCGAGCCGCCGGCGGAGTCACCCTCGACGATGAAGATCTCGCACTTGATGGGGTCGTTCGACTGGCAGTCGGAGAGCTTGCCCGGCAGGGACGCCGTCTCCAGGAGGCCCTTGCGGCGGGTCAGGTCGCGCGCCTTGCGCGCCGCCACGCGCGCGGTGGCCGCCTGGATGCCCTTGCGGACGATGTCCGCCGCCTCGACCGGGTTGCGGTCCAGCCAGTCGTTCAGGTGCTCGTAGACCGCCTTCTGAACGAAGGTCTTGGCCTCCGTGTTGCCCAGCTTGGTCTTGGTCTGGCCCTCGAACTGCGGCTCGCTGAGCTTCACCGAGATGATCGCCGTCAGACCCTCGCGGATGTCGTCACCCGTGAGGTTGTCGTCCTTCTCGCGCAGCAGCTTCTTGTCGCGCGCGTACTTGTTGATCAGGTTGGTGAGCGCCGAGCGGAAGCCCTCTTCGTGGGTACCGCCCTCATGCGTGTGGATGATGTTCGCGAAGGAGTACACGCCCTCGCTGTAACCGCTGTTCCACTGCATGGCGACTTCGAGGGAGAGGCTCTTGTCCTTGTCCTCGGCCTCGAGGTCGATCACCGTCGGGTGCACCGCCTCTCCCTTGCGGGAGTTGAGGTACTTCACGAAGTCGACGATGCCGCCCTCGTAGTGGTACGTGACGGTCTTGACCTCGGCCGTCTCGTCCGCGCCCGCCTCGTCCGCCCCGGAGGTGGCCTTCGCCGACTCCCGCTCATCAGTGAGCTTGAGCGTCAGGCCCTTGTTGAGGAACGCCATCTCCTGGAAGCGCCGCGAGAGCGTCTCGAAGGAGTACTCCGTGGTCTCGAAGATGTCGGCGTCGGCCCAGAAGGTGACCGACGTGCCGGTCTCGTCCGTGGCCTCGTGCTTGACCAACGGCGCCGTGGGGACGCCCATCTTGTAGTCCTGCGTGTGGCGGTACCCGTCGGTCTTGACCTCGACGGCGACCTTCGACGACAGGGCGTTCACGACGGAGACGCCCACGCCGTGCAGACCGCCGGAGACCGCGTAGCCGCCGCCGCCGAACTTGCCGCCCGCGTGCAGGACCGTCAGCACGACCTCGACGGCCGGCTTGCCCTCGGAGGCCACGATGCCCACCGGGATGCCACGGCCGTTGTCGACGACGCGAACACCGCCGTCGGCCAGGATCGTCACGTCGATGGTGTCCGCGTGGCCGGCCAGCGCCTCGTCGACGGAGTTGTCGACGACCTCTTGCACAAGGTGGTGAAGTCCGCGCTCACCGGTCGAGCCGATGTACATACCGGGTCGCTTGCGGACCGCGTCCAAACCCTCGAGGACGGTGATGGCGCTGGCGTCGTACGCCGTGGCTGAGGCCTCGGCGCTTCCGGCCGGAGCCTCGGTGGACGGGATGTTCTCGTTGGGGTTGCCGGAATCGGCCACGAAGCGCCCTTTCTGGCACAGCACGAGCCGGGCTCGTCGGCGGGTTGCCGGAGCGGCTGCGGCATGTTGCGTTGGTAAGCCTTGTTCAGCGTTGCTCAGCTTTTCCCGGGCGGTCCCCACGATTGGGGCGGGATTAGCTTCCAGTCTACCGGTAGCGCCGACAGTGATGGGGGTTTGCCGGTACCTGAGTCCGCATGTGCCGCCCTCAACCGGCGTCTTCCGGGTCCCCATATACGGAACGGGGCTCAAGGAGGCTCACGGAGGCACTCAGCGCTTCGGGCTGTCAACCCTCGGCTACTTGGGAGTCAGGTCGGTATTCGCCACCGCGTGCGGTGACCCGACGGGATCGTCCGGGACCTGTGGTTGTGACGTCAGTCACCCTTTGATACGGCTCGCACGTGGGCGCAGCCGGTCACCCCGGGCGCGCCCGTCACCCGTAGGTGTCGCCGGGTCCCGTGCTGCCGGGGGCGCGCAGCGGGCCGTAGCGGCGGGGAGGACCGCCGGGGCCCTGCACCTTGATCAGCGTCACCGTGCCGTGGCCCAGGTCCTCGTTCAGGCGTGCGATCAGCTGCGGAGCGAGCAGGCGCAGGTTCGTCGCCCAGGCCGTGGAGTCGCAGCGCACGACCAGGACCCGCTCGTCCTCGTCGTACTTCTCCGGCTCACAGTGCTTGGCCAGGTCCTCGCCGACGATCTGCGGCCAGCGGCCCATCACTCCGCCCACCGCGGCCGGCGCCTCCCAGCCGCGCTCGGTGATCAGCCGGTTGATCGCGGCGCCCAGCGCCATGGGGTCGCGTCCGTCGGCGCGCGCGCCGGAGCGCAGGCCGCCGCGACGCGCCTGCTTCTTCTGCTGCACCGCGTCCCCACGCGCGCGTGCCTGCTCTTTGGCGGCCCTGAGCGCCACGCGCGCGAGGTCGACGCCGGAGGGTTCTGGCTTCTTTTCGGGGGCCGGTCCGTCTTCGGTGCTCATACGCGCTCCACCGTCCCGTCCGCCACGGTGAACCGTGTACCCGCCAGCACGTGCGGTACGTCGTCGTCGACCGCGGCCGTCACCAGGACCTGCTCGCCCGGCGCGACCAACTCGGCCAGGCGCTCGCGGCGACGGGTGTCCAACTCGGCGAAGACGTCGTCCAGAACGAGCACCGGTTCGTTGCCCTCCGCCCTGAGGAGGTCGTACGACGCCAGACGCAAGGCCAGCGCGTACGACCACGACTCGCCGTGCGAGGCATAGCCCTTGGCGGGCATCTGGCCGAGCTTGAGCAGCAGTTCGTCCCGGTGCGGTCCGACGAGCGTGACACCCCGCTCGATCTCCTGCTTGCGGGCCTCGGCCAGCGCGGCCATGACCTGCTCGTAGAGGTCCTCCCGCGTGTGTGCCTCGCCCGGCGCGGACGGCTTGTACTCCATGGCGACCGGGCCGCCGCCGGGCGCCAGCTGCTCGTACGCCTTGTCGGCCAGCGGCTGGATCGCCGCGATCAGGTCGAGCCGCTGGGCGAGCAGCTCGGCACCCACGCGCGCGAGATGCTGGTCCCAGACGTCGAGGGTGGACAGGTCCATGGAACGGCCGCCGTGCCGACGGGCGAGCGCGGCCGACTTCAGCAGCGTGTTGCGCTGCCTGAGGACGCGTTCGTAGTCGGAACGAACGCCGGCCATCCGCGGAGAGCGCGCCGTGATCAGCTCGTCGAGGAAGCGGCGCCGCTCGCCGGGATCACCCTTGACCAGCGCGAGATCCTCGGGCGCGAACAGCACAGTCCGTACGATCCCCAGCACGTCACGCGGTCTGACCTGCGAGGACCTGTTGATGCGGGCCCGGTTGGCCCGGCCGGGGTTCAGCTCCAGCTCGACCAGCTGCTGGCGCTCGCCCTGTCTGACCTGGGCCCGGATGACCGCGCGGTCGGCGCCCATGCGAACCAGGGGGGCGTCCGAGGAGACGCGGTGGCTGCCGAGGGTGGCGAGGTAGCCGATCGCCTCGACCAGATTCGTCTTGCCCTGCCCGTTCGGGCCGACGAACGCGGTGACGCCCGGGTCGAGCGGAACTTCGACCCGGGCGTACGAGCGGAAGTCGGCCAGCGACAGATGCGTGACGTGCATGGTCGTGCGCGACCTCCCCCAGCTCGTGGGCTGCAGCTTGTGGACCGCAGCTTGTTAACCGCAGCTTGTGGACCGCTGTGCGGCCCTGTGGATTACTTCTTCTCGACCGCGTGGCCGCCGAACTGGTTCCGCAGCGCGGCGACCATCTTCATCTGCGGCGAGTCCTCCTGGCGCGACGCGAACCGCGCGAAGAGGGAGGCCGTGATCGCGGGCAGCGGCACGGCGTTGTCGATGGCGGCTTCCACAGTCCAGCGTCCCTCGCCGGAGTCCTGTGCAAAACCCTTCAGCCTGTCCAGGTGCTCGTCCTCGTCGAGGGCGTTCACCGCGAGGTCGAGCAGCCAGGAGCGGATGACCGTGCCCTCCTGCCAGGAGCGGAAGACCTCCCGGACATCGGTCACGGAGTCGACCTTCTCCAGGAGCTCCCAGCCCTCGGCATAAGCCTGCATCATCGCGTACTCGATGCCGTTGTGGACCATCTTCGCGAAGTGGCCCGCGCCGACCTTGCCGGCGTGCACCGAGCCGGCGTCACCCTCCGGCTTGAGGGCGTCGAAGATCGGCTGCACCTTGGCGACGTTCTCCGCGTCGCCGCCGTACATCAGCGCGTAGCCGTTCTCCAGGCCCCAGACGCCGCCGGAGACTCCGCAGTCGACGAAGCCGATGCCCTTGGCCGCCAGCTCCTCCGCATGCTTCTCGTCGTCGGTCCAGCGGGAGTTCCCGCCGTCCACGACGACGTCCCCGGGCTCCAGCAAGTCGGCGAGTTCGTCGACGGTCGCCTGGGTCGGGGCACCGGCCGGAACCATCACCCAGACCACACGCGGGCCCTTGAGCTTGCCCACAAGCTCAGCGAGGCTGTGGACGTCGGCGAGATCCGGGTTGCGGTCGTATCCGATGACGGTGTGGCCTGCGCGGCGGATCCGCTCGCGCATGTTGCCGCCCATCTTGCCGAGGCCGACGAGACCGAGCTCCATCAGTGTTCCTTAGGTGTGCGACGTGGCGTTACGGCACTTCCGTACCTGCGTCCGAGCCTAAACCCGGACGCTCGCGCACATCTGTGGGCATACGCGCTCAGACGTAGGCCCCGACCTGCGAGTTCTCCGACGGATCCGGTCAGCCGCTCAGCCGCACCGGCATACTGCGATCTTGTGGGGGACGACCCCCAGCAGAGACGTCCGGCGAAGTGGCCGGGTTCACATCGCTCAGCCGCTCAGCCGCACCGGCATGATCAGGTACTTGTAGGCCTCGTCCGCCTCGGCGTCCAGGGCCGGCTTGCCGCTGAGCAGGGCCGGCTTCGTGGACGTCGTGAAGGACAGCTGGGCCACCGGGGAGTCGATGGCGCTCAGGCCGTCCAGCAGGAATGTCGGGTTGAAGGCGATCGAGACGTCGTCGCCCTCCAGCTGGGCGTCGACCCGCTCCACAGCCTGTGCGTCGTCGCTGGACCCCGCCTCCAGGATCAGCACGCCCTGCTCGAAGCTGAGCCGCACCGGGGTGTTGCGCTCGGCGACCAGGGCCACACGCTTGACGGCCTCCACGAAGGGGGCGGTCTCGATGACGGCCACGGAGTTGAACTCCGTCGGGAACAGCGAGCGGTACTTCGGGAGGTCGCCTTCCAGCAGACGCGTCGTCGTACGACGGCCGGCGCCCTCGAAACCGATCAGGCCCTCGCCCGACCCACCGCCGGACAGCGCCAGGATGACGCTGTCGCCGCTCGTGAGGGCCTTGGCGGTGTCCAGGAGCGTCTTGGCGGGCACCAGCGCCACCGCGGACGCCTCGGGGTTCTCCGGCTTCCACAGGAACTCGCGGACCGCGAAGCGGTAGCGGTCGGTGGACGCCAGCGTGACCGTGTCGCCCTCGATCTCGATGCGTACACCGGTGAGGACGGGCAGCGTGTCGTCACGGCCGGCGGCGATGGCGACCTGGGCGGCGGCCGCGGCGAAGACCTCGCCGGGAACGGTGCCCGTCGCGTTCGGCATCTGCGGCAGGGCCGGGTACTCCTCCACAGGCAGTGTGTGGAGTGTGAAGCGTGAGGAGCCGCAGACCACCGTCGCCCGTACACCGTCTGTGGAAATCTCCACCGGCCGGTTGGGGAGGGCGCGCGAGATGTCGGCAAGGAGGCGGCCGGAGACCAGCACCGTGCCCTCCTCGTCGACCTCCGCCTCCACGGACACCCGTGCCGAGACCTCGTAGTCGAAGCTGGACAGGCTCAGCTGGCCGTCCTCGGCCTTCAGGAGAAGGCCGGCGAGGACAGGCGCCGGCGGACGGGCCGGGAGGCTGCGTGCCGCCCAGGCCACTGCCTCCGCGAGTACGTCGCGTTCCACCCGGATCTTCACCGTTGCCGCCTCCTGCTGTTGCCGGCGCTTCTCGCCCTGCCTGGCTTCGTCGTCTGTCGCGGTGTCGTCGATCCCTGTCAGGGGAAGGACACCGGGGACCAGTCTGACGCACAGCACTGACAGTCGGTGCCTCTCGGGGTCAAGTCGTGACGAGGGGCAGTCGGGAGCCGGACAGCGAGTTGTGCACAGGGCCCGCTTCGAAACGGATTCCCAGCTCTCTCTAGTTGGGAGTAGTAGTAGGGCCTGTGGATACCGTGGATAACCCCGTTCTCCCAGCTCAGAGGGGAAATTTTGTCCACCGACCCTGTGGGTGACGACGGTGGACAACCGGGCGTTTCTGTGGAGAACGGAAAGTTCTGCACACTCCATGCACAGCCTCGGGCTACTTCTCCCCAGCACCGTCCCCAGCTTTACCCACGTTTCCCACAGCCCAACCCGGCACCTTCGTGTGACGCCTTTCACTCGACACGGTGAGGAGGCGCGTCGCGTTGCCGAACAGTGGACAGCGGTGTGGAGAAGCTGGGGATCGCTGGGGACAACCGTCCTCAGCCTGTGGGCGGCCGGTGGACAACTCGATGCACAGGCTGTGGATCATCTCGCTGTCCACAGTCTGTGGAGATCGTTCGTCCACGGATCCACAGCCACCTGACCTGGTCTGATGGTCTCTCGACGAGGGTCCCTGTGGACACGATCTGGACAACTTCCCAGTCCCCAGGATGTGGACGGAAGAAAGTCGCCGGATCTGTGGAGAGAGGCCGTAACCCGGCAGGTATTCGAACAGCGGATGTCGCGACGGGCCCGGTTGCTGGTCTCCGGAACGACTGAGGGCGCCCCCGGTAATCCGTCCCGGGGGCGCCCTCAGAGGCGTACGAGCGGCTCTGTCAGCCGTTCTTGATGCGGTTCGTCAGCTCGGTGACCTGGTTGTAGATGGAGCGCCGCTCGGCCATCAGATTGCGGATCTTGCGGTCCGCGTGCATGACCGTCGTGTGGTCGCGGCCGCCGAACAGCGCGCCGATCTTCGGCAGGGAGAGGTCCGTCAGCTCGCGGCACAGGTACATGGCGATCTGGCGGGCCGTCACCAGCGCGCGGCCCCGAGAGGTGCCGCACAGGTCCTCGACCGTGAGGCCGAAGTAGTCGGCGGTCGCGCCCATGATGGCCGTGGAGGTGATCTCCGGGGCCGAGTCCTCGCCGCCGGGGATGAGGTCCTTGAGGACGATCTCTGTCAGGCCGAGGTCCACCGGCTGCCGGTTGAGCGACGCGAACGCCGTCACCCGGATCAGCGCGCCCTCCAGCTCGCGGATGTTGCGCGAGATCCGGGACGCGATGAACTCCAGCACCTCCGGCGGGGCGTTGAGCTGCTCCTGGACCGCCTTCTTGCGCAGGATCGCGATGCGCGTCTCCAGCTCGGGCGGCTGGACGTCGGTGATCAGGCCCCACTCGAAACGGTTCCGCAGCCGGTCCTCCAGCGTCACCAGCTGCTTGGGCGGCCGGTCGCTGGACAGCACGATCTGCTTGTTGGCGTTGTGGAGCGTGTTGAAGGTGTGGAAGAACTCCTCCTGCGTCGACTCCTTGTCCGCGAGGAACTGGATGTCGTCGACGAGCAGGATGTCCATCTCGCGGTAGCGCTTGCGGAAGCTGTCGCCCTTGCCGTCGCGGATGGAGTTGATGAACTCGTTGGTGAACTCCTCCGAGCTCACATAGCGGACGCGTGTGCCCGGGTAGAGGCTGCGCGCGTAGTGCCCGATCGCGTGCAGCAGATGCGTTTTGCCAAGTCCCGACTCCCCATAGATGAACAGGGGGTTGTACGCCTTCGCGGGCGCTTCGGCGACGGCCACCGCGGCCGCGTGCGCGAAGCGGTTGGAGGCGCCGATGACGAACGTGTCGAAGAGGTACTTCGGGTTCAGGCGCGCGGTCGGCTCGCCCGGACCGGTCGCCGGCGCGGGCTGCGCGGCCAGCGGGCCGGGGGCGCCGGTGGTGGGCAGATGGGAACCGACCGGACCACCGCGGCTCATGTGCCCGGAGCCGGCCGACGGCTCGGGCCGCTCGCGGCGGGCGTCGCGCTGCTCCTCGTCGGCGCGGTGGCGGCCGTAGTCCGGTCGCTGCTCGTACTCGGGGCGCTGGTTGTCGTACGACGGGCGCTCCATCGACTGCGGACGGTAATCCTGCGAGTACGCGTCCTGGGAGCGGCCGCCGTAGGAGTCCTGTGACGGCGAGGCGTACGGGTCGCGCTCGGGGAAGCCGAGGCGCTGCTGCTGCCAGCCGTAGTCGTCCTGCTGCGGGCGGGGCCAGGCGCCGGGCTCGGGGCGCTGGTACTCCGAGGGGTATGCGGGGCGGGCGTTCGGGAGCCCGTCCGGGCGGGGCGTGTGGTCACCCTGGGGGCCCGGGTGCTGCTCGGAGCGGCCCGGCCTCTGGTCGTCGGCGCGGTGGCGGCCGTAACTCTCGTACTGGCCGGAGGGGAGCTCGGGCTCCTCGTAGCGCTGCTGGGGCCTAGGCGGCGGGCTCGGGGGGCCCGGGGGTTCGCCGGCGGAGTCGTCGACGGTGATCGCGATGCGGATCGGACGTCCGCACTCACGGCTCAGGGTTTCGCTGACGACGGGGGCGAGGCGGCCTTCGAGCACGCCCTTCGCAAATTCGTTCGGTACGGCGAGCAGTGCGGTGTCCGCCACGAGCGCGAGCGGCTGGCAGCGTCGGATCCAGTGCTCGTCCTTGACCTCGACACCCTGCCCACGCCCTTCACCGAGAAGCTGCTCGAGTACTCGTGGCCACACTGCGGCAAGATCGGCAGGTACGTCAGCCACAGGGCACGCTCTCTCACGGGTCCCACGAACGTGTGGTTCGGGAACGGTCGGGATTCAAATGGGGTGGGGCAGGTACAAGGGAACGAATCGGAGTCCAGCCACGGTAGTCAGGGCGACCGGTGCGGTTCAAGTTGTTGTCCCCAGCCTGTGGATAGTGTCTCCTGGTGACCGCTGGTTTGACCGGATGGCGTAGCCGCGCGTACCGTAACCAGGTCGAGTTGTCGATGGCTGCTGCCGCCTGCCTCCGATGGGCACAGATCATTTGGGTGATCGGTCAGCGGTGCACTCGGGCGTGACGCGAGCTACTCGTGGGCGCACGGTGACAGCCAGGACGGCACCCCGAAAACCCCGATTTATTCTGGAGCCCCCGAGTGAGCAAGCGCACCTTCCAGCCGAACAACCGTCGTCGCGCCAAGACCCACGGCTTCCGCCTGCGGATGCGCACCCGCGCCGGCCGCGCGATTCTCGCGAACCGCCGTGGCAAGGGTCGCGCCAGCCTGTCCGCCTGATTCCGGTCAGGTCATGACATCGTGCTGCCCACCGAGAACCGGCTGAGGCGGCGCGAGGACTTCGCGACCGCGGTACGACGAGGTCGTCGGGCCGGACGCCCGTCTCTCGTCGTCCACCTTCGTAGCGGTGCAACGAACCCGCACGCGCCTGGGGAGAGCGCTCCCCCGACGCGTGCGGGTTTCGTCGTGAGCAAGGCCGTGGGCGGTGCGGTGGTGCGTAACAAGGTGAAGCGCAGACTTCGCCACCTGATGCGCGATCGAGTCGCCTCGTTGCCCCCCGGTAGCCTGGTAGTCGTACGAGCGTTGCCCGCTGCGGGGGACGCCGATCATGCACAACTGGCCCAAGACCTGGATGCCGCCCTGGAGCGGTTGCTGGGAGGGGGCGCGCGATGAAGTACCCGCTGCTGGCGCTGATCAAGCTGTACCAGTGGACCATCAGCCCGCTGCTCGGGCCGGTGTGCAAGTACTACCCGTCGTGCTCCCACTACGGGTACCAGGCCATCGACCGGCATGGTGCGATCAAGGGCACGGGACTTACGGCCTGGCGCATCCTGCGGTGCAATCCGTGGTCGCTGGGCGGTGTGGACCATGTCCCGCCGCGCAAGCGTCCGCGGTGGCACGAAATGCTGCGTGGCGCCTGGCGTACACGCAGGGGCGGGCCCTCCTCCGCCGAACCGGCCACCGAGGGGCAGGCTCCTACGAGCCCGGCCGCAGAGACCCCGTCCCATGCCCAAGGAGCATGATTAGTGGACACGATTGCCAGCTTCTTCAGCTTCATCACGACACCTGTCTCCTGGGTCATCGTCCAGTTCCACACGGTGTACGGCGCCATCTTCGGCGATGACACCGGGTGGGCCTGGGGCCTGTCCATCGTGTCGCTGGTGATCCTGATCCGTATCTGCCTGATCCCGCTCTTCGTGAAGCAGATCAAGGCGACCCGGGCCATGCAGACGCTGCAGCCCGAGATGAAGAAGATCCAGGAGCGCTACAAGAACGACAAGCAGCGTCAGTCCGAAGAGATGATGAAGCTGTACAAGGAGACGGGCACCAACCCGCTCTCCTCGTGCCTTCCCATCCTGGCGCAGTCGCCGTTCTTCTTCGCCCTGTACCACGTGCTCAACAGCATCGCGAACAACGACACCATCGGTTCCATCAACCAGAACCTGCTGGACAGCGCGCAGAAGGCGCACATTTTCGGCGCTCCGTTGGCCGCGAAGTTCACCGACAGCGGCTCGGACGTCGCCGCCCTCGACGCCTCGCTGACCACGGTGCGCATCGTGACCGCGGTCATGATCGTCATGATGTCGGCGTCGCAGTTCTACACGCAGCGTCAGCTGATGACGAAGAACGTCGACACCACGGTGAAGACGCCGTTCATGCAGCAGCAGAAGATGCTGATGTACGTCTTCCCCATCATGTTCGCCGTCTTCGGCATCAACTTCCCGGTCGGTGTCCTCGTCTACTGGCTGACCACCAACGTGTGGACCATGGGCCAGCAGATGTACGTCATCCGCAACAACCCGACTCCGGGTTCCAAGGCGCAGGCCGCGTACCTGGAGCGTCTGTACAAGCACGTCACGCACCACGGCAAGACGCGCGGCCGCGGCGAGAGGGCCATCGTCAAGGCCATCGTGGCCAAGGGCCGCGACCGCAACGAGTTCGAGCGCAAGTTCATCAACGGCCTGAACAAGGCGGGCCTCACGGCCCAGGCCGACGGCAACGTGGTGAAGGGCGAGGCCCAGGCCGTATCGCAGACCGAGGACGGTACGCCCACGAGCGCCGCCGCTCCCAAGCGTCAGCAGCCCAAGCGGCAGAGCAAGTCCCAGCGCCAGTCCGGTGCTCCCAAGGCGGCCGGTGAAGGCCCGTCGCTGATCAAGTCCGACGAGCCCGAGGACGCCAAGCCCTCCGCCGCTGCCAAGAAAACCGGCGGTACCCGCAGCAAGGCCCAGTCCGGACAGCGCAAGGGTCCGCAGCGGCCCAAGTCCCCGTCCAAGAAGTAAGTAAGGAGTCCATCCCGTGACGGAAGGCACCACCTCCGCCGCTGCCGAGGGCGTAGACACCCTGACCCGCCTGGAGCAGGAGGGCGAGATCGCGGCGGACTACCTCGAGGGGCTGCTCGACATCGCCGACCTCGACGGCGACATCGACATGGATGTTGAGGCCGATCGCGCCGCTGTGTCGATCATCAGCGACGCGGGCGGCCGCGACCTGCAGAAGCTGGTCGGCCGCGACGGCGAGGTGCTGGAAGCCCTGCAGGAGCTCACGCGCCTGGCCGTGCACCGGGAGACCGGGGACCGCAGCCGGCTGATGCTGGACATCGCGGGCTACCGCGCCAAGAAGCGCGCCGAGCTGTCCGAGCTCGGTGCCAAGGCCGCGGCCGAGGTCAAGAACACCGGTGAGTCCGTGAAGCTGAAGCCGATGACACCGTTCGAGCGCAAGGTCGTGCACGACGCGGTCAAGGCTGCCGGCCTGCGCAGCGAGTCCGAGGGCGAGGAACCGCAGCGCTTCGTCGTGGTTCTTCCCGCCTGATCGGCCCGTACGTTCCTCCGGCCCCGTCTGCCCGGCAGGCGGGGCCGGACTTTGTCAGCCTGATAGTTCTGGTGGTTCTGGCGTCGGCGCCCGGAGCGTCTACGCGGTACGGAAGGACGGTCCCCCGTGACGGAGGCAGCGGAGCTTCCCCCCGCGCCCGAACATGCCCGTGAGGTGTTCGGTGATCGCTTCGCGGACGCGGTGCGATACGCGGAGCTGCTCGCCGAGGCGGGCGTGCAGCGCGGCCTGATCGGTCCACGCGAGGTGCCGCGCCTCTGGGAGCGGCACCTGCTGAACTGCGCGGTGCTCTCGGAGGTCGTTCCCGAGGGTGTGACGGTGTGCGATGTCGGCTCGGGTGCGGGTCTGCCCGGCATTCCCCTGGCGCTCGTCCGGGAAGACCTGAAGATCACGCTGCTGGAGCCCTTGCTGCGGCGCACCACCTTTCTGACCGAGGTCGTGGAGCTGCTGGGCCTGGACCATGTGACGGTCGTTCGTGGGCGGGCCGAAGAGGTCATGGGCAAGCTCACACCCGTCCATGTGGTGACGGCACGAGCCGTGGCTCCACTGGACCGGCTGGCGACCTGGGGGATCCCCCTGCTGCGCCCCTACGGGGAGATGCTCGCGCTCAAGGGCGACACCGCGGAGGAGGAGCTCAAGAGCGCGGCGACGGCACTGAGCAAGCTCGGAGCCGTGGAGACATCCATCCTGCATGTGGGTGAGGGCGTGGTGGATCCGTTGTCCACCGTCGTGCGGGTCGAAGTCGGCGAGAGTCCGGGTGGTGTGCGCTTCGCGGCGAAGCGAGCGAAGGCGGCCAGGACGGGACGTGCACGTCGGCGCCGCTGATCCGTCCTGACGACGAGACGTACTCCACACAAGCTGCCAAACGTACCCATGCCGGAGTGTCGCGACAGTTCGGGCCCCGTTGCTGTGCATCGTGTTTCACGTGAAACGTCGCTCACTGCTACACGGCATCATCAGCCGGGGCCGAGCCGCGGCCGAACCCCGCGACCGAAAGCCTCTCGGTTCACTCGATGAGGGACCTGAGTTGTCCACAGACGTGGATTTCTCCACAGAACAACAGGCCTCACTGGTTCACGACCCCGAAGGCATGGGAGGCTCTGTTCATTGCGAGCCTGAAGTCGAGGAGAGTGAATCCTTGCGGTCCGACGCCAACATCGCGGGACCGATGACCGATCCGGTCCCCGGTCCCCGTACCGAGTCGATGGGGGAGGATGTTTCACGTGAAACACCACCCCCGATGGACGACACTCCGATCGGTCGTGCTGCCCAACTGGCGGTAGAGGCTCTGGGCCGCGCCGGCGAAGGTCTGCCGCGTCCCGAGCAGACCCGCGTCATGGTGGTCGCCAACCAGAAGGGCGGTGTGGGCAAGACGACGACGACCGTCAACCTTGCCGCGTCGCTCGCTCTGCATGGCAGCCGTGTCCTGGTGATCGACCTTGACCCGCAGGGCAACGCCTCCACGGCGTTGGGGATAGACCATCACGCCGAGGTCCCTTCCATCTACGACGTGCTGGTCGACAGCAGGCCTCTCGCCGAGGTCGTCCAGCCGGTCCCCGACGTCGAGGGACTCTTCTGCGCCCCTGCCACGATCGATCTCGCCGGTGCGGAGATCGAGCTGGTGTCCCTGGTGGCGCGAGAGAGCCGACTGCAGCGGGCGATCCAGGCCTACGAGCAGCCACTGGACTACATCCTCATCGACTGCCCGCCCTCGCTCGGCCTGCTGACGGTCAACGCGCTGGTCGCCGGCCAGGAGGTCCTCATCCCGATCCAGTGCGAGTACTACGCACTGGAGGGCCTCGGTCAGCTGCTGCGCAACGTCGATCTGGTTCGGGGGCACCTCAACCCCACCCTGCATGTATCGACGATCCTGCTCACCATGTACGACGGCCGGACGCGTCTCGCGTCCCAGGTCGCGGACGAGGTGCGCAGTCACTTCGGTGACGAGGTGCTGCGGACGAGCATTCCCCGCTCGGTCCGTATCTCCGAGGCGCCGAGCTACGGACAGACAGTGCTGACCTACGATCCAGGATCGAGCGGTGCACTGTCCTATCTTGAGGCGGCACGAGAAATCGCGCTGAAGGGTGTCGGCGTCTCCTACGACGCGACACACGCACACATCGGCGCACAGAGCGACCGGAGCATGGTGGAGGGGATCCAGTGAGCGAGCGACGGAGGGGTTTGGGTCGTGGTCTCGGCGCACTGATCCCTGCTGCCCCGACGGAGAAGACGGTGGCTTCGGCCGCGCTGGGGAGCGCCGTTTCGACGTCCCCGGCGGCGGTGCCGGTGCTGACCACCGACCGTGGGGTGGCTGCGGCGAAGGTGGCCTCACTGCCGCCTGTTTCACATGAAACAGACGAGCCGTCGACGAACGGTGCCGTGGAGACGCCCGCGCCTCCCCTGGGTGCCCATTTCGCGGAGCTCCCCCTCGACTCCATCAAGCCGAACCCCCGGCAGCCGCGTGAGGTCTTCGACGAGGACGCTCTTCAGGAGCTCGTCACCTCCATCAAGGAGGTCGGTCTCCTCCAGCCCGTCGTCGTACGGCAGCTCGGCCCCGCGCGCTACGAGCTCATCATGGGCGAGCGGCGCTGGAGGGCCTGCCGCGAGGCGGGGCTGGAGGCGATTCCGGCGATCGTCCGGGCCACGGACGACGACAAACTCCTCCTGGACGCTCTCCTGGAGAACCTGCACCGCGCCCAGCTGAATCCACTGGAAGAAGCGGCCGCCTACGACCAGCTGCTGAAGGACTTCAACTGCACGCATGACCAGCTGGCGGACCGCATCGGTCGCTCCCGTCCGCAGGTCTCCAACACGCTGCGTCTGCTGAAGCTCTCGCCGGCGGTCCAGCGGCGCGTGGCAGCCGGAGTCCTCTCGGCCGGACACGCGAGGGCCCTGCTCTCCGTCGACGACTCGGAGGAGCAGGACCGGCTGGCCCACCGGATCGTGGCTGAGGGACTCTCGGTGCGGGCCGTCGAGGAGATCGTGACCTTGATGGGCTCTCGGCCCCAGACGGCTCAGCGCTCCAAGGGCCCGCGGGCCGGTACTCGGGTCTCGCCGGCCCTGACCGACCTCGCGACCCGTCTCTCGGACCGCTTCGAGACGCGGGTGAAGGTCGACCTTGGTCAGAAAAAGGGCAAGATCACCGTCGAGTTCGCCTCGATGGAGGACCTTGAGCGGATTCTCGGCAGCCTCGCCCCCGGAGAGGGACCGGTGCTGCAGAGGAGCCTCCTGGACGGTGACTCCGAGGAGACGGACGACTGATCTGCCGACGGGCGGGGCGATCTCGCTCAGGCGCCAGGACGGGCCGTGTCCGGTGTGTACCGGACACGGCCCGCTCTTTGCTTTCAGGCGGTATCGGTGGAATCGCATCGTGGATACGATGCGTTCGGGTATGGCGAATCCACCCGGCAGCACCTCTGAGGGAGAGGCAGGGGCCATGCGAACGGTGAGCCGGACAGGACTGGTGAGCGCAGGCCTGGGGCTGGGCGCCGTCGGCGGCTTCGTCGGCAGCCTGCTCAGGGAACGAAGCGCTCTGACGGCCGCCCGCGACGTGGCGGGCGAAGGAAGCGAGGAACAGCCTTCATGGGGCGTCGGCTCGTACCGCTCACGCTGGACAACCTTCAGGACCTTCCCAAGCGCTGTCGCACGTGTGTCTTCTGGGAGTTGGACCCAGTCAGTGGCGAGGCCGCGGTAAAAGCCGGAACACCCGCCCTCGAGAAGGAGGCCTGGATCTCCGCTGTCCTCCTGGACTGGGGATCCTGCGGCAGGGTCGTGTACGTCGACGACGTACCGGTGGGCTTTGTGCTCTACGCCCCTCCGGCCTACGTACCCCGCTCGACGGCATTCCCCACGAGCCCTGTCTCGCCCGACGCCGTGCAGCTGATGACCGCGTTCATCATGCCGGGCTACCAAGGGCAGGGACTGGGCCGGGTGATGGTCCAGACGGTCGCCAAGGATCTGCTGCGGCGGGGCTTCAAAGCGATCGAGGCATTCGGAGACGCGCGCTGGAAGGAGCCCGCCTGTCTGCTGCCCGCGGACCATCTCCTCGCAGTGGGCTTCAAGACGGTTCGGCCTCATCCCACGTACCCGCGGTTGAGGCTGGAGCTGCGGACCACGCTCTCCTGGAAGGAGGACGTGGAGATGGCACTGGACCGGCTCCTGGGCGCCGTACAGAAGGAACCGGTTCTCCGGCCGCTCTAAAGCGAATGGGCCGACCCCTCAGGGCCGGCCCATTCATGTTTCACGTGAAACGTCACTCGGAGATGAAGTCCTCGAGGTCGCGGACGATCGCGGCCTTCGGCTTCGCACCGACGATGGTCTTGGCGACCTCGCCACCCTGGTACACGTTCAGGGTCGGGATGGACATGACGCCGTACTTGGCGGCCGTACCCGGGTTCTCGTCGATGTTCAGCTTGACGACCTCGATCTTGTCGCCGTACTCGGCGGCGATCGCCTCGAGGGACGGCGCGATCTGGCGGCACGGGCCGCACCAGGCAGCCCAGAAGTCCACCAGGACGGGCTTGTCGCTCTTGAGAACGTCCTGCTCGAAGGAATCGTCGGTCACATGCTTGAGGGTGCCGGCCACGGCGGGCTCCTTAACTGGTTGGTGCGGTGGGGCGGATGGGGGTCAGACGGAGGTCTTCTCGGGCTCAGCCTTCTCCTCGTCCGCGAGGGCGGCGAGGAAGCGCTCGGCGTCGAGGGCGGCGGAGCAGCCGGTGCCAGCCGCGGTGATCGCCTGGCGGTAGGTGTGGTCGACCACGTCACCGGCACCGAAGACACCGGTCAGGTTGGTCCGCGTGGAGGGCGCCTCCACCTTCAGGTAGCCCTCTTCGTCCAGTTCGAGCTGGCTCTTGAAGAGCTCGGTGCGCGGGTCGTGGCCGATCGCGATGAACAGGCCGGTGACCGGGAGAGCCGAGAGTTCGCCGGTCTTGAGGTTGCGCAGCTTCAGGCCCGAGAGCTTCTGATCCCCCTGGATCTCGGCGACCTCGCTGTCCCAGACGAACTTGATCTTCGGGTCGGCGAAGGCACGCTCCTGCATCGCCTTGGAGGCGCGCAGGGTGTCGCGGCGGTGGACGATCGTCACGGACTTGGCGAAGCGGGAGAGGAAGGTGGCCTCCTCCATCGCGGTGTCACCGCCGCCGATCACGGCGATGTCCTGGTCCTTGAAGAAGAAGCCGTCGCAGGTGGCGCACCAGGAGACACCGCGGCCGGAGAGAGCGTCCTCGTTCGGCAGGCCGAGCTTGCGGTGCTGCGAGCCGGTGGTGACGATGACGGCCTTCGCCTGGTGGACGGTACCCGCGGTGTCGGTGACGGTCTTGATCTCACCACTCAGGTCGACGGAGACGACATCGTCCGGGATGAGCTCGGCACCGAAGCGCTCGGCCTGGGCGCGCATGTTGTCCATGAGCTCGGGGCCCATGATGCCGTCCTGGAAGCCGGGGAAGTTCTCCACCTCGGTGGTGTTCATCAGCGCCCCACCCGCCGTAACGGCGCCCTCGAACACCAGCGGCTTCAGCGACGCGCGCGCGGTGTAGAGCGCCGCCGTGTAGCCGGCGGGCCCGGAGCCGATGATGATCACGTTTCGGACGTCACTCACGGCTTGATTCCTCGTCTCTGGACTGCGTCGTGGACCGGGGGAGCGCCTTTCAGAACTCTCACCCCACCCAACGGATCCTAAGGGGCGCGCATTCCCGCTGTGTCCGGGCACACGAGGATGCGCCACCGTACGAGATACCACGCAGGACGGAGACGAAGCGTGCGCCTTCAGGAACCGTTGTAGGACTGCTTCAGCAAGACCTTGGCCGTGGCGGACGACGGCTGACCCATGCAGGTCGCGTCCATGAGGTAGGCGGTGACCCGGGTGCCGTCAGGAGCGTCGGGGAGCACGACGAGGAGCGCTTCCGTCCCCTTGTAGATCCCCTTCTCGGTCGCGAGCGCTACGTCGTCGCGGCCGATGCCCTTCTGAATGCAGCTGGGGACCACCGGGTCCTTGAAGACCCTGGGCGAGTTGCCGGGGACGGATTCCATCCCGAGAGTGTCCGGAGCGCGGGAGCCACTGTCGCCGCTCTGGCTCTTGGCGAGGAGATCGGAAACCTGCTGCTCCAGCTTCTCCTTGGAGAAGGTGTCCGCGGTGGTGGACTGGGCCTCGGGGGCGGACGGATTGCCGTCGTTCAGCGAGGAGAACAGCACGGAACCGAATCCCAGGGCAGCGGCGGTGAACACGGCGCCGAGGACGACCGCCCGACGTCGACCGCCCCGCCGGGTCTCCTTGCGGCCCGGGCCGGTGGTCGAGGCTCGCGCGTGGCCTGCGGGGCGGTCGGTCGATGTTTCACGTGAAACATGCGGGCTGTCGTCCGAGCCGGAAGCGGGTGACGCATCGGACAGGGACTGGGCGCTGATGGGTGCCGACGCGTCGACAGCGTCGGGAGCCGTAGCGTGCAGCAGAGCTTCCGCGGCGAGCGCGGCGTCGATCCGGCCGGCGACATCGGCAGGCATGCGCGGAGGACCCGGCAGAGTTCCGAGCAGTGCTCGGATCTCCTCCAGGGAGGCGTGGACATCCGCGCAGAGTTCGCACTCGGCCAGATGCTGTCGTACGTCCGCGGTCCGGGACGGCGGGAGCAGTCCTTCGGCGAGGTCGGAGATCTCCGTGACGTCCGGGTGCCCGGCTGTGTCTGTCGTGGATGTCACGCTCGCCCACCTCCGCCCTTCACTGCAGCTGAATCGCTTGGCCCCGTATCAGGCGGACCCGCTTGACGCGGCCCCGCTGCGGGTGGGACGGATGTCCCCTGCGTCCGGTTCCGCCCGTCGCCCGCTTCTCTTTCGGCGCCGGTGTTTTCCGGCCGCAGATGCTTGAGCAGGGGGAGGAGTCTGGCTCGGCCACGGGCACATCGGCTCTTCACCGTCCCGGTCGGCACGTCGAGGACGCGGGCCGCCTCGGCGACCGGGTAGCCCTGCATGTCGACCAGGACGAGCGCGGCCCGTTGGTCGGGAGGAAGGGTGCCGAGTGCCTCCAGGAGCTGACGGTGGAGGTCGTTTCGCTCGGCGGGCGCCGAGGCCGACTCGTGCGGCTCCAGCAGCTGCTCCAGGCGCTCGGTGTCGTCGACCGGAGACGTCTTGCGGGAGGCCGCCTTACGGGCGCGGTCCAGGCAGGCGTTCACCGTGATCCGGTGCAGCCACGTCGTGACCGCCGACTGGCCCCGGAAGGTGTGGGCGGCCCGGTAGGCGGAGACAAGGGCGTCCTGGACGGCGTCAGCGGCCTCCTCCCGGTCCCCCAGTGTCCGCAGGGCCACCGCCCAGAGCCGGTCGCGGTGCCGACGCACGAGTTCACCGAAGGCCTCGGCATCGCCCTCGACATGGCGGGCGAGCAGATCCTGATCGCTCACATCGCCGTATCCGGCGCCTTCCGCCATGGGGCCCCTCCCTTGCGGCGCTCCTGCGTTCCCACAGGAGCGCGCTCTATCGTCGGCTGACGGACAGCAGCCCCTTAGCTGGTCACCTTGATGTCAGCGACCCGGCCGCGGAAGGTGCCTTCTTCCGTCTGCGGCAACTTGGTCAGCCAGACCAGCAGGTACCGGCTCTCGAAGGACTTGTCGGGCTTGAGCGTCACACTCGCACCGGAGCCCCCGGCGACCTTCGTGTAGGAGTCGAAGGACGTCGGCTGCGAACCTGCATCACTGGAGGCGGCGAGAAGTTCGACCGACGTGTTCCCCACGAAGGAGACCGTCACCTTCCCGACCTGCTGCACCTTGCCGAGATCGAGGATGACACCGAGGCCCGGCTTCAGCCGCCCGAAGTCGGCGCTCGTGTAGAAGTCCGTCTGCCAGTACGTGCTGGAACTGCTGTCGTAGGTCTTGTCTATGTCGGACGGCTTCTCGGAGCCGTCGCCGTACGGGTCGAAGTCGCTGGCCCCGCTGATGGCGATCGGCTTGCTGGGCGCCTGCGTCGGACTCTTGTCGTTCCCGTCCGTCGTCTGCGTCTGGTTCGTGTCGTCCGACTTGTTGCCCTGGTCCATGAGCGCGTCCGCCAACTGCCAGCTGCCCAGGCCGAGGGCGGCGATGAGGAGGGCCGAGACGGCCCACTTCAGCGCTCTGCCGGTACGGCTCTGCAGGGGAGGCGGCGGGGCCTGAACAGGCTGCGTGACGCCCGGACGCGGCGCCTGACGGCCGTACGTGCCCTGCTGGTACGTCGTGCGCTGGTAGTCCGGCGGGGCGGTGAACGCCGGCTCCGGCGGGCGGATGCGGGGCATCTCGCCGATCGCCTTCACCAGTTCCTCGGGCGTGGTGCACGGGGACTCATGGCGGGAAGCGGTCGCGCCGTCGTTGGCGAGCGCCCGCATGGTCAGCTCGGACAGGCCGCGGTGGACACCGGCACGCACCTGGTCGGGGGCGATGAGACCGATGTCCTTCGGCAGGCCGGACAGTCCGTAGGCGTCGTTCTCGTACGGCCAGCGCTGGGTGAGCGCTGCGTACAGCAGCGCTCCGATCGCTTCCGTGTCGGTGCGCTGCGGGGTTTCGGAACTGATGCCGCGCAGTGCGGCGTTGACGGCGAGACCACGGATGCGCCACTGGCCGGTCGACGTGCGCAGCACGGCGTTGGGGTTCAGACGCAGATGGGCCAGGCCCTCGCGGTGGGCGGCGGCCATGGCGGAGGAGATCTGGCTGACCAACTGGTAGGCGTCGTACACCTCCAGGGGGCCGGAGGCGAGAAGCGTGGTCAGTTCGGTGGCGTCGGGCAGCCACTCGTGAACGACGTAGACGAGGTCGTTCTCCTCGACGGCGTCGAGGACTTGGACGAAGCGCGGATCGCCCAGCAGTGCAGAAGAGCGGGCCGCGGCCAGCACTGAACGAGCCCGCGAGTGGTCCGCGGGCAGCAGGTGGACGCCGACGGCGCGACGCAGCTTCTCGTCCACGGCACGCCAACTGCTGAATCCGTCCAGACGGGTGACGCACTCCTCGAGCCGGTAGCGTCTGGCGAGCTTGTGTCCGCTGTGCAGCTCCGGTGGTGAGGCCTTTTCGGGACTCCCGGTCCCGCCACTCCCCTGTGCCTCGACGTCTTCCGTGTCCCGCTCCCGGTTCTTGGCCACCCCGTCGGCCGTGGACTGGTCCGCCTCGGCGGTCAGCGGCTCGTCACCGCTGTTGTCTGCCACGTCGACGGCAGCCGTGCTCCGTTCCGCCACCGTCGTTCCTGCCTCCCCATCCATTGCGCGTCGTGCGACGCCGAAACCAATTGTGCCCACAGTCCGCCGCTATGCACGACACACAGTGGCGGACGATGGTTGTGCGCGTACCCCCGCCTCAGCGCCCCAGGCGCCCCCGGACCATGCCGACCAGTGAGTTCAGCTCCTCGATGCGCATCTTGCGGGCGGCGACGAAGAAGGTTCCGAGCAGTACCGCGCCGCCAGCGATCAGTGCCGCGAAGGAACCGAGGACGCCCTGACCGAGAGTGTGGCCGATGCCGTAGCAGGCGGCGCCGCTGAGCAGGGCCGCCGGTACCGAGGCGATGCAGAGACGGGCGTACGTCCGCAGGACGCGCCCGCCGTCCAGATCCCCGCCCAGTCGCTTGCGCAGCCGGCGCCAGGCGACGCCGACACCGATCGCATACGCCAGGCCGTACGCGGCGGCCATGCCGACCACGGCCCAGCGAGCCGGCAGCACGATGAAGCAGACGGCGGAGGCGGCGGCGTTGACGGCCGCCACGATGACCGTGTTGTAGAAGGGGGTCCGGGTGTCCTCGTACGCGTAGAAGGCGCGCAGGACGACGTACTGCACCGAGTACGGGATCAGGCCGAGGCCGAAGGCCATCAGCATGTATCCCATGTTCGTGGCGGCGCTGGTGCCGGAGGAGCCGAAGATGAGCGTGCACATCGGGATGCCGAGCGAGACGAAGCCGAACGCGAGCGGCACGATCGCGACCGCAGTGGTGCGCAGGCCCTGCGAGATGTCGTCGCGCACGGCGCCGCCGTCGTCCTCCGCGGCCGAGCGCGAGATGCGCGGCAGCAGGGCGGCCATCAGGGAGACGGTGATGATGGCCTGTGGCAGGCCCCAGATGAGCTGGGCGTTGGCGTAAGCGCTGAAGCCGGTGCCGGGGATCTTCGTGTCGGCGACCGACGCGGTGGCCAGCTGGGTGACGACGAGCGCGCCCGCCTGGTTGGCGAGGACGAACAGGATGGTCCACTTCGCGAGCATCGCGGCCTTGCCCAGGCCGTGGCCCCGCCAGTCGAAGCGCAGCCGCAGCCGGAACCCGGTCTCGCGCAGGTACGGGATCATCGCGAGCGCCTGCACCACCAGCCCGAGCAGGATGCCGATGCCGAGCAGTCGCTGACCTTCCGGCGGGATGTTCGTGACGCTCATGCCGGAGTGCTCGGCCGTGCCGTACACCCAAAGGAACGTCCCGAGCGTCACGATGATGACGATGTTGTTCAGGACCGGGGTCCACATCATCGCGCCGAACCTGCCACGGGCATTGAGGATCTGCCCCATCACCACGTGGACGCCCATGAAGAAGATGGAAGGCAGGAAGTAGCGGGTGAACGTGACGGCGACCTCGTTGGCCGCGGGGTCGCTCGCGACGGGGTTCGACAGAGCGCGCACCAGGAGGGGCGCCGCGAACATCGCGATCGCGGTGAGCGCCGCGAGCGCCACCATGACGAGCGTGAGCAGCCGGTTCGCGTAGGCCTCACCGCCGTCTTCGTCGTCCTTCATGGCGCGCACGAGCTGCGGGACGAAGACGGAGTTCAGGCCGCCGCCGACGGTGAGGATGTAGATCATGGTCGGCAGCTGGTACGCCACTTGGAAGGAGTCACCCAGGAAGGCGGTGCCCAACGCCGAGACGATCAGCGCGGAGCGGACGAAGCCGGTGAGGCGGGAGACCATCGTGCCCGCCGCCATCACGGCGCTCGACTTCAGCAGGCCACCGGCCCGCCCGCCCTTCTTGGCGGAGGGCGTCGGAGCCGCGGTGGGCGTGGCGGTGAGGTTCATGGTCTGGTCGGCCGCGGGCGAGGGGGCCGCCGGAGCCCGGTACTGCGGCGCCGATGCCTGCTCGCCCGGGGCCGCTGCCGGTCCCGGCACCGACGGCGGGTCGTACTGCGGGAGGCCGCCGCCCTGCTGCTGGTCCCGGAAGAGGTGGGCGAAGGCATCCGGCTCGTGGCGTTCCCCGCCTGCCTGGGACACCAGGTCGTCGACGCCCACGAACTGGGTGGTGCGGGGATCGTCGCCGTACGGCAGGTACTGGGTCGGACCCTCCGGCTCCGGGGCCGGAGTCTGCGCCCACACGCGCGGGTCGGGGGCGTACGGCGACTGGGGTGGCTGGGCATACAGAGGCTGCTGCGGCTGGTACGTGCCCGACGGCGGCGGTGGGTGGGCCGCGCGGTCGTAGAGCGCCTCGGCGACGGGGTCCTGGGCGTAGAGATCCTGTGCCTGGTAGGGGTCCTGGTCGTAGGCGTCCTGGAGGTACATGTCGGCGGGGGGCTGCGGCGGTACCTGGCCGTGCTCAGGCGCCGGGCCCTCGGGGTGGCCCGAGCTGCCCGCGGCCTGGCCGCGGTCACCGTCGTACGGCGCGTTCATGGTTACCCCACCTCATCGTCCCGGGCCCACCGGCCACGACATCCTCAACGGTCCACTCTCTCACCCGTGCCGGACGGGTCTGCGCTTTCCGCTGGGGTGTCCGGTGTCGGGTCACTCGGGTGCTCAGGGTCGTCTGTCCGGGCCCGAGTGCCGGACTCCTCCTTGAGACGGTCTTCGAGGCCCTCGGGGTTCTCGGGTCCGCCCTCGGACTCGTCCGCCCCGTCGGGGCCGTCCTCCTCGGCCTCACGGGCGGCCGCGCGCTTGCGCTGCGTGTACATCCGGAAGCCGGCAAGGACGAGCAGGAGGAAGCCGCCGCCGATGACCAGCATCACGGTGGCCGTGAACTCGGTGACCTTCACGTCGAAGGTGACGGGGTCGCCGTACTCCTGGCCGTCCTGCGTGTACAGCTGGGCGATCACCGTGGCCTTTCCGTTGGCCTTGGCTGTCGTGGTGAACTTCACCGTCTGGCTGTGACCGCCGGAGACCTCGACCTGCTGCTCGTAGTAGGAGTCGCCGCCGATCTCGAGGCGCTTCGGGCTCAGCGAGGTGAGCCGCAGCACCAGGTGGTCCACGCCCTGCACCAGGTTGTTCTGCACGGTCACCGGAATGGTGGCGCTGCGACCCGAGAGCTTGGTCTCCGACTTGTCGATCAGGTCGACCTGGCCGGTGAGCCCGGTGAGGTACTCCTGCACGTCGTTGCGGAAGCTGGTCGCCTCCGTGGCGCGGGCGCGCCAGGACGTGGACATCTCACGGTTCATCGCCCGTCCGAAGGGGGTCACCACCCGGGACTGGTTGGCGAGGATCACCTTGAAGCTGTCGAGCTTCTCCTGCGTGCCGGCGATCTGCTCGAAGGCCGACCTGGGCAGCTCCTGCTTGCGCAGCGAGGAGGGGTACTTGGACGTCGACGGCACCTTCGTGGTGGCGCCAGGGTCCGGCTTGGCGGTGGCTGCCGCCGTGAGTTCCTGGAACTGGGACCAGTTTCCGCCCTGCAGGGCCGTCACCGCTTCGGCCATGGCCTGGGCCTGGCGCGCCGACGGCATCCGCTGCGGGGCGACGACGATGCTGCGCTGCTTGTCCGTCTGAAGGTTGAGGGTGAGGCTCTGAGCCAGGAACTGCTGCACGGAGAGCGTGGCGGCGGAGGCCTTCAGCAGATCGCCCTGGAAGGCCGTCGACAGCCGGGCGTCCGCGACGACCGCCGTGGTGCCGCCGCCGATGGGCCGGGCCGCGGAGGGCGTGTACGGCAGGCCGCCGGCTTCTTGGAGGCTGTCACTGCGCGCGATGACCTTGTCCGCACCGGCCGAGGTGGCGACCTTGACGATCGACGGGTCGACGGCGCCTTCCACCGGCCAGGCGAAGTCGGTGGTCGGTTTCACGTGGAGGATCGTCTCCACGGTGTTCGTGACGACGTCCGTGGCCTCGTTCAGACGGCTCAGCGAGCCGGTGACGCTCGTGCCGTTGTGTGCGAGGGAGGCGAGGTCCGGGTCGGAGAAGGGAAGGGCGACGACCTCCTTGTCCGCCACGGCATCCTGCAGCTTGGCGAGCCACTGGCCCGCGAGTGTCTGATTCTGCTGGGATCCCGGCCGGGTGGTGTTGCCCGACTTCACGCGGTAGGTGTTCGTCATCGCGTCGACCGAGGCCAGCAGGTCGGGGTCGACGACCCAGGTGACGTCGAGGTCCTTGCCCAGTGACACCAGCTGGTCCAGCCGGCCTCCCGGGGCGATCTCCTTGGCGAGGTCATCGTTGAGGAAGACCGGCGTCTGCTGTTCGTTCGACCCCGTCTCCGCCGTCATGTGGACGGTGGAGATGAGCGGCCAGAGGTACGTCGTCTTCGTCTTCGTGTCGGCCTCGCCGGACTGCCACGGCAGGAACGTGCTCCGCGCGCCGAGCACCTGCTCCCAGGGCTGCGCGGCCGTCTCGCCGGAGAGCGAGACGGCGAACGGGTAGACTCCGCTGCTGCCGAGGTCGAGCTCGTCGACCGGAACCGAGATGGAGAAGCTCTCGGCAACGCCCGGCGTCAGCTTGGAGAACTCCTCGACGTACTTGCCGCCGATCTCCGGGCTCGTGACGGACTGGGTGCTGCTGCTGTTCCTGGCGGCGCTGTCGACGGCCGAGCGGGTGGTCAGCTCGCTCCCCACCCGCAGGCCCACGTGTGCGTCAGTGACGGTCTGCTTGCCGTTGTTGGTCACCGTGCCGGACACGGTCAGCGTGTCGCCGTCCGTGGGGGCGCTGGGGCTGAGCGTGTCGAGGGCCACGGAAACCGTGCCCGAATCCGCGGCGGCCTGTGCCGAGGACTGACCGGCGGCGTGTGCGGACGTGGCGGCGGGCAACTGGCACAGTCCGGCCAGGAGAGGCGCCCCGGCGAGCAGCGCTCCGGTGCGCCGCAGCCAGCGGCGGGCAGGTGAGGGACTCGTCCCCTGGAAGTCTGCCGCCTCGGCCACGCGCTCGCCCGTCCCTCGTCGTCGTCAGTGGTCGTCGGAATGTGCGTCCACGCATGGTAACGATGCGCGCTGAGGGGAAGTGCCGCGGACTGCTCCACAAGATCGGGGGACACGGCCGTGCTGTCCCGAATGTGCACGTATAAAGAGGATCGTCTCCGTGGGTCTCATGGGCAGGCCTTGTGCAGGTCGGGGTGGAGGGTCTGTGCCCGTTTAATGGAGGAGCTCGCGGTCGCCCGGGCCACGTACCCTCTTTTGTTGTGCCGAACGCCAACGAAGACAACTCCAGTGCCCTGAGTCAGGTGCAGCACCGCGCGGTGATTGAGCTGCTGCGAGTCGCCCCTGTCGCCGACGACCTCGCCCGCCGCTTCCAGAAGGCCGGGTTCTCACTCGCCCTGGTCGGCGGCTCGGTCCGGGACGCGTTGCTCGGCCGGCTCGGCAATGACCTGGACTTCACGACCGACGCCCGACCCCAGGACGTACTGAAGATCGTGCGGCCGTGGGCGGACTCCGTGTGGGAGGTCGGTATCGCCTTCGGTACGGTCGGGGTGCAGAAGGACGGCTACCAGATCGAGGTGACCACCTACCGGTCGGAGGCG
Source organism: Streptomyces sp. a15 (assembly GCF_059026085.1). Classification (NCBI taxonomy): domain Bacteria; kingdom Bacillati; phylum Actinomycetota; class Actinomycetes; order Kitasatosporales; family Streptomycetaceae; genus Streptomyces; species Streptomyces sp. A15. Next base: position 19,812 of record NZ_JBWLKM010000021.1, on the reverse strand, counting down.
TACGACCGGACCTCACGCAAGCCCGAGGTGTCGTACGGCGACTCCATCGAGGAAGACCTGGTCCGGCGCGACTTCACCGTGAACGCGATGGCTGTCGCGCTGCCGGAGAAGGAGTTCATCGATCCGCACGGCGGCCTGGACGACCTGGCGGCGCGGGTACTGCGCACCCCTGGCACGCCCGAGGAGTCCTTCTCGGACGACCCGCTGCGGATGATGCGGGCGGCACGCTTCGCGGCGCAGCTCGACTTCGAGGTGGCCCCCGAGGTCGTGACAGCCATGAAGGAGATGTCCGAGCGCATCGAGATCGTCTCTGCCGAGCGGGTACGGGACGAGCTCAACAAGCTGATCCTCTCCGCGCACCCGCGCGAGGGGCTGACGCTGCTGGTCGACACGGGGATCGCCGACCATGTCCTGCCCGAGCTTCCGGCCCTGCGGCTGGAGAGCGACGAGCACCACCGGCACAAGGACGTCTACGAACACACGCTGATCGTTCTGGAGCAGGCGATCGCGCTGGAGGGGAACGGTCCTGACCTCGTCCTCCGCCTCGCCGCACTGCTGCACGACATCGGCAAGCCGCGTACGCGCCGCTTCGAGAAGGACGGCCGGGTCTCGTTCCACCACCACGAGGTGGTCGGGGCGAAGATGACCAAGAAGCGCATGACCGCGTTGAAATACTCCAATGATCTGGTGAAGGACGTCTCGCACCTGGTCGAACTCCACCTGCGCTTTCACGGGTACGGCACTGGGGAGTGGACCGACTCGGCGGTCCGCCGCTATGTCCGGGACGCGGGACCGCTCCTGGACCGTCTCCACAAGCTGACCCGGTCGGACTGCACGACCCGGAACAAGCGCAAGGCGGCCGCACTGTCGCGAGCGTACGACGGCCTGGAAGAGCGGATCGCCCAGCTGCAGGAGCAGGAGGAGCTCGATGCGATCCGGCCCGACGTGGACGGCAACCAGATCATGGAGATCCTCGGCGTCGGACCCGGTCCCGCTGTCGGCCGCGCCTACAAGCACATGCTGGAGCTTCGTCTGGAGAACGGGCCGATGGGGCACGACGAGGCGGTGGCCGCACTCAAGGAGTGGTGGTCCGAGCGGAACTGAGGCCGTGGAACGGGGGGCATGTTTCACGTGAAACATGCCCCCGGATGCGGAAGAGAGCCGGCGGCGGATGCGCTTGCAGGCAGGCGATGTTTCACGTGAAACATCGCCTGGCGACACTCACTGGCGTTCAGAGCGAGCCAGAGCAACGGCAACCACTCCATAGATGACGCCGATCGTGACCACCAACGGCACCGAGCGGCCATCCGGCGGCAGCATCAAGGCGGCCACGGCAGCGGCACCGACGAAGGCGACGTTGAAGAGCACGTCGTAGACGGAGAAGATCCGGCCGCGGAAGCCGTCCTTGACCGAGGACTGGACGATCGTGTCTGTGGCGATCTTCGCGCCCTGGGTCGTCAGGCCCAGCACGAAGGCCGCGGCGAGCATGGGTGCGGTGGCGAACGGCAGGCCGAGGGAGGGCTCCAGGATCGAGGCGGCCGCAGCGCACACGACGATCCACGTGCTGGCCCCGAGTCGGCCGGCAGCCCAGGGCGTCACGACGGCCGCCGCGAAGAAGCCGGCGCCCGAGATCCCCAACGCCAGCCCCAGCAGGGCGAGTCCGTCGTCGGTGTTCGAGGAGAACTCGTACCGGCAGAGCATCAGCAGCATGACCAACAGGGCGCCGTAGCAGAACCGCATCAACGCCATCGCGCCGAGCGCTCGAGCGGCCGACCGGCGGGAAGGCGCGGCGAGGTGGCGTAGGCCCGCCACCAGGTCGCGGGCAGTGCCGGCGAGTGCTGCCCCGATCCGGGGCTTCACCAACTGGCGGTCGGGCCCCAGGAGTTCCGGTGACATACGCAGCGATGCGAGCGCTCCGCACAGGTACAGCGCGGCTCCCAGCAGGACCACGGCAGCATCCGAGTCCGCGACCACCAGTCGTACGGCGAAGGCGAGACCACCGCCCGCGGTCGCGGCGAGCGTTCCGGCGGTCGGGGAAAGGGAGTTGGCGATCATCAGGCGGTCAGCGTCGACCACGCGGGGCAGCGCGGCGGACAGGCCGGACAGGACGAAGCGGTTGACGGCCGTGACGCACAGCGCGGAGACGTAGAAGAGCCAGTCAGGAACCTGGCTGACGATCAGGACAGCCGTCACCGATGCCATCAGGGCGCGCACCAGGTTGCCGTAGAGGAAGACCTGGCGGCGGCGCCAGCGGTCCAGCAGGACGCCGGCGAAGGGGCCCACCAAGGAGTAAGGCAGCAGCAGGATGGCCATCGCGGAGGCGATCGCGGTGGCCGAGGTCTGCTTCTCCGGCGAGAAGACGACGTAGGAGGCGAGCGCGACCTGGTAGACGCCGTCGGCGCCCTGTGAGAGCAGACGTACGGCGAGGAGGCGTCGGAAGTTCCGGAAGCGGAGCAGGACACGCAGGTCACGGACGACGGCCATGGGGCACAGCCTCACATACGGGGAGGGTCCCCGGGCGTAATGCCTCGGGGACCCTCAACAAGCCGAAAAGCCAGACGTCTTAGCGCTCGACCTCGCCCTTGATGAACTTCTCGACGTTGTCGTAGGCCTCGTCGTCGAAGTACTGGACCGGCGGGGACTTCATGAAGTACGAGGACGCCGACAGGATCGGGCCGCCGATGCCGCGGTCCTTGGCGATCTTCGCGGCACGCAGGGCGTCGATGATGACACCCGCGGAGTTCGGGGAGTCCCAGACCTCGAGCTTGTACTCAAGGTTCAGCGGGACATCACCGAAGGCGCGGCCCTCGAGACGGACGTACGCCCACTTGCGGTCGTCCAGCCAGGCCACGTAGTCCGAGGGACCGATGTGGACGTTCTTCGCGCCCATGTCACGGTCGGGGATCTGCGAGGTGACGGCCTGCGTCTTCGAGATCTTCTTGGACTCGAGGCGGTCGCGCTCCAGCATGTTCTTGAAGTCCATGTTGCCGCCGACGTTGAGCTGCATGGTGCGCTCGAGACGGACACCGCGGTCCTCGAACAGCTTCGCCATCACACGGTGGGTGATGGTGGCGCCGACCTGCGACTTGATGTCGTCGCCGACGATCGGGACGCCCGCCTCGGTGAACTTGTCCGCCCACTCCTTGGTGCCGGCGATGAAGACCGGGAGGGCGTTGACGAACGCGACCTTGGCGTCGATGGCGGCCTGGGCGTAGAACTTCGCCGCGTCCTCGGAACCGACGGGCAGGTAGCAGACGAGGACGTCGACCTGCCTGTCCTTGAGGATCTGGACCACGTCGACCGGGGTCTCGTCGGACTCCTCGATGGTCTCGCGGTAGTACTTGCCGAGACCGTCGAGCGTGTGCCCACGCTGGACCGTGATGCCCTTGTTCGGGACGTCGCAGATCTTGATGGTGTTGTTCTCGCTGGCACCGATGGCGTCCGAAAGGTCGAGGCCGACCTTCTTCGCGTCGACGTCGAAGGCGGCGACGAACTCGACGTCACCGACGTGGTAGTCGCCGAACTGGACGTGCATCAGGCCCGGGACCTTGGACGCCGGGTCGGCGTCCTTGTAGTACTCGACGCCCTGCACCAGCGAGGCGGCGCAGTTGCCCACGCCGACGATGGCTACGCGAACCGAACCCATTCCGGTTGCTCCCTGTGTGTACGAGTGAGGCCCTGAGTGGGCTCTCACGTGGCGGTGTCGTCGGGCGAATCCGGCCGGGAGGTGTTCCCCGGCCGGGGCAGATCGCCCGTCGCTCCAGATGTGGTGTCCTGCTGAGCGGGCCCCCCGGAACCGGAACCCTTGAGGTCCCGTCCGGCCCGCTCGCTCTCGATGAGCTCGTTCAGCCAGCGCACTTCGCGCTCCACGGACTCCATTCCGTGGCGCTGGAGCTCAAGCGTGTAGTCGTCGAGGCGCTCCCGGGTGCGCGCCAGTGAGGCGCGCATCTTCTCCAGGCGCTCTTCCAGACGGCTGCGGCGGCCCTCAAGAACGCGCATGCGTACATCGCGAGAGGTCTGCCCGAAGAAGGCGAAACGCGCGGCGAAGGTCTCGTCCTCGTACGCGTCAGGCCCTGTCTGGGAGAGGAGCTCCTCGAAGTGCTCCTTACCTTCCGCCGTCAACCGATAGACGATCTTGGCGCGACGCCCTGTGAGTGGTGCGGCGAGAGCGTCTTCGGGGGTGTTCCCCGGCTCTTCGATCAACCAGCCGTTCGCGACCAGCGTCTTGAGGCAGGGGTACAGAGTCCCGTAGCTGAACGCACGGAACACACCCAGTGACGTGTTGAGTCGCTTGCGCAGCTCGTAGCCGTGCATCGGGGATTCGCGGAGCAGGCCGAGTACAGCGAACTCGAGGATCCCGGAACGCCGGCTCATCGTCGCCTCCTCTCTGCCGCGCCCCGTCGAGACGGGGGCCGTGACGGTCTTTATGCCGAGCTGATGTATCGACTCGATACATCCAGACGATAGAACGGCCTTCCGGTTGCGGCAAGAGGGGGGACGGTGAACGGGATCACATCACTGATTCATGGGAAGCGAGTTGCCTGGTTTGGGGTGAACTTCGGGGCTAGGCAGGTTTTGACGGTGCGTAGTCTGTGCGCCATGCACACCACCGGGAACCGAGTGACGCCTGGGGGGCGTCATTGTCCTCGGTGCAGTACGGGTGAATGCGGAAGCGACCGCATCCGTACTTCGGGGGGACCGGAAACCAGCCGCCGTTTCCAGGCGCGCAAAGGTGCGCCTGCCCGAGGAGTAGTCGTTCGATGAGCGAGCACCGTCGCAAACCGCCGCAGGCGCAGGGAGGCGGACGTGCCGCGGCCCGACGCGGCCAGTCCGGTTCGTCCTCCGGCCGCCGCGCGGCTCCGCGAGGCGCCACCGGGTCTCCTTCCGACTCCTATGGGGCGAGCTCCCATGAGTCGGATTCCTACGGTCCGGGTGGCGAGGAACGTCAGTTCGGCAGCCGCGCCGAGGCCCGGCGAGCGGCACAGAGAAGCAGCAGTGGTGGCCGACGCAGAGCGGCCGAACCCGCCGGCCGCGCCGGTCGGCGCAGTGGCCCCGGCGGCGCGGCCGGCCCCGGGCGGGGCCGGGGGCGTGCAGCCGCTCCGGGCAAGAAACGGATCATCGACTACCCGCGTGCCGGCAAGTACGGCGTGGCGCGCTGGGTGCCGTCGTGGAAGCTGGTGACCGGCCTGTTCATCGGCTTCTTCGGAGGCCTGGTCGCGGTCGCGGGCGTCGGGTACGCACTGGTGAGCGTCCCGAACATTGACCAGACCGCGACGGCGCAGAACAACGTCTACTACTGGGCCAACGGTGACGAGATGGTCGCCACGGGCGGTGAGACGAACCGCCAGAACGTCAACCTCTCACAGATCCCGAAGGCGATGCAGTACGCCGTCATCTCGCAGGAGAACAAGACCTTCGAGACGGACAGTGGCATCGACCCCAAGGGCATCGCCCGTGCCGTGTTCAACATGGCCCGGGGCGGTGAGACGCAGGGTGGCTCGACCATCACCCAGCAGTACGTGAAGAACGCGATGCTGAACGACCAGTCCCAGACGGTCTCGCGAAAGTTCAAGGAGATCTTCGTCTCGATCAAGGTGGGTGCCACCAAGTCGAAGGACGAGATCATGGAGGGTTACCTGAACTCCGCGTACTACGGTCGCTCGGCGTACGGCATCCAGGCGGCTGCCCGCGCGTACTTCAACAAGGACGCCGTCGACCTGAACGAGGGAGAGTGTGCCTTCCTCGCGGCGACACTCAAGGGTGCCACGTACTACGACCCGGCGGGCGCGCAGTCCATCGACCCGACCAACGCCACTCCCGAGGCCAACAGCAAGCGGGCTCTGGCGCAGATGCAGGACACGCTCGACAAGATGGTCGAGTACGGCCATCTGAGCCCCACGGTCCGGGCCGAGTACCGGAAGCTTCCCGACGTGAAGAGCCCGCGCTCGAACAACGAGCTGAGCGGCCAGGTGGGCTACCTCGTCGACCTCGCCAAGGCGTATCTGATCAACAACAACGTCATCAGCGCCGACAAGATGCAGCAGGGCGGCTACTCGATCTACACGACCTTCGACAAGAAGAAGGTCGACGAGCTCGAGAAGTCGGTCCAGAAGGTCCAGAAGGCGAACATCAAGCCCAAGGAGCGCCCGGAGACGGACACCCACGTCCAGTTCGGCGGAGCCTCCGTGGATCCGACGACCGGCGCCATCAAGGCCATCTACGGCGGTGAGGACGCGACGAAGCACTTCACCAACAACGCCGACGCGACCGGCGCCCAGGTGGGTTCGACCTTCAAGCCGTTCGTGCTCGCGGCGGCGATGAAGTGGGGTGTGCGCGATCCGGACCTGGGCGAGAGTCAGGCGCAGGACGAGCGCACGGTCGTTTCCCCGAAGAGCCTGTACAGCGGCAAGAACGATCTGAAGATCAAGAACTACGACGGGACGATCTGGAAGAACGAGAAGGACAAGGAGTGGCTCCAGGAGAACGACGGCCAGGAGTCGTACGGCAGTCCTCCGAAGTACCAGATCGACCTGCGTGAGGCCATGCGGGAGTCCGTGAACTCCGCCTTCGTACAGCTCGGCATGGACGTCGGGCTGGACAAGGTGAAGGAGGCGGCCATGGACGCCGGCCTCAAGGAGAACAGCCTCGCGGGCACGAGCTTCCCGTCCTTCTCCATCGGCATCTCCGACCCCAGCGCGATCCGCATGGCGGGCGCGTACGCCACGTTCGCGGCCAGCGGCACGCAGCGCGAGCCCTTCTCGGTCCAGAAGGTCACGAGCAAGGACGGCCAGATCTACACGCACAAGGACGCGCCCAGGGACGCCTTCGACCCGAAGGTCGCCGACAACGTCACGGACGTCCTCAAGACCGTGGTCGACAAGGGCACCGGCACCAACGCCAAGCTGACCGACCGTGAGGTGGCGGGCAAGACCGGCACCACCGACGGCAACAAGTCCGCCTGGTTCGTGGGCTACACCCCGCAGCTGTCCACGTCGATCACCATGTTCCGGATGGACGACGACGAGACCAAGAAGAACCGCGAGTTCCTGGAGATGTTCGGGACGGGTGGCCAGGAGAAGATCCACGGTGCCTCGTTCCCGTCCGAGATCTGGCACGACTACATGGAACAGGCGCTGAAGGGCGTGAAGGCGGAGACCTTCCCGACCCCGGAGCCCATCGGCGAGATCGTCAACGACGTTCCGAGTCCGACGCCCACTCCCACGGTCATCGAGACGCCGTCCGCCACTCCCACGCCGAGTCCGACGCCCAGCCAGACGTCGCCGTCGCCGTCGCCCACCCCGACCGAGAGCTGCCAGTTCGACTGGCAGTGCACCGGTGACAACACCGGGGGGACGGACACCGGAGGCACGACCGACGGGGGTGTGACCCAGACACCCACGGTCACGCCGACAGGCGAGAACGGGAACAACGGAAACAACAACGGCGGCATCTTCGGAGGCCCAGCCGGTTAGCCGCCATATCGCCCGCCAAGGGTGTTTCACGTGAAACATGGGGCCGCCGCACCCACCAGGTGCGGCGGCCCTCGGCATGTTGCCAGGCGCGTACGGCAGGATGTGCGACATGCCCAGTGCAGAATCGACGCCAGCGAGCGTGCACGAGCCGGACCTGGTACGGCCGACCAAGAGCGACGAGATCGCCAAGAGCGGCAGCGAGCTGATCGGTGGCCCCGTCGGGCGGCGTGCCCTGCTCGGGACGTCCTGGTGGACTCCCGTCCGGATCATCGCTCTCGTGGCGATCGGCATGTTCGCCCTCGGCCTGGTCCAGAAGGCGCCCTGTTACAACGGTGCCTGGTTCTTCGGCGCCAGCTCGCAGTACACGCACGCGTGCTACTCGGACATCCCGCACCTCTACCAGGGGCGCGGCTTCGCCGACGGGCTCGTGCCCTACTTCGACAAACTCCCCGGCGACATGCAGTACCTCGAATACCCGGTGCTGACCGGAGTGTTCATGGAGGTCGCCAGCTGGCTCACACCCAGCAGCGGCAGCATCCAGGACCAGGAACAGTGGTACTGGATGGTCAACGCCGGGATGCTGATGGCGTGCGCCGCCGTCATCGCCGTCTGCGTGACCCGTACGCACGCCCGGCGCCCCTGGGACGGTCTGTTGGTCGCCCTGGCGCCCGCGGCCGCGCTCACCGCCACCATCAACTGGGACCTTCTCGCGGTCGCTCTGACGGCCGCCGCGATGCTGATGTGGTCGCGGGGCCGATCCCTCGCTTTCGGCGTTCTGCTCGGGCTCGCCACGGCCGCCAAGCTCTATCCCTTCCTCTTGCTCGGCCCGTTGCTCGTGCTGTGCTGGCGCGCCGGCAGATGGCGGGAGTACGGGACGGCCCTGGTGGGTGCGATCGTCGCCTGGCTGATCGTGAACCTGCCGGTGATGTTCTTCGCCTTCGACGGCTGGTCGAAGTTCTACACGTTCAGTCAGGAGCGGGGCGTCGACTTCGGCTCCTTCTGGCTGATCTGGTCCCAGAACTCGAGCAACCCGCCCAGCACCGAGACCGTCAACACGATGGCCACACTGTTGATGCTGCTGTGCTGCGGAGGCATCGCGGTGCTCACGCTGACCGCTCCGCGCCGTCCCCGCTTCGCCCAGCTCGCCTTCCTGATCGTCGCGGCCTTCATCCTCACCAACAAGGTCTACTCGCCGCAGTACGTCCTCTGGTTGGTGCCGCTGGCCGTGCTGGCCCGGCCCAAGTGGCGGGACTTCCTGATCTGGCAGGCGTGCGAGGTGGCGTACTTCCTGGGTATCTGGATGTACCTCGCGTACACGACCAGCGGCGACGCCCACAAGGGCCTGCCGACCGACGGCTACCACTGGGCCATCGCCCTGCACCTGCTGGGCACGCTGTACCTGTGTGTCGTGGTCGTGCGCGACATCTTCATGCCGGAGCGGGACGTGGTGCGCCGGGCCGGCGACGACGATCCCTCGGGCGGCGTGCTCGACGGTGCGGAGGACGTCTTCGTCCTCGGTCCCGCCGCCCATCCCCCGCGGCACGCCGCCCACTTCGACGTCCCTCAGGTGGAGTGGGGAAACCGAGGCGGGGAGTCCCCCTCCGAGCCCTCCGGCGGTTCGCTCTGAGCGAACGCGGCGTAGGGGAACCACGCAAAAGGCCGTACACGGGTTCCGTGTACGGCCTTTCGGCTGTTCCTGGCTTGCTCAGCGGGCGGGGAGCCGCTGTTCAGCGATCGACGAGCCGGTCGAACTGCGTGGTGGTGTGCCGCAGGTGGGCCACCAGCTCCTCGCCGACCTTCGGCTCCGGGGCGTCGGACGGGACGAACAGGATGGAGACCTGCATGTGCGGGGGTTCGGCGAACCAGCGCTGCTTGCCGCCCCAGACGAACGGAGAAAGGTTCCGGTTGACCGTGGCGAGGCCGGCGCGGGCGACGCCCTTGGCGCGCGGCATGACGCCGTGCAGCGCCTTGGGGGCTTCCAGGCCCACCCCGTGGGACGTACCGCCCGCCACGACCACCAGGAAGCCGTCCGAGGCGGCCTTCTGCTGCCGGTAGCCGAAGCGGTCGCCCTTGGCCACGCGCGAGACGTCCAGAACGGCCCCGCGGTACTCGGTGGCCTCGTGGTCCCCCAGCCACAGTCGCGTGCCGATACGGGCGCGGAAGCGGGTCTGCGGGAACTGCTGCTGCAGTCGTGCCAGGTCCTCGGCCTTGAGGTGGCTGACGAACATCGTGTGCAGTGGCAGGCGGGCCGCGCGCAGCCGGTCCATCCAGCCGATGACCTCCTCGACGGCGTCCGAGCCGTCGGTACGGTCCAGCGGGAGGTGGATGGCGAAGCCCTCCAGGCGGACGTTCTCTATGGCCGCGTGCAGCTGTGGCAGATCCTGCTCGCTGATGCCGTGCCGCTTCATCGAGGACATCACCTCGATGACCACCCGGGCGCCCACGAGGCCGTACACGCCGTCGATCGACGACACCGAGCGGATGACCCGGTCGGGCAGCGGGACGGGCTCCTCGCCGCGCCGGTACGGCGTCAGCACCAGCAGGTCACCGCCGAACCAGTCCTTGATCCGGGCGGCCTCGTACGTCGTGCCGACGGCGAGGACGTCCGAGCCGAGCCGCGTGGCCTCCTCCGCCAGCCGCTCGTGTCCGAAGCCGTAGCCGTTGCCCTTGCAGACCGGGACGAGTCCCGGGAACTGCTCCTGCACGTGCTTGTGATGCGCCCGCCAGCGCGCGGTGTCGACGTAGAGGGTGAGCGCCATGGCCGGACCTGGAACCTTTCTCGTGGCTGCGGTGTATCAGAGGTATGGGAGCTATTGAAGCGAAGAACGCGACCTCAGCGACGCGACATGTAGATGTCGAGCGCCTTGTGGAGCAGCTTGTTCAACGGGAAGTCCCACTCGCCGAGGTACTCGGCGGCCTGGCCGCCCGTGCCCACCTTGAACTGGATCAGGCCGAAGAGGTGGTCGGTCTCGTCCAGCGAGTCGGAGATGCCCCGCAGGTCGTAGACCGTGCCCCCGAGCGCGTAGGCGTCGCGCAGCATCCGCCACTGCATCGCGTTCGAGGGCCGGACCTCACGGCCGATGTTGTCGGAGGCGCCGTAGGAGTACCAGACGTGCCCGCCGACGATCAGCATCGTCGCCGCCGACAGGTTCACGCCGTTGTGCCGGGCGAAGTACAGCCGCATACGGTTGGGGTCCTCGGTGTTGAGGGCCGTCCACATGCGCTGGAAGTACGACAGCGGCCGGGGCCGGAAGTGGTCGCGCACAGCTGTGATCTCGTACAGGCGCTGCCATTCCTCGAGGTCGTGGTAGCCGCCCTGGACGACCTCGACGCCGGCCTTCTCGGCCTTCTTGATGTTGCGGCGCCACAGCTGGTTGAAGTTCTTGTGGACCTCTTCCAGGGAGCGGTTCGCCAGCGGCACCTGGAAGACATAACGGGGCTGTACGTCGCCGAAGCCGGCGCCTCCGTCCTCGCCCTGCTGCCAGCCCATGCGGCGCAGCTTGTCGGCGACCTCGAAGGCGCGCGGTTCGATGAAGTCGGCCTCGATGTCCCGCAGCCGCTTCACGTCCGGGTTCTGGATACCCGCCTTGATGGAGGTGGCCTCCCAGCGCCGAATGATCACCGGCGGGCCCATCTTCACGGAGAAGGCGCCCTGCTGCTTGAGGTGGGCGAGCATCGGTTCCAGCCACTCGGTCAGATTCGGCGCGAACCAGTTGATGACCGGGCCCTCGGGCAGGTATGCGAGGTAACGCTTGATCTTGGGGAGCTGGCGATAGAGGACGAGGCCGGCACCGACCATCTCGCCGGTGCGGTCGTCGAACCAGCCGAGGCTCTCGGAGCGCCACTCCGCCTTGACGTCGGCCCAGGCCGGAACCTGCATGTGGCTCGCCGAGGGCAGGCTCTGGATGTACGCCAGATGCTGCTCACGGCTGATCGTCCTCAGGGTCAGGCTCATTCGGGGCGCTCCTCGGGCTGGTGTGTCCCCATGGGTACAGGGGCTCCGGCTCTCGCGCCGAAGCCTACTGCGCCTTGCGAGCGCCCCGACTGGGCATACGGCACCTTCGCCCCGGCCTGTGGCCGCCGAGGCGTTCCGCCGTACTTTATGGGTGGTTCAGCGGGCGATGTCCGTGGCCTCAGCCGAAGAGACCGCCGTGCGCCATGCCGAGGAAGAAACCGACCCCCGCCGCGCCCAGGCCGAGGATCAGCCCGAAGCGCTCACGCGTCGTCTCCGAGATCCACTGCCCGTACGCGCCGGTGAGGATCCCCACCAGGCCGGTCCAGGAGCTGAGCAGATGCAGGCTGTGGAACATCGCCGTGACGAACGACGTGAGGCCCAGTACCAGGGTCACCGCGAGCAGCGTGTCCTGGAGTGGGTGGGGCCTGCCGTCCGTGGCGAAAAGGCCTCCGACGGTGTTGGGTCGCATTGCTTGTGCCATAGGGCACCTCCTGCGGAAGACGGCGCATCGTAGCGCCATACACACCCGATGTGTACAGATTGACGGTCCCCGCGGCCGGATTTCAACCGGAAGCCGCTGTGCGGGTAGTCTGTAGCGTCTGCACCGGTGTCTGCCCACGTCATGGCAAGGGATTCCCTCTCGGGACCCCCGATTGTCAGTGGCGGCCGATACCGTTGCGTACGCATCACAACCCTCCTGCCACGGAACTGCCGTGGCCGTTGAGTCCAAAGGAGGTGGGTTCTACATGCGTCACTACGAGGTGATGGTCATCCTCGACCCCGATCTGGAGGAGCGCGCTGTCGCCCCCCTGATCGAGAACTTCCTCTCCGTCGTCCGCGAGGGCAACGGAAAGGTCGAGAAGGTCGACACCTGGGGCCGTCGTCGTCTCTCGTACGAGATCAAGAAGAAGCCTGAGGGCATCTACTCGGTCATCGACCTGCAGGCCGAGCCTGCGGTCGTCAAGGAGCTCGACCGCCAGATGAACCTGAACGAGTCGGTCCTCCGGACCAAGGTCCTCCGTCCCGAGACCCACTGAGCTCTTTCGCTCAGCTGATCTCGGGATTCGAGTAGCAGCACTAGCAGCCAGCAGCAAACCCGCCGAGAGGTTCCCCCATGGCAGGCGAGACCGTCATCACGGTCGTCGGCAATCTTGTCGACGACCCCGAGCTGCGCTTCACCCCTTCTGGTGCGGCGGTCGCGAAGTTCCGTGTCGCGTCCACCCCCCGCACCTTCGACCGCCAGACGAACGAGTGGAAGGACGGCGAGAGCCTGTTCCTGACCTGCTCGGTCTGGCGTCAGGCGGCTGAGAACGTCGCCGAGTCGCTCCAGCGAGGCATGCGCGTCATCGTGCAGGGCCGGTTGAAGCAGCGGTCCTACGAGGACCGTGAGGGCGTCAAGCGCACGGTCTACGAGCTGGACGTCGAGGAAGTCGGCGCCAGTCTGCGCAGTGCCACGGCCAAGGTCACCAAGACCGCCGGCCGTGGTGGCCAGGGTGGTTACGGCGGCGGCGGTGGCGGTGGCGCCCAGGGTGGCGGCGGCTGGGGCGGAAGCCCCGGCGGCGGTCAGCAGGGCGGCGGCGCTGCTCCGGCCGACGACCCGTGGGCGACCGGCGCTCCTGCCGGTGGCAACCAGGGCGGCGGCGGTGGCGGCGGCTGGGGTGGAAACTCCGGCGGCGCCAGCGGTGGCGCTGGCGGCGGCTACTCGGACGAGCCCCCCTTCTAGGCCTTCGGGCCGAGGGTGGGTCGTACCCACACTTCTTGATCACACAGGAGATACACCATGGCGAAGCCGCCTGTGCGCAAGCCGAAGAAGAAGGTCTGCGCTTTCTGCAAGGACAAGGTCACGTACGTGGACTACAAGGACACGAACATGCTGCGGAAGTTCATTTCCGACCGTGGCAAGATCCGTGCCCGCCGCGTGACCGGCAACTGCACGCAGCACCAGCGTGACGTCGCCACGGCTGTGAAGAACAGCCGTGAGATGGCGCTGCTGCCCTACACCTCCACCGCGCGATAAGGGAAGGGTGACCGAAACATGAAGATCATCCTCACCCACGAGGTCTCCGGCCTCGGTGCCGCGGGCGACGTCGTTGACGTCAAGGACGGTTACGCTCGCAACTACCTGATCCCGCGGAACTTTGCGATCCGCTGGACCAAGGGTGGCGAGAAGGACGTCGAGCAGATTCGTCGCGCTCGCAAGATCCACGAGATCCAGACCATCGAGCAGGCCAACGCTGTGAAGGCCCGGCTCGAGGGCGTCAAGGTCCGTCTGGCCGTCCGCTCCGGCGATGCCGGTCGTCTCTTCGGTTCCGTCACTCCGGCCGACATCGCTTCCGCGATCAAGGCTTCCGGTGGCCCCGAGGTCGACAAGCGCCGCATCGAGCTGGGCGCCCCGATCAAGACGCTGGGCGCTCACGAGACGTCTGTGCGTCTGCACCCCGAGGTTGCCGCCAAGGTCAACATCGAGGTCGTCGCGGCCTGATCGCTGCGATCGGCACGGATTGCTGAGGGAAGGGGCCGCACCCCGTCGGGTGCGGCCCCTTCCCTGTGCCTGAGACCGGCAGTGGAGTCCATGTTTCACGTGAAACGCTGGTTTCACGTGAAACGGTCGGCGCGTTCAAGCGGTCAGCGCGTCGCACCGATCACCAGCCAGCGGCCGGAGCGGGCTCGCAGCCACAAGGTCAGCATCCGCACGGTCATCATCAGCGTCATGGCCGCCCAGAGCGCCGTGAGCCCGCCACCGAGTGCGGGAACAAGGAAGGCGGCCGGGATGAACACCGCCAGGGTGACCAGCATCGCCCACGCCAGGTACGGGCCGTCGCCCGCGCCCATCAGGACTCCGTCCAGGACGAAGACGACGCCGCAGATCGGTTGCGAGAGGGCGACGATCACCAGAGCGGGCAGGGCGGCATCCTTCACCACGGAGTCGCTGGTGAACAGCGGCAGGAACACCGGGCGGCTGACCACGACCAGGACTCCGAGCGCGATGCCGACGGCGAAGCCCCACTGCACCATGCGACGACAGACGTTACGGGCCCCCTCCGGGTCGCCGGCGCCGAGATAGCGGCCGATGATGGCCTGTCCGGCGATGGCGATGGCATCGAGCGCGAAGGCGAGCAGGCTCCACAGCGACAGGATGATCTGGTGTGCCGCGATGTCGGCGTCACCGAGGCGGGCCGCCACAGCGGTGGCGATCATCAGGATCGCCCGCAGGGAGAGCGTGCGGACCAGCAGAGGTACGCCGGCCTGCGCGGAGGCCCGGATCCCGGCGGCGTCAGGGCGCAGAGAGGCGCCGTGCCGACGGGCGCCGCGGACCACCACCACGAGATAGGCGGCGGCCATGCCGCATTGAGCGATGACCGTGCCCCAGGCGGAGCCCGCGATGCCGAGGTCGGCCCCGTAGACGAGGCCCACATTGAGGACGGCGTTGGCGACGAAGCCTGCGATGGCGACGTACAGGGGGGTCTTCGTGTCCTGTAGCCCGCGCAGGACACCGGTGGCGGCGAGCACGACGAGCATGGCCGGGATGCCCAGGGCCGAGATCTGTAGATACGTGGTCGCATACGGGGCGGCGGTGTCGGAGGCGCCGAAGAGCTCCACAACGGCCGGCGCCGTGGGCAGCACGACGGCTATGACGACGGCACCGAGCAGCAGTGCCAGCCAGATGCCGTCCATGCCTTGCCGTATGGCGGCCTGTAGATCATCCGCACCGACGCGCCGAGCGACGGCGGCCGTGGTGGCGTATGCGAGGAAAACGAAGATGCTTACGGCCGTCATGAGGAGGGCCGAGGCGACGCCGAGTCCGGCGAGTTGGGCCGTGCCGAGATGGCCCACGATCGCGCTGTCGGTCATGACAAAGAGGGGCTCGGCGACGAGGGCGCCGAAGGCCGGGACGGCCAGCGCGACGATCTCTCGGTCGTGCCGACGTCGGGCGGCCTTGAGGGGCGCGGGAGCCTGTGTCATGAGCACCAATCTAATCGTCCACAGGTAAGAGATGCAATGCCTATCTGACCCTTACGTAGTCTCTTGTGGTGCGCACTTGTGAGCACCGGTCGATGTGATCTTGGCCCGACCGGGAAAGTTTTTCTTCTGCACAGCCAGTGGACGGGAAAAAGGCAGGTCAGAGTGGGTGGCGCGAGAGAACGCGAGGCTTGTTCACAGGGCTGTCCACCGGGTCGTGCACAGGTTTTGTGGAGTTCTCCACAGCATCCGGGCCGTCGTCCACATGGCCTGTGGATAACCAGATTGGCTGACGGTGCCCGCGGGCCTACGGTGGACCGGCGCCCGCTCCGTTCGTCGGCTTGGAAATCACGACAAAACCGACGCTCCAGAACCGGAGTTGGGCGTCTCATTTGTCAGTGCCGTGCCGTAGAAAAGAGGGGCACGGCTAGGTCCGCTCTGCGGACGGGAGGAGGTGGCTCGGTGAGTATTTCCGAGCCCTTGGACGACCCCTGGGCCGACAGCGGTCCCAGTGATCGTCTGCCCACCTCCCGCCGACGCGGCGACGGAGCCCGGGGCCGCGACGAGCAGCACGACAGAGGCAGGGAGAACGGCGCTTGGGAGGGCGGCGGATCATCTTTCGAGCGCGTTCCGCCACAGGACCTCGACGCCGAACAGTCCGTGCTCGGCGGCATGCTCCTGTCGAAGGACGCCATCGCCGATGTCGTCGAGGTCCTCAAGGGCCACGACTTCTACAAGCCCGCGCACGAGACGATCTACCAGGCGATCCTCGACGTCTACGCCAAGGGCGAGCCGGCCGACCCGATCACGATCGCCGCCGAGCTCACCAAGCGCGGCGAGATCAACAAGGTCGGCGGGGCGTCGTATCTGCACACGCTCGTCCAGACCGTGCCGACGGCGGCGAACGCCGAGTACTACGCGGAGATCGTTCACGAGCGTGCCGTCCTGCGCCGCCTGGTCGAGGCCGGTACCCGCATCACACAGATGGGGTACGCAGCCGACGACGACGTCGACGAGATCGTCAACCGGGCCCAGGCGGAGATCTACGCGGTCACCGAGCAGCGCACCAGCGAGGACTATCTGCCGCTCGGCGACATCATGGAGGGCGCACTCGACGAGATCGAGGCGATCGGCTCGCGCAGCGGCGAGATGACCGGCGTGCCCACCGGCTTCACCGACTTCGACTCGCTCACCAACGGCCTGCACCCGGGCCAGATGATCGTCATCGCCGCCCGTCCCGCCATGGGTAAGTCCACGCTCGCACTGGACTTCGCGCGGGCCGCGTCGATCAAGAACAACCTGCCCAGTGTCATCTTCTCCCTCGAAATGGGCCGCAACGAGATCGCGATGCGTCTGCTGTCCGCCGAGGCCCGCGTCGCCCTGCACCACATGAGATCCGGCACGATGACCGACGAGGACTGGACGCGCCTTGCCCGGCGGATGCCGGATGTCTCGGCTGCGCCGCTGTTCATCGACGACTCCCCGAACCTGTCGATGATGGAGATCCGTGCCAAGTGCCGCCGGCTCAAGCAGCGCAACGACATCAGGCTGGTCGTCATCGACTATCTCCAGCTGATGCAGTCCGGTGGCTCGAAGCGCGCCGAGAACCGTCAGCAGGAGGTCTCGGACATGTCCCGAAACCTCAAGCTGCTGGCCAAGGAGCTGGAGGTCCCGGTCATCGCGCTCTCCCAGCTGAACCGTGGTCCCGAGCAGCGCACGGACAAGAAGCCGATGGTCTCCGACCTGCGTGAGTCCGGTTCCATCGAGCAGGACGCCGACATGGTCATCCTGCTGCACCGCGAGGACGCCTACGAGAAGGAGTCCCCGCGTGCGGGCGAGGCCGACCTGATCGTGGCCAAGCACCGTAACGGCCCGACGGCGACGATCACCGTTGCCTTCCAGGGCCACTACTCGCGGTTCGTGGACATGGCGCAGACCTGATCAGCCCGTGTTGTAGGTTCCGGATTCGGGTGAGAAATTCCATGTCTTCATGGACAATTGTCTGCCAGTTTCATCAGCGGGCGTGGACGAACGCCGGTATCCGGCTTCGCGCGATGTGATGGCTTGACCGAATGTTCGAATCCCAGTAACAGGCTTCATGCGACCGTGAGTTGAGGGTGCCGGGTAGCTGCGCGTCCCGGTGCCACGTTTCGCGGTGCTGGGGGTACGGCATGGGTCCCGTGGCCGGATCTGTCTCGGTACGGCTCCGTCGTGCGGAGGGCGGGGAGAGCGAGCGCCGGGCGTGGCCGAGTGCGCGCGTCGATGTATTCGAGCCCTCGGTCCCGTGGCGGACGTTCCGGTGGGTGCATGGGCAGAAGCACTACTCGGGCACGTACTGGTCGGCGACCATGCGGGCGCATGTGGTGTACGAGTCCCGGCTGGAGCTGACTCGCCTGCTGTACGGGGACTTCGATCCGGCGGTAGCGGCAATCTATGCGCAGCCTTTCCTGCTGTCGGCCGAGATCGGCGGTCGTGGTCGCAGTCACGTCCCGGACTTCTTGATGGTGCGGGACGATGATGTGCCGCTGCTGGTGGATGTCAAACCCCGTCATCTGCTGACTGCCCCGAAGGTCGCCTTCAGCCTGGGCTGGGCTCGTGAGGTGGTCGAGTCGAGGGGATGGGAGTTCCAGGTGTGGACGGAGCCCCCGGAAGCGGAGCTGGCCAATCTCCGGTTTTTGGCAGGTTATCGCAGGGACTGGCTGTTTGATCCCGAACTCCTCGCGGAGGTACGGGAGATGGGCCTGGCCGGTGCGCGTCTAGGTGAGGCCTTCCGCGCGTTCCCGGGCAGGGAGCCGGAGCTGGTGCGCTCCGCCGTACTGCATCTGCTGTGTTGTTGCCGTCACCTGGTCACCGATCTGGATACGCCGTTGTCCGCGCGGCACGAATTGCGGTCCGGCAAGGTGGCACGGCCAGGACGGGGCGGGTTCCACGGCCAGTCGTCGTGCTGGGCGAAGAAGTCCTCGACGGTACTCACCTCAAGGCCGTAGGGAGTACCGACCGGGGGCTGGAAACCGTACAGCGGAACCGCAGCTGGTCCGGCCTGCCTGCTCGGCCCGGAGCGTCGCTTGTCGACCATCACGTGTCCGCAGCCTGCCGCCCTTCCAGTCGGCTTCGACGGAAGGATGGGACGTGCCACCGCGCCCGCGCGGCGCGCCCTCCGCCTCCTTCGATGCCGCAGTCCGTCACCACCTGAGAAGGCCCACCGCCCATGAACGGATCGGCCCTGCACAAGACCGCCGCCGACTGTGCGGAGGAACTTCCCGGAGCCCAGCTGGAGCATCCCTTCGGCCCCGACTGGGAGGTCTTCAAGGTGCGCGGCAAGGTGTTCATGCTGATGACCGAGGTCCCCGGGCGTCCCGTCGTGATCCTCAAGGCGGACCCCGGCGAGGCCCACGCCCTGCGGGAGCAGTACAGCCACATCACCCCCGGCTACCACATGAACAAGAGGCACTGGATCACCCTGGAGAGCGGAGAAGGCGTCGACAAGGAGCTCGTCAGGGAACTCGTCACCGACTCCTACCGGCTCGTCGTCGCCCACCTGCCCAAGGCCGAGCGGCCTGTCGACCCGCACACCTACGGCACCGGCGCGCGGGCGGCCCGGTGAGCGCGGCCGGTGACCGGCTCCAGGACACCGCCCGCCAGGCGGCCCTGGCCCTCCCCGACGTCAGCCACGGCTACCCCTTCACCCCCGGACTCGACGTGTACAAGGTCGCGGGCAAGGTGTTCCTGATCGTCACCGACGACCCGGACGAAGAGATCATCACGGTCAAGTGCGAGCCCGAGCACGCGCGGGCACTTGAACGCGGCTACGCCTCGATCACACCGGGCCGCTACCTCGACAAACGCCACTCGATCTCACTGGGGCCGGGACCGGGCATCACCGAGCGGCTGATCACCGACGCGGTCGAGGATTCCTACGACCTGGTCACCGAGCGGCTGCCGCGACGCGACCGCCCCGGTGCCCGATGAGCGCCGCGAACTTCCCCACGAACGGCGAACCCCCGCTCATCAGCGTCGTGTGCAAGGGCTCGCCCACACCTTCTCCGGCATGACCGAACCACTCCAGACCGCCGATGGTAAGTGGATTGACTTGCCTAATGGATGGTGCGGGGGTTACCTTCAGGCGGTGAGTCCATTGACTTACCTTACGACTCGGCAAGGAACAATGAACATGAATCGTCTTGCGGGCAAGCGCGCCCTCATCACCGGCGGCACCAGTGGAATCGGTCTGGAGACCGCGCAGCGTTTCATCGCGGAGGGGGCCGACGTGCTGGTCACGGGCGTAACCCCGGCCAGCATCGACAAGGCGCGGCAGATCCTCGGGGACAAGGTGCCGGTGGTGCAGGCCGATGCGCGCGATCTCGATGCGCAGCGCGGCCTGGCGGAGCGGGTGCGTGAGCACTTCGGGGAGCTGGACGTGGCGTT